>NZ_JBITSK010000001.1:0-205620 GCF_044540565.1 Streptomyces sp. NPDC085931
GGGGGCCGGGGCCCGCGGGGGGGCGCTGCCCCCCGCCCCGGGGCCCCCCCCCCGCGCCGCGGGGGGCGCCCGCGCGGGCGCCCCCCCCCCCCCCGGGGCCCCGGCCGGGGGGGGGGGGCGGGGGCCCCGGGCTGTCCGCCCCCCCCGCAGCGCAGCGGGGCGCGCGGGATGAACTCGGGGCGGGCGGGCGGCCGGTGCGGAGTAGGACACGCGAGGCGAACCGGCGACAGACGGAGCGACACGGACGGCGGGCCCGGCACGGAACGCGCGGGTCGGCGCGGCAGGAGCCGGCGAACCGGGGGACACGCAGGGCGGCGGGGGCGAGCGGTGCGGAGCAAGGCGGTACGCCGCGGGGCGATCCCGTGCTGCGCGGAGCGAACCGGGACGCAGGCCGGCGCGGACGACCGGCGCGGCGCGGGACACGCGGAGCGAACGCGGGAAACAGGGCGCGGAGCGCGTGGCTGGCATGACGCGGGACGTGGGACCCGCGGAGCGAAGCTGGGCAAGGCGGAGCGGCGCGGGTGACCCGTGCGGCGCAGGACGCGCGGAGCGGAGCGAACCGGGCCGCAGGACGTGGCGCGGGCGAGCGGCGCGCACGGTCCTCGGCGCAGCGGGGGCCCAGCCGTGCGGCCGATGCCGCCGATGCGGTCCGTGCCGTCGGTGCGGCCGGTCATCTCGGCGCTTCGGTCATCTCGGCGCTTCGGTGCTGTCCGCGCTTCGGTGCTGTCCGCGCCCTCAGCGTGATGCCCGGCGGAGTTCCAGCCGTTCCTTCTCCGACATCCCGCCCCAGACACCGAAGCGCTCGTCGTGGTCGAGCGCGTACTCCAGGCAGGCCGTGCGGATCGGGCACAGACCGCAGATCCGCTTCGCCTCCCGCACCGAACTGCCGGGCTCCGGGAAGAAGAACTCCGCCCCGGTCTGCGCGCACAACGCTTCCTGCTGCCAGGCGAGTTCGGGCGAGGTGATCGTGTCGATGTGCATGGGCAGCAGCGTCCCGGCCGCTGCAAAACGTTCGATCAACGCGCGATCAACACGGCGTTCACGGACCCGCGACCGTGGTCGATCGTCGCCCGCCGGGGCCGCAGACGCACGGCGGCGCGCGGCGGCACACGAAAGGAGACGGACGCGTCCGGCCGCGCGGCGACCCCGCGCCCGCCCTCCGGCGGTGCGAGACTCTGCAGAGCGGCCGAACGGTCCCCTGTGCGAGGAGGGCGAGGATGCTCACCACCCGTTATGTCAGCGGCGCTCCGAACTGGATCGATCTCGCCACCCCCGACATCGACGGCGCGGCGGTCTTCTACGAAGCCCTGTTCGGCTGGCGGTTTCAGCCGGGCGGGCCCGAGGTCGGCGGGTACGGCCTCTTCCAGCTCGGCGGCCGGACCGTCGCCGGCGGCATGCGGACCACGCCGGAGCAGGGCCCGCCCTCCTGGACGGTGTACTTCCAGACGCCGGACGCGGACGCCACCGCCGAAGCGGCCCGGCAGGCGCGCGGCTCGGTGCTGCTGCCGCCCATGGACGTCCAGGACCTGGGCCGGACGGCGATCCTCGCCGACCAGGCCGGGGTGCCGTTCGGCCTGTGGCAGCCGGGCCGGACCCGGGGCCTGGACGTCGTCGCGGAACCCGGCTCGCTGTGCTGGGCCGAGCTGTACACGGCGGACGTCCCGGCCGCCGCCGCGTTCTACCACTCGGTGCTGGGCCTGGAGACCTACGGCGTCGACCTGCACGGCAGCACGTACACCACGTTCGGCCCCGCCGGGGAGGACGAGGACGCCATGTTCGGCGCGGTCGTGCCCCTCGCCGAGGACCCGGCCGAGCACGAGCCCCATTGGCTGCCCTACTTCGAGGTCGCCGATCCCGACGCCGTCGCCGCCGTCGCCCAGGAACACGGCGGCACCCTGCGCATGCCCGCCGCGGACCTGCCCGACGTCGGCCGCGTCGCCAGACTCACCGACCCCTACGGCGCCCGCTTCGCCGTGATCCGCCCCGAACCACGGCGAGACCAGGCCTTGTAGTCCCACTGTCCGGCAGTCCCGCGGTCCGGCAGTCCGGAGCGTGGGGACCCGCTCCCTCTAGGCCGATGCCCGCCGCACCAGCGTCGTCGGCAGTACCACGCTCGACGGTGGGGTGGCGACCGTCTCGTCGGGGTGGGCGCGGTCGAGGCCGTGGAGCAGGAGGCGGGCCATGAGGCGGCCCATCTCCTCGATGTCCTGGCGGACCGTGGTGAGGGGCGGGTCGGTCTGCTCGGCGACGGGCTGCATGTCGTCGAAGCCGATCACGGCCACGTCGTCCGGGACGCGGCGGCCGGTCTCGCGCAGGACGCGCAGCGCGCCGGAGGCCGTGAGGTCGTTCGCGGCGAACACCGCGTCCAGGTCGGGACAGCGCTCGAGGAGTTCGCGCATCGCCCGTTCGCCCCCGGCCGGGGTGAAGTCGGCCTCGGCGATCAGCCGCGGGTCGGCGTCCGCCATGACGTCCCGGTAGCCGTCCAGGCGGTCCACGGCCGACGTCTGGTCCAGGGCGCCGGTGATGTGCGCGATCCGGGTGCGGCCGAGGCCGGCCAGGTGGCGGACGGCGTCGCGGGCTCCGCCGCGGTTGTCGCTGTCGACGTAGACCACGTCGCTCCGGCCGTCGCTCCAGCCGGGCCGCCCCCCGAAGACCGTCGGGACGCCCGCCCGCTGGATCAGCTCCGGCAACGGGTCGTCGAGGTGGAGCGAGAAGACGAGGGCACCGTCGACGTGGCCGCCGGCGAGGTATCGGGCGACCCGGGCGTGGTCGTCGCGGCCCTCGGTGAGGAGCAGCACCAGCTGGTTGTCGTGGGCCGTGAGCTCCTTGCTGATGCCGCGCAACTGGAGCGCGAAGAACGGGTCGGCGAAGACGCGGCTCTCCGGCTCGGCGACGATCACGGCGACCGCGTCGTGCCGCCGGGTCACCAGGGAGCGGGCGGCCTGGTTGGGCACGTAGCCGAGTTCCTCCACGGCCTTGCGGACCCGCTCGACGAGGACGTCGCGCACCCCGTCCCCGCCGTTGACCACGCGCGAGACGGTGGCCCGCGAGACACCGGCCCGGGCGGCCACGGCCTCCAGGGTGGGACGCGGCGCTGTGTCGGTCACTTCGGGGCTCCTCACCTGCGGCTGCGGATCAGGATAGCCCTGGCCGCACCGCCGGGTGAGAGCGCTCTCGCCCCCGAGTGAAGTCCTCGCGCGTCCGTCCGCGCGTCCGTCAGTGCTCGTGTCCGCCGTCCGCCGGCTCCTCCTCGTGCCCCTCGTGCCCCTCGTGGTGCTCGTGCGGGTCGTAGCCGGGGATCGTCCCGTCGGGCTTCTTCACCAGGAACAGGCCCACCATCCCCATGTCGGAGTGGCTCTGCACATGGCAGTGGTACATCCAGGCGCCGGCCCCCACCCCCTCCCCCGCGATCACCTGGAAGCCGAAGGAGTCGGCCGGTCCGGTGATCTTGTTGTCGATGACCTGGCTGGGGTCGTCGGGGCCGGTCAGCATGCCGGTGCGGTTGTCCGCCCAGCGGTGACCGTGCATGTGGAACGTGTGGTAGAACTCGCCGTGCGTGATCACGATGAACTCGACCCGGTCGCCCACCGTGGCCTCGAAGTTCGGCCCGGAGTGCGGCGCCTGGTTGTTGATGCGCATGTCGTTGAAGACGACCGTGTGCGTGCGGTCGGGCAGGACGTCGCCCTTGCGGCGCACGATGACCGGCCCGAACAGGCCCTTCTGCAGCCCCACGGTGCCGTGTTCGGTGCCGACGACGTGGTCGTGGTAGTGCCAGTAGCCCGCGCTGCCCGCCCGCCAGGTGCCGTCCTTGCGCCGGCCCGGGGCGTGGGTGCGCCAAGTGTAGGTGCGGGTGCCGCCCGGTTCGACGTGACTGCGGTTCAGTTTCGTGCCGTCACTGGTGATCTCGTAGTCCAGGCCGTGCACGTGCAGGCTGACCGGCACGTCCATGGTGTTCTCGAACTCGACGTGCAGGGTGTCGCCCTCGTTCAGCTCGATCAGCGGGCCGGGGACCGTGGCCTTGCCCTTCTCCAGGCCGTAGCCCATCTGCCCGTCCGCCAGCTTCTCGGCGTACATCCTGATGCGCTTCACCTCGCCCCCGGCGGGTGCCGTCTTCACCGGTCCGTCGGCGCTGATGGCCTCCGGCGCCACGGACAACGATGTCGCGACGGCCGCGCCGCCCAGCAGCACGCGCCGGTTGAAGCTGCGTCTGTCCATGCGGAACTCCCCACCCTGGTAAGGCTCTTACGGAGGCGTACCTGTGATGAACCGGTGAGACGGTACCGGCCGCGCTGCCGTTTATCCACACTCAAGACAAAGTTGGTGCCATCCCGGTCATAGCTATTGGCGTGATGGGCAAAGGGGTTTAGCTTCCTTGGCGGTGTCGCTGTGACCGAGGAGGTGCCCATGCACTTACGAGGGCTGAGCAGGAGAAGACGCGTCTGGGCGGCCTCGGTGGCCGCCGGGGTCGTGACCGCCGGGCTGCTGTCGGGGCCCGCCGCGAGTGCTCGTCCGTATCCGGAACCACCCTTGACAACGATGTCGATCAAGTCGCCGCCGGGCGGCGCGAACGTACGGGTACTGGTCTTCCACGGTTCCGCGGCCGGGGAGGAGTCCCCGCTCGTGAACGCCGCGATCGAGGCCGTCGAGGACATCGGGCTGACCGGCCCCACGAACCGCCGCTACAAGGTCCAGGCGACCGGCGACGCCTCGGTGTTCACCGACGACACGAGACTGGGCCGCTTCAACGCCGTCGTGTTCCTGACCGGCGGAGGCGACGTCCTGGACCCGGAGCAGGAGGCGGGCCTGGAGGCGTACATGGAGGCCGGCGGCGGGTTCGTCGGCATCCATGACGCGGCGCGCGCGGAGCCGTACTCGGACTGGTTCACCGGTCTGGTGGGCGCCCGGCCGGCCGCGTCGAGTCCCACGGCCGTGCAGCGGGCGACCGTGGAGGTCGGCGACCGCCGGCACCCGGCGACCAAGGACCTGCCGGTGCAGTGGAAACGCCCGGACAAGTGGCTGAACTGGGTGAAGAACCCCTCCGGAGAGGTCCACACGGTGGCCCGGGTACGGGAGTCGACGTACCAGCCGGGCACCGGCGCCAACGGCTCGGACCACCCGGTCAGCTGGTGCCGGGACTACGACGGCGGCCGCTCCTTCTACACGGGCATGGGCGGCACGGTCTCGTCGTACGACGAGACCGACTTCCGGGCCCATCTGCGCGGCGCGCTGATGTGGACGACCCGGCTGGAACAGGCCGACTGCAAAGCGGCCATCAACGCCAACTACGCGGCGGAGCGGCTGACCAAGCCCAACCAGCCGGGGCAGAACGACCAGATCGGCGAGCCGCACGGGCTGGTCACCGCCCCCGACGGCCGCGTCTTCTACATCGGCCGCGGCGGTGCCGACTCCTCGCAGCCGGTGATCACCGACTGGAACAACCCGGACATCGGCAAGGGCAAGGGCGAGATCCACGTCTACGACCCGAAGACCAAGCAGGTCACCCTGGCCGGCGCGCTGACCGTCTTCGGCAACAAGGGCGGCGGCGACGAACTGGTCAAGGTCGAGGAGGGCCTGCTCGGCATCGAACTGGACCCGGAGTTCGCACAGAACGGGTGGGTGTACCTGCACTACACGCCGCACGAGCGGATCAACCGCGAGACGCGCATGGCGGAGCGGCGGGTCTCCCGGTTCACGCTCGACCAGGCCACGAACAAGCTGGACCTCGCCAGTGAGAAGGTCCTGCTGAAGTGGCCGGTGCAGATCCACAGTTGCTGCCACGCGGGCGGCGGGCTGGCCTGGGACTCCAAGGGCAACCTGTACATCGCCACCGGTGACAACAACTCCAGCGGCTTCAGCGGCGGTTACTCGGGCAACAACCCCGAACCGAACTACAAGGGCGTCTCGTTCGCGGACGCGCGCCGCACCGCCGGCAACACCAACAACCTCAACGGCAAGATCCTGCGCATCCACCCGGAGCCGGACGGCACGTACACGCTGCCCGAGGGGAACCTCTTCACCGGCAAGGAGACCGACGAGGGCGGCGGCAAGACGCGCGGCGAGATCTATGTGATGGGCGTGCGCAACCCGGCGCGCATCTTCGTCGACAAGTCGACCGACGTGCTCTACGCGGGCTGGGTGGGACCGGACGCGGGCGCGCCGTCGACCACCTGGGGCCCGGCCAAGTACGACACCTTCGCGGCCATCACCAAGGCGAGCAACCGCGGCTGGCCGTACTGCATGGGCAACAAGCAGCCCTACCGGGACCGCAACCTGCCGGACCCGTCCAAGCCGCTGGGCTGGTACGACTGCGGCCACCCGAAGAACGAGTCGCCGAACAACGACGGCCTGGTCAACCTGCCGCCGGTGACCGGCAACAACATCTGGTACTCACCCTCGGGCGGCGCGCCGGACTACCCGCGGGACGCGAACGGCGTCCCGTCGTACAAGCCGGAGGAGGCCACGTACAGGCTGCCCTGGCTCAAGGGCGGCGGGCAGGCGGCGATGAACGGGCCGGTGTACCGGTCCGACGCGGTCGCGGCCGACAGCACCGTGAAGTGGCCGGCCTACTGGGACGGCAAGTGGTTCGTCGGTGACTTCTACGACGCCGACCAGCCGCGCCACGCGGTGCTGATGGACCCGAAGACGCAAGGAGACGGCGGTCTGCCGGTGCACGCGGAGTCGCTGAAGAAGATCGTGCCGATCGGCAACGACGGCATCAAGAACCTGATGGACTGGAAGTTCGGTCCGGACGGCGCGCTGTACGTCCTCGACTACGGCCGCGGCTTCTTCACCTCGGACTCCAAGTCGGCCCTGTGGCGCGTCGTCTACAAGGGCGGCGGGCCGACCCCGGCCGCCGGTCAGCTGGCGAGGGGGACCGAGTGACACGGCACCTACCGCACCGGAGAGTCTGGGCCGCCCTGCTGGCCGCCCTGCTCGTGATGCTCGGCCTGCAGGCGATGCCCGCGGCCGGGCAGGCACAGGCGCCGGCCGCCGAACAGGTGCTCACCTGGACGGCCGGCAACGACATCGACAAGTACCTGTCGGCGCCGAAGACGGCGGTCGCCGGCCAGGCCACGATCGTCTTCGAGAACAGCGCGGCCACCGGCAACACCACCGGCATGCCGCACACGCTGACGTTCGTGACGAGCGACCCCGAGTTCAACAGCGATGTGCAGCTGAACCTTCTGGCCAATCCCAACGACGCCCAGGGCGGCAAGCACACCGCCCAGGTCACGCTCACGCCCGGCCGGTACTTCTACCACTGCACCATCCCCGGCCACGGCCAGATGCAGGGCATCCTCACGGTGACCGAGGGCACCGGCGAGGACACCACCGCGCCCGAGGCGTCGGCGCACGTCAGCGGCACGCAGAACACGCAGGGCCAGTACGTCGGCTCCGCGAGCGTGGCGCTGCACGCCACCGACGAGGGCGGCTCCGGTGTCGACCGGATCGAGTACGCGCTCGGCGCCACGGGCGCCTGGCAGCCGTACACCGCGCCGGTCGTCGTCGACCAGGTCGGTGACCACACGGTGCGCTACCGGGCGTTCGACAAGGCGGGCAACGTCTCCGCCGAGAAGAGCGCCGCGTTCACGGTCGTGGCACCGCAGTCGGACGACACCACCGCGCCGGAGACCTCGGCGACGGTGACCGGCGAGCGGAACGCGGACGGGGCGTACGTCGACATGGCGACGGTCACCGTCTCCGCGTCCGACACCGGCTCCGGGGTCAACACGATCGAGTACGCGATCGGCTCCGGCGCCTGGCAGCCGTACACCGCGCCCGTGATGGTGCACCAGGTGGGCGAGCACACCGTCCGCTACCGCGCCACCGACAAGGCGGGCAACGTGGCGGCGGAGAAGAACGTGCGGTTCACGGTCGTCGCGGCGCCGCCGCAGGACACCACCCCGCCGGTGACGGGCGTGACCGTGGAGGGCACGAGGAACTCCGCCGGGGCGTACGTCAACAGCGCCCGGGTGACCGTCACGGCGACCGACGCGCACGGCTCGGGCGTCGAGCGGATCGAGTACTCGCTGGACGGCGGGCCGTACCTGGCCTACTCGGCGCCGGTGGTGGTGGACCGGGCCGGTGCGCACACCGTGGCGTACCGGGCGACCGACAAGGCCGGCAACACCTCGGCGGCCCGCACCGTGACCTTCACGGTCGTCTCCGGCGGGGTCCCGGCGCCGAACTGCCCGGAGTACGACGAGCGGCTGACGGTGTTCGTCGGCACGGTCGACTCGGGGGTGCGCAACCGGGTCACCGACAACCGGTGCCGGATCGGCGAGCTGATCGAGGACGAGAAGGAGTGGACGTCCCACGCGTTGTTCCTCAAGCACGTCACGTCCGTCCTGGACGCGCTGCTGAAGGAAGGCGTGATCGACCAGCGCGAGTACAGCGCCGTCCGCAAGGCGGCCCGCCAGTCGGGCATCGGCAAGCCGGGGCAGACCGAGGGCTACCGGTCGCTCTTCGACGGCAGCGCGGAGTCCCTGGCCAAGTGGCAGCACGTGGGCGGCGGTTCGTTCGGGCTGAACCCGGACGGGACGATCACCTCCAGCACCACCACGCCGGGCATGGGCATGCTGTGGTTCCCGCAGCGCAAGTACGGCGACTTCTCGCTGAAGCTGCAGTGGCGTGACGACGCGCCCGGCACCGGCAACACCAACTCGGGTGTCTTCGTCCGCTTCCCCTGGGTCCACGACCACCCGGAGGAGTCGCGCCCGGAGTGGGTCGCCATCAAGTACGGGCACGAGGTGCAGGTGTTCGACCGGCCCGACGGCGACATGTACAAGACGGGCTCGATCTACGGTTTCGACCGCGTGGGCCTGGCCGGCGCGGGCGTGACGCAGAAGGGCACCTGGAACGACTACGAGATCCGCGTGGAGGGCCAGCACTACTCGGTCTTCCGCAACGGCGTGCTGATCAACGAGTTCGACAACACCGGCGGCCAGGAGTTCACTCCCCCGCGCTCGGACGACCCGGGCACGGACGGGCGGCGCTTCTCCTCCGGCTACATCGGGCTCCAGGTGCACGGCACCACGGACGTGGTCTCGTTCCGCGACGTCCGGATCAAGGAATTGTAGGAGGCGCCTGTTTGCGGGCCCTGCTCGGCTGTACCCGTCTGGGTTCTCCCGGCATCTTCGGATACTCGGGCGGGTACGGCAGGTCGCCGAGACCGTGGTCGTGTTCGTCACGGCGGGCGAGGTCGAGCAGGGCCTCCAGCGAATAGCGGTGGTCGTCCATGTCCGCGTGCACGTCGCCGAGTTCGGCGAAGCGCGCGGGCATGGTCGCGAGATCGAAGTCCCGCGGGTGCGCGACCCCGACCTCCTCCCAGCGCAGCGGTGCGGAGACGGGGGCGTGCGGGCGGGGCCGCACCGAGTAGGCGGAGGCGATCGTGCGGTCGCGGGCCGTCTGGTTGTAGTCGAGGAAGATGCGCTCGCCGCGCTCCTCCTTCCACCACTTGATGGTGACCTGCTCGGGCATCCGCCGTTCCATCTCCCGGCCGACGGCGATGGCGGCGCGCCTGACCTGGGTGAAGGTCCAGCGCGGCTCGATGGGCACGAACACGTGCAGGCCCCGGCCTCCGGAGGTCTTGGGGAAGCCGCGCAGCCCGCCGAACTCGTCGAGCACGGCCCGTAGTTCGTGTGCGGCGCGGGCGGCGTCGTCGTAGTCGGTGCCGGGCTGCGGGTCGAGGTCGATGCGCAGTTCGTCGGGGCGGTCGACGTCGTCGCGCCGGACCGGCCAGGGGTGGAAGGTGAGGGTGCCGAACTGGGCGGCCCACACCACCGCGCCGACCTCGGTCGGGCACATCTCGTCGGCGCTGCGGCCGCTGGGGAAGGTGATGTGCGCGGTCGGGATCCAGTCGGGCATGTTCTTCGGCGCCCGCTTCTGGAAGAAGTTCTCACCCGCCACGCCCTCGGGGTAGCGCTCCAGGGTGGTCGGCCGGTCGCGCAGGGCGCGCAGGATGCCGGGGCCGACGGCGATGTAGTAGCGGGCGAGGTCCAGCTTGGTGAAACCGCGCTCCGGGAAGAAGACCTTGTCCGGGCTGGACAGCCGTACGGTCCGGCCGTCCACCTCCAGTTCCACCGCGTCACCCATGTCCGTCACGGTAGGCGTAGCCCGCATACCTCGCACATCGGGCAGATCGCTGCGGGTGCGCGCAGAATCGAGCCATGGATCTGCCGGTGATGCCCCCTGTGCTGCCGATGCTCGCCAAGTCCGTGGCGGCGATCCCCGCGGGCATGCACTACGAGGCGAAGTGGGACGGGTTCCGGGCGATCGTGTTCCGCGACGGGGACGAGGTCGAGCTGGGAAGTCGCACGGGAAAGCCGCTGACCAGGTACTTCCCCGAGCTGGTGGCGGCCGTGCGGGAGCGGTTGCCCGAGCGGTGCGTGGTGGACGGGGAGATCGTGATCGCGCGCGAGGGGCACCTGGACTTCGACGCGCTGTCGGAGCGGATCCATCCGGCGGACTCGCGGGTGCGGACCCTGGCCGAGCGGACGCCGGCCTCCCTGGTGGCGTTCGACCTGCTCGCCCTCGGGGACGCGTCGCTGATGGGCGCCCCGCTGACCGAGCGGCGGGAGCGGCTGGCCCAGGCGCTGTCCGGGGTGACGGCGCCGGTGCACCTGGCTCCGGCGACCACGGACATCGAGGTGGCGCGGCAGTGGTTCGAGCAGTACGAGGGGGCGGGGCTGGACGGTGTCGTCGCCAAGCCGCCGGCCGGGCGCTACCGTCCGGACGAACGGGCCATGTTCAAGATCAAGCACGAGCGGACGGCGGACGTCGTGGTCGCCGGGTACCGGCTGCACAAGAGCGGCCCGGTGGTGGGCTCGCTGCTGCTCGGCCTGTACGACGACCGGGGCGCGCTGCAGCACGTGGGCGTGTCCGCGGCCTTCACGATGAAGCGGCGGGCGGAACTGGTGACGGAGCTGGAGCCGCTGCGCATGGACGACGTCTCCGGACACCCGTGGGCGGCCTGGTCCGAGGAGGCCGCCCACGAGACGGCCCGGCTGCCGGGGGCGCCGAGCCGCTGGTCGGGCCGGAAGGACCTGTCCTGGGTGCCGCTCAGGCCGGAGCGGGTGGCCGAGGTGGCGTACGACCACATGGAGAACGGGCAGCGCTTCCGGCACACCGCCCGTTTCCGCCGCTGGCGCCCGGACCGGACCCCCGAGAGCTGCACGTACGCGCAGTTGGAGGAGCCGGTCCGCTACGACCTGGCGGAGATCCTCGGCACGTGAGGCCGCCGGCCGGAGGAGCTCGGGCGCTCCCGGCGCGGGCGGCCCGCGTCGCGGCCCGGGCGGTTCCGGCACCCGTGACCCTGGCCGCTCAGGGCTGCATCAGGATCTTGACCGCGCCGTCCTGCTTGCGCTGGAACATCTCGTACGCGTGCGGCGCCTCCGACAGGGGCACGCGGTGGGTGGCGAAGTCGTCCACGCCGAGCGGGTCCTCGTCGGTCAGGTACGGGATGATCTCGTCGCTCCAGCGGCGCACGTTGGCCTGCCCCATCCGCATCTGCACCTGCTTGTCGAACAGGGTGAGCATCGGCATCGGGTCGGCCATGCCGCCGTAGACGCCGGAGAGCGAGATGGTGCCGCCGCGGCGCACCAGGTCGATGGCCGTGTAGAGGGCGGCGAGCCGGTCGACGCTGAACCGCTCGGACATCGGGCCGCTCAGCTTGCGCGGCAGCAGGGCGGCGGTGTTCTGCACCAGGCGGGCCACCGCGCTGCCGTGGGCCTCGGTGCCGACGGCGTCGATCACGGCGTCCGGGCCGCGGCCGTCGGTCTCGTCGCGGATCGCCGCGACGAGTTCCTTCTCGTCGTCGAAGGACCTGAGGTCGAAGGTCTCCACCCCGCGCGCCTTGGCCCGGGCCAGCCGTTCCGGCACCAGGTCCACGCCGAAGACCCGCCCGGCGCCCTTGACCTGGGCGACCCGGCAGGCCATGTCGCCGATGGGCCCGAGGCCCAGCACGGCGATGCTGCCGCCCTGCGGCACGTCGGCGTAGGCGACGGCCTGCCAGGCGGTGGGCAGCACGTCGGAGAGGTAGACGAACCGGTCGTCGGGCGGCCCCTCGGGGACCTTGATCGGGCCGAACTGGGCCTGCGGGACGCGCAGGTACTCGGCCTGGGCGCCCGGCACCGCGCCGTACAGGCGGGTGTAGCCGAACAGGGCGGCGCCCATGCCCTCCCCGGTGACCTGGGTGGTCTCGCACTGGGTGGGCAGGCCGGTCAGGCACATCCAGCAGTTGCCGCAGGCGATCTGGAACGGGACGACGACCCGGTCCCCCACCTGGAGGTCCGGGACGCCCGCGCCGACCTCCTCGACGATGCCCATGGGTTCGTGGCCGAGGATGTCGCCGGGGGTCATGAACGGCGTGAGCACCTCGTACAGGTGCAGGTCGGATCCGCACAGGCCACTGGAGGTGATGCGGATGATCGCGTCCGTCGGTTCCTGAATGCTCGGATCGGGCACGTTCTCCACCCGCACGTCCCGCTTGCCCTGCCAGGTCACTGCCCTCATCGCTGCGCGCTCCCTCCGTCGGCGTGCGCGTCGGTCGGTCGGCGGGTCCCGGGTACCCGGATGCCCCGCGCTGAACCGTTGCGCCGATCGACGGACGCGGCCGGGACACCGTCCCGCCCTGAATGATCGGGTCTGGTCGTAGATGGTCAGATAAGCGCACAATCAAGACACATCGATGACAGGGGCGCGGTGGCGACGGTGGGCATGGGACGAGGGGTGCGCGGACGGCGCACCACGGCGACGGCGACACTGCTGGCCGTCACGGTGACGGCCGCCCTGGCCGCGGGGTGCACCGGCGGCAACGGCGCTCCCGACGACGGACGGGGTTCGTCCCGTGCCTCGCAGCGGGAGACCTCCCCCTCGGCGAGGGGTCCCGCCGCGCTCGCCGTCAAGCTCGACAACGCGCGCGCGGCACGTCCGCACACGGGCGTCGACGCCGCGGACGTGGTGTACGTGGAGCAGGTCGAGGGCGGGCTGAGCCGGCTTATGGCGGTGTACGCCACGCGGGTGCCGCAGACCGTGGGCCCGGTGCGCAGCGCCCGTGAGTCCGACCTGGAACTGCTGCGCCAGTTCCACCGGCCCACGCTGGTGTTCTCCGGGGCGCAGCAGAAGCTCCTGCCGCTGATCGACGACGCGCCGCTGCGGCCGGTGACCCCGTCCGACGCCCCGGACGCCTTCCACCGCGGCAGCGACCGGGCCGCCCCGCACAACCTCTACCTGCGGCCCGGGCGGATCGTGCCCGAGGCTCCGGGCCGGGCAGCGCTGACCACCGGCTTCCGCTACGGCTCGGCCCCGGCGGGCGGCACGGCGACGGCCTCGCGGACGGTGCGCTACCCGGCGGCCCGCTTCACCTTCACCTGGTCCGAGGCACGCGACCGCTGGCTGGTCGGCATGGACGGCGCCCCCGCCACCTCGGCCGGCGGTGAGCGGATGGCGGCGGCGACCGTCGTCGTGCAGTACGTGAAGATCCGCGAGTCCGGCTTCCGGGACTTCCTCGGGAACAACTCGCCGTACACCGAGACGGTGGGCTCCGGGAAGGCGACCGTGCTGCGCGACGGGCGGGCCTGGGACGTGGACTGGAAGCGCGCGAAGGCCACCGACGGCACCGCCTTCACCACCGGCGACGGCTCCCCGGTGAACTTCGCGAAGGGCCAGGTGTGGGTGGTGTACGCCAAGGCCTCCTGACCCGCCCCCCCTCAGCGGGGAAGCGCCGCGGGCTCCCCGGGGTGGCGCAGTTCCTCGGCCGCGTCCGCCACCCGCCGCAGGAGGTCGAGGAACACCGTGCGCTCCTCGGCGGCCAGCGGGGCGAGGAAGACCTGGTTCATCCGGGCGGTGCGCACGGTCAGCCTGCGGTGGGTGCGCGCCCCCTCGTCCGTCAGGCGCAGCAGGGAGCGGCGGCCGTCCTGCGGGTCGCGCACCTTGTCGAGCAGCCCGCGCCGCCCGAGCCGGCCGATCACCTCGGCGATGGTGGACCGGTCGAGACCCACCCGCTCCCCCACCGTGCGCTGGTCGAGGCCGGGCTCGTCGACGAGCGTGTTGAGGACCGCGTACTGGGGCGAGGTGATCTCCTCGGACACCATCGTGGTCCACAGCAGATGGTGTGCCTGCTGGAGCCGTCGGGCGAGGTGCCCGGGGTGGGTGGTGAGGTCCGCGGCCGCCATGTGCACCCCTCGGTCGATTTCGTCGGTGCACTGAACAATAGTCGGCCCGCCACGTATGTGTCTTCCGTCTCGAAGCCCTGCCGGTCGGGCCCTTGACGCCCTCGCGGTCCCGGTGGCAGCGTGAGGAACGGCTCGCCGAATACTCAGTGCCCTGACTAAGTGGCGTCGGGCGGCGCGGAAGAGAGGGCTTCTCGGATGGACAAGGTGGTCGCCACGGCCCTGGAGGCCGTGGCCGACGTGCCGGACGGCGCGTCGCTCGCGGTGGGCGGCTTCGGGCTCAGCGGCGTGCCGAACGTGCTCATCCAGGCGCTGTACGAGCGCCGGGTGTCCGCTCTGTCGGTGGTCTCCAACAACTGCGGGGCCATGGAGTCGGGGCTCGCCGTCCTGCTGGCCGCCGGCCGGATCGCCCGGGTGACGGGCTCCTACATCGGCGCCAACAAGGAGTTCGCCCGGCAGTACCTGGCCGGGGAGCTGGAGGTGGAGCTGATCCCGCAGGGCACGCTGGCCGAGCGGCTGCGGGCCGGGGGCGCCGGGATCCCCGCGTTCTACACGCCCGCGGGGGTGGGCACCCAGGTCGCCGACGGCGGACTGCCGTGGCGCTACGACGGGCAGGGCGGGGTCGCGCTGGCGTCACCGCCCAAGGAGGTCCGGGAGTTCGACGGCACGCGGTACGTGCTGGAGCGCGGCATCCGCACCGACTTCGCCCTGGTCCGCGCGGCCCGGGGCGACCGCCACGGCAACCTGGTCTTCAGCAAGTCCGCCCGGAACTTCAACCCGCTGGCCGCCATGGCCGGGCGGGTGACGATCGCCGAGGTGGAGGAGCTGGTGGAACCCGGCGCGATCGACCCGGACGCGGTGCACCTGCCCGGCATCTTCGTGCAGCGGGTGCTGGCGCTCACCCCGGAGCAGGCGGCGGACAAGAGGGTCGAGCGGCGGACGGTGAGCTCCTGATGGCCTGGACCCGCGAGGAGATGGCCGCACGGGCGGCGCGCGAACTGCGCGACGGGCAGTACGTCAATCTCGGCATCGGCCTGCCCACACTGATCCCCAACTTCCTGCCCGAGGGCGTCGAGGTCGTCCTGGAATCGGAGAACGGCATCCTCGGCACCGGGCCCTACCCCACCGAGGACGCCGTCGACCCGGACCTGATCAACGCCGGCAAGGAGACGGTGACGGTCCTGCCGGGCGCCTCCTTCTTCGACTCCGCCCTGTCCTTCTCGATGATCCGCGGCGGGCACATCGACGTCGCCGTGCTGGGGGCCATGCAGGTCTCCGCGCGGGGCGACCTCGCCAACTGGGCCGTCCCCGGCAAGCTGGTCACCGGCATCGGCGGGGCGATGGACCTGGTGCACGGCGCCCGCAGGGTCGTGGCCGTCATGACGCACACCGCGAAGGACGGCTCGCCGAAGATCCTCACCGAGTGCACCCTTCCGCTGACCGGCACGGCCTGCGTCGACCGGATCATCACCGACCTGGGCGTCCTCGACGTCACCGACGGCGCTCTGGTGCTGGCCGAGACCGCGCCGGGCGTCGGCGCGGGCGAGATCGCCGCCCGGACCGCCGCCGAACTCACCGTGCCGGAGGGCCTGACGTGACGGACGTCCACCTCGTCGAACGCCGCACGGCCCCATGCCGCTACCGCCCCGCGCCCCTCCGGGCGCCGTCCGGAAGAACCTCTCGGGGGACGTCATGACGCTCACGCAGCACGACATCGATCGGGAGATCGCGGCCGAGCGCGCCGCCTACGGCAAGCGGCTCGCCGACGGCGGTCCCGTCGAGCACCAGCCGCGCCGCGACTACGCGCCCTACCGCTCCTCGGTGCTCCGGCACCCGCGGCTGCCACCCGTCACCATCGACGTGCGCCAGGACCCGGAGCTGGTGGAGCTGGGCTCCCCGGCCTTCGGGGAGCGGGACATCACCGAGACCGACAACGACCTCACCCGGCAGCACACCGGCGAGCCGATCGGTGAGCGCATCACCGTCTCCGGCCGGGTGCTCGACCGGGACGGCCGCCCGGTGCGCGGCCAGCTCGTGGAGATCTGGCAGGCCAACTCCGCGGGCCGCTACGCCCATCGGCGCGAGCAGCACGACGCCCCGCTCGACCCGAACTTCACGGGCGTGGGCCGCACCCTCACCGACGACCGGGGCCACTACCACTTCACCACCGTCCAGCCCGGCCCCTACCCGTGGCGCCAGCACCTCAACGCCTGGCGGCCCGCGCACATCCACTTCTCGCTCTTCGGCACGGCGTTCACCCAACGCCTCGTGACGCAGATGTACTTCCCGGGCGATCCGCTGTTCCCCTACGACCCGATCATCCAGTCGGTGACGGACGACGCGGCCCGGCAGCGGCTGGTCGCCACCTACGACCACAGCCTGTCGGTGCCGGAGTTCTCGATGGGCTACCACTGGGACATCGTGCTGGACGGCCCCCGGGCCACCTGGATGGAAGAGGGGCGCTGACCGCCATGACGAGGATCGACACCAGCCGCCCCGAGAGCGTGCTGCCCACCCCCTCGCACACCGTCGGCCCGTTCTACGGCCACGCCCTGCCGTTCCGCGGCGGCGAGGACATCGCACCCGCCGGGCACCCGGACACCGTCACCGTGCACGGGTACGTCACCGACGGCGCCGGCGCGCCGCTGCCCGACGCGCTGATCGAGCTGTGGGGCCCGGACCCGGAGGGGAACCTGCCCACCGCCACCGGCTCGATGCGGCGCGACCCGGCCTCGGGCGGCTTCCTGGGCCGCAACGGCGTGGAGTTCACCGGCTGGGGACGCATCCAGACCGACGCCGACGGCCACTGGTACGCGCGCACGCTGCGGCCCGGAGCGCGCGGGCGCAGCGCCCCGTATCTGAGCGTCTGCGTCTTCGCGCGAGGGCTCCTGGTGCACCTGTACACCCGGATCTACCTGCCGGGCGACGCCGCGGCCCTCGCGGCCGACCCGCTGCTGTCCCGGGTGGCGGAGGAACGGCGCGACACGCTGATCGCGGGCGAGGAGCCGGGCGGCACGTACCGTTTCGACATCCGCCTTCAGGGCGAAGGCGAGACGGTCTTCCTGGAGTTCCAGTGACATCTCCCCTCGGCGACCCCGGCCTGCTCGCCCCCGGGTGGGCCGGCTCGCCGGCCGCGGCGGCGACCGGCGACGACGCCTATCTGCGGGCCCTGCTCGACGCGGAGGCCGCGCTGACCCGGGCCCAGGCGGCGCTGGGGCTCGCCCCGGCCGGGGCGGCGACAGCCGTGACCGAGGCGGCCGGCTCCGGCGCCTTCGACGCACGGTCCCTGGCGGCCCGGGCGCGGGCGGGCGGCAACCCGGTCATCCCGCTGGTCGCCGATCTGACCCGGGCCGTCGGCGACCCGTTCGGCCCCTACGTCCACCGGGGCGCGACCAGCCAGGACATCCTGGACACGGCGGCCATGCTGGTCGCCTCGCGCACCCTGGCGCTCGTCCTCGCCGACCTCGGCCGCACCGGCGAGGCCCTGGCCCAGCTGGCCGCCGAGCACCGCGACACGGCGCTGCCGGGGCGGACCCTCACCCAGCACGCCGTGCCGACCACCTTCGGCCTCAAGGCCGCCGGGTGGCGGTCCCTGGTGCTCGACGCCCGGGACCGGGTGAGCGCCGTGCGGGACGCGCTGCCCGTCCAACTGGGGGGCGCGGCCGGGACGCTGGCGGCGTTCGGCGCCTACGGAGCGGCCGATCCGACCGCGCTGCCGGTGGCGTACGCCCGGGAACTCGGGCTGCGCGCGCCCGACTTGCCCTGGCACACGCTGCGGACGCCGGTCGCGGACCTCGCCGGCTGCCTCGCCTTCACCGCGGGTGCCCTCGGCAAGATCGCGGTGGACGTCCTCACCCTGTCGCGCACCGAGATCGCCGAGGTCGCCGAGGGCAGCGGCGGCAGCTCGTCCGCCATGCCGCACAAGGCGAACCCCGTACGGTCCACGCTCGTCGCCGCCGCCGCCCGGCGGGCACCGCACCTCGCGGCCACGCTCTACGGGGCGATGGCGGCGGAGGACGAACGCCCGGCCGGGGCCTGGCACGCCGAGTGGGAGCCGCTGCGGGACCTGCTGCGGCTGGCCGGCGGAGCCGCCCGGGACACCGCCGAGCTGACCGAAGGGCTGCGGGTCAGGCCGGGCGCCATGCGCGCCCATCTGGACCTGACCGGAGGGGCGATCGTCTCCGAGCGGCTGTCGGCGGAACTGGCCGAGGTGCTGGGCCGCGCCCGGGCCGGGGAACTGCTCACCCGGCTGACGGCGGAAGGGCGTCCGCTCACCGAGGCGCCGGAGCTGGCGGACGCCGACCTCGATCCCACGCACTACACCGGCTCCGCCCCGACCCTCACCGACCGTGCCCTGGAGCGACGTTGACCCTGCTGCACCACCGCGCCGAAGGCCCCGCCGGCGCTCCCCCGCTGCTGCTCGGCCCCTCCCTCGGCACCTCGTACGCCCTGTGGGACCAGGTGGCGCCCGAACTGTCCGTCACCCACCGCGTGATCCGCTGGGACCTGCCCGGACACGGCGGTTCGCCGGCCGGGCTCCTCCCGGCGGGCGCCACGGTGGGCGACCTGGCCGGCCTGGTGCTGGCGCTCGCCGACTCGCTCGGCGTCGAGCGGTTCGCGTACGCGGGGGTGTCCCTGGGCGGAGCGGTGGGGCTGCAGCTGGCGGTGCACCACCCCGAGCGGCTCACCTCGCTGGCCGTGATCTGCTCGTCGGCGCACTTCGGCGGGGCCCGGCCGTGGGAGGAACGGGCCGCGCGGGTACGGCGGGAGGGGCTGGCCGCACTGGCGGACACCGCCGACGCGCGCTGGTTCACGCCCGGTTTCACCGTGCCGGAGCTGGTGGCGGACCACCGCCGGGCCGATCCGGAGGCGTACGCCGCCTGCTGTGACGCGCTCGCCGCGTTCGACCTGCGGGACCGGCTGGCGGAGATCACTGTGCCGGCCCTGCTCGTCGCCGGCCGGGAGGATCCGGCGACCCCGCCCGCGCACCTGCGGGAGATCGCCGACGCGGTGCCGGGCGCGGCCCTGGTGGAGATCCCGGGCGCCTCGCACCTGGCGCCCGCGCAGTGCCCCGAGGAGGTGCTGGCCGCGCTGCGGTCCCACCTCGGCCGTCCCGCACGAGGCGGGACGGCGGCGCGGCGCCAGGTGCTCGGCGACGCGCACGTGGACCGGGCGCAGGCCCGGCAGACGCCCTTCACGGCCCGGTTCCAGGACTTCGTCTCCCGCTACGCCTGGGGCGAGATCTGGGCCGACCCGACGCTGTCGCGCCGCGAGCGCAGCATGATCACCCTCACCGCGCTGGTCGCGCGCGGCCACCACGACGAACTGGCGATGCACGTCCGGGCGGCCCGCCGCAACGGGCTCACCCCCGAGGAGATCGGCGCGGTGCTGCTGCAGACGGCGGTGTACTGCGGGGTGCCGGCGGCCAACTCGGCGTTCGCGACGGCCCAGCGGGTGCTGGCGCAGGAGGACGGCGCGGGAGGGTGACCCTGCCGGTCGTACGCACGGCAGCAGCTCGCCCCGGCCCGTCCGGCGTGCCTACGGTGGGGGCATGTCCACCCTCCTGATCACCGGCGCCACCTCGGGGCTCGGCCGGCACGCCGCCTTCGAACTGGTCCGCGCCGGGCACGTCGTCCTCGTCCACGGCCGGGACCCGGAGCGCACCGGCCGGCTGGCCGCGGAGCTGCGCACCGAGGGGGACGCCGAGGCGTTCGTCGCGGACCTGGCCTCCCTGGCGCGGGTGCGCGAGCTGGCCGCGCACGTCGCCGACGCGCACCCCGAACTCGACGTGCTGGTCAACAACGCGGGAGTGGGCCCCGGAGCGCCCGGTGGGGGCCGCGAGCTGAGCGCCGACGGTCACGAGCTGCGCCTCGCGGTGAACTACCTCGCGCCGGTCGTGCTGACCCGGGCGCTGCTGCCCGTGCTGCGCGCGAACGCCCCGGCCCGGATCGTCAACGTCGGCTCGGCCGGGCAGGAACCGCCGGTCTTCGACGACCCCGAGTTCGGCCGCGGCTACGACGGCACCGCGGCGTACCGCCGCAGCAAGTTCGCGCTCGCCGCGCACACCTTCGCCCTCGCCGAGGAGCTGGCCGGCACCGGTGTGGCGGTGAACGTGCTGCACCCGGCGACCTTCATGGACACGGCGATGGTCCGCGAGGCGGACGTCACCCCCTGGAACACCGTCGCCGACGGGGCGGCCGCCGTGCTGGCCCTCGCCACGCGGGACCTGGGCACCGGCCGGTACTTCGACGGGACCCGCCCGGCCCGGGCGCACGAGGCGGCGTACGACCCGCGGGTGCGGGCCCGGCTGGCGGCGGTGACGGACCAGCTGGTGCGCGTCTGAGTCACCGCGGCGCGCGGCTCACCGCGGGGCGCCCGCGGCCAGTTCCGCGCGCGCCCGTTCCGCCAGTCCGTCCGCGCCGCAGGAGACCGCCAGGTCCAGGCCGCGCCGCAGGTCGGCCGTCGAACGGGCGGCGACGCCGTACTCGATGCGGGCCGCGGCGTGCTCGTACTGGCAGGGCGAGGCCTCCAGGTAGGTGACGGCCCGGGCCAGCAGCCGGACCGCGCGCTGGCCGGTCTCCAGGGCGGCGGCGCAGCGCAGGGCCTCCCCTATGGCGGTGTCCGTGCCGAAGCGCTCGGCCTGGCGGCGGACGTCGACGGCGAGCCGGGCGGCGCGGGCCGGGTCCTCGGTGCTGAGCGCGCGGGCGAGCTCGGTCGCCCAGGGCACGAGCACGGGGTTGTGGTGCCCGCGCGCGGCGGCGGCCTTCTCGGCGGCCTCCAGTTCGTTGATGCCGTCCTTGGTGCGGCCGACGGCCAGCAGCAGTCGGCCGCGCACCGACCGCGGGTCGGGCAGGACGATCGTGGAGGGGTAGGGCGGGGCGAAGCCGTACCGTTCGGCGACGTCCCAGGCCTCCTCGACCCGGCCACGGGCCAGCAGCGTGTCGACGAGGTTGCAGGTCGCGGACCAGTACAGCGGCAGGCCGCGCCCGACGCGCTCGGCGAGGCGCAGCGACTCGCGCAGGGAGGCCTCGGCCTCCTTGAGCCGGCCGCGCCTGCGGTGGCCGAGCCCGACGTAGGCATGGGCCAGGGCGAGGTGGCCGCCGCTCCAGCCGGCCGTCTCGTACGCGCGCAGGGCCTCGTTGTAGAGGGTCTCGGCCCGGTCGAGGCGGTCGGTGAACGCGTAGGCGTTGGCCAGCATCAGCAGCAGTTCGATGCCCCACTCGGTGTCGGTCCAGCCGAGGCCGGGCGCCAGGCGGCCGTTGACGAGGGCGCGGTCGCACAGCTCGGCGACCTCCTCGGCGTTCTCGCCGTGCATCAGGGCGTCGAAGCCGCGCAGGATGAGCAGCGCCCGTTCGGAGTTGTCCCGGCCGGTGCACGTGCTCGCCAGGTCGGCCAGGCGCCGGGAGCGGCCGGGCGAGGTGGTCTCGCCGGCGTGGAGGCCCTCCCACATGAAGTGGACGGCCTGGAGCCGCATCCGCGCGGGCCCGGGACCGAGCCGGGCGGCCTCCGCCTCGACCGTGCGGACCGCCTCCTCCAGCTGGTCGTTGTGCAGGAGCGCCTGGGAGAGCCGGAAGACGGCGTCCACCCGCTTCTCGCCGTCGAGTCCGGGCATGGACAACGCGGTGCGCAGGTGGCTGATCGTGCGGGCGGGTGCGGTGAGGAACGTGGCCTCGGCCAGTTCGTAGAGCACGTGCGGCTGGGACTCGGGCCGGGGCGGCTCCTTCAGGGCGCGCTCCAGGCAGCGGCGGGCGGCGTCCGGGGCGCCGACGGCGAGGTGCTCGCGGGCGGCCTCGCGCAACTGCCCGACGAGTTCCTCGTCGTCGTCCGGGTGGACCTCCAGCAGGTGCCGGGCGGCGGCCGCGGCGCCGTGCCCCTCGTCGGTGACGATGCGGGCGGCGATGCCGTGCATCGCGGTGCGCAGCGCGTCGGGGATGGAGTTGTAGACGGCGGTGGCGATGAGCGGGTGGACGAACTCCAGGTCGCCCTCGGCGCCGCGGCCGGTGGCGGGGTCCGGCTCGGTGAGGATGCGGGCGGTGCGCAGCAGTTCGGCGCAGCGGCGGGCGTCCTCGGGCCTGAGCGTGGCGAGTTTGGCGACCAGGTCGACGGAGATGCCGGTGCCGAGGATGGCCGCGGCCCAGGCGAACCGGGTCGCGTCGATGCCGAGTTCCTCCAGGCGGGCGACGAGGCCGCCGCCGCGGGCCGAGCGGTTCAGCTCGCGCAGTTCCCCGGCCCGGGCCTCGACCGGATCGAGCTCGCTGTCCTGCACCCGGGCGAGGAGTTCGACGGCCTCGTAGGGGTTGCCGGCGGTGACGGCCCAGACCTCGCGGCAGAACGCGGCGTCCGCGTGCCCGCCGAGGGTGGCGCGGGTGAGGCCGGCCGTCGCGTCCGGGGTCAGGGCGCTCAGGGTCGTGACCGGGCCGTCCGCGGCGGCCGCGACGGTGTCCAGGTGCCGGGCGCTGGCGCCGGAGAGGTCGCCCGGGCGGCGGGCGACCACGACCAGGACGGACAGCTCGTCCAGCCGCCCGGCCAGCTGGGCGAGCCAGTGCAGGGTCTCCTGGTCGGCCCAGTGGGCGTCGTCGATCAGCAGCACCAGCGGCCAGTACCGGCGGGAGAGCCGCCGCACGGCCGCGACCAGGCCGTCGCACACGCCCTGCGGGTCGGCCTGGCGGCCGCCGGGGTCCGCTATGCCGAGGGCGGGTCCGGCGATGTCGTACCAGTCGCCGAGGTACTCGCGTGCCTCCTCCGGCAGCATCGACACCAGGGCCGGCTGCAGCAGCTGCCGTACCACGTTGAAGGGGACCGACCTGAGGGTCTCGCCGCCGCGGGCCGACCAGACGGTGCAGCCGCGCGCCTCGGCGATGCGGCGGGTTTCGGCCAGCAGCGCCGTCTTGCCGAGTCCGGCCTCGCCGCTGAAGACCAGCAGTCCGCCGGTCGAGGAGCGGTCCGCGCACAGGTTGTCGACCGCCCGTGTGACGGCGGCGACTTCCTCGTCGCGCTCCCACAGGGAAGCCGAGGCGGCGGCCGTGGGCCGTACCTCCGTCATCCCGCTACCTCCCCAAGTCGCCCGAACGACGTACAGACGTCGAGCGTAGCCGTCCGACTGCCCGAGTGGAGGATGGTCGGGGCACCTGTTGCCGTGACGGGTGACTTCGGGTAAGGCCGGACGACGCGCCTGGGCCGCGACCAGCCGTCTTGGCGTCAACGGCGTGCAATTGCAAGGGAGCTGACGTTCCCTCACCGACTTCCGGGGGCACGGCGGCACCGGACGGGCCCTGACCGCCGGGCCGGCGGCCGGCGCCCTCGGGCGGTACGGGTTCGGCGTCCGGGGCGGCGGGGGACGCAAGGGCGGCGGAGACGGGGACCGGGGTGCGCGGCGGCGTCCGTCGCCGTGTGCGGCCGGGGCGGCGCTTTTCGGCCGTTTCCAGTGGGATGCGAAGGTTTCGGACTCCGGTGCGGCGACCGGGCCGGGCCCCGGTGCGGGGGCGGGCGCGCGGGCGGGTGGAACAATCGGTTCCGACTCCTCTCATGCCTCTTTCACCGACGCCTCATACGGTGGGGGCATGACGCGCGAGACTCCCGCCGGGTGGTACCCGGACCCCGGACAGACAGCGGACGGCCCCGCCACCGAGCGCTGGTGGGACGGCAGGGCCTGGACGGCCCACATCCGCCCCAAGGAGCGGCCCGGGACCGACGCCCCGCCGGCACCACCGCCGAGCGAGAGCGGCACCGCACCCCACCCGGCAGCCCCGGCACGCGCGGAGGAACCCGGCGACGCGGCGGAGGGGAGGGACACGGCGGCATCGAGCGGTGCGGCGGCACCGGGCGGTACGGGGGCAGCGGGCCATACGGGCGCGCCTGGAGGTGCGGCGGAGCCGGGCCCTGCGGGGGCACCGGGCAGTGCGGGGGAGCCGAGCGGTGCTGGGGCTCCGGATCGTACGGGGGTGCCGGGCCCTGCTGGGGCGGCGGAGCCGATATCCGCGACCGAGTCCCCTTCGGCGGCGGGTACGTCCACGGCGGCGGACGCGCCTCCCGCAGGGGCCGCCCCGGGGCATGAGGCCGGGGCCTCCCCCTTCGCGCGGGAAGCGGCCGCCGCGCCGACGCCGCAATACGGCACGGGCAGCGGCCACCCCGCGCCCTTCGGCCCTCCCCCCTCCTTCGGTCACCCCGCCTCCCCCGGCCATCCCGCGGCCGCCGGCTATCCGGCCCACCCCGGCTATCCCGCCGCGCCGCCGTCCCCGCCGCGCGGGCGGCGGCTGCGGGCCGGTATCGCCGTCGGGGCCGCCGTCGTCGTCCTCGCCGGCATCGGTGTCGGCGTGTACGCGCTGACCGACGGCGGCGGCGGTGGTTCCGCCACGTCGCAGGCACCGGGCGGCACGGGCGGTCCCTTCGGCGGTCCGGGCGGCTCCGGCGGAGACGGCGGCTCGGGCGGCTCCGAGGGTGACGGCGGATCAGGAGGTTCCGGCGGATCGGGCGGATCGGGCGGGCAGAGTCCGCAGCCCGACCGGTCCGAGCCCCCGAAGCTCAGGAGCGGCTCGGTGACCGACCCGGTCAGCGGGATCAGCCTGCCCATCCCGAAGGGGTGGTACGGGCAGCAGGGCCAGGCCGGTGCGCAGGTGACGTCCGAGGACTCCTACAAGTGCCCCGGCGACACCGCCTCCACCTGCACCGAGGGCGGCGCCTACTCCGCCCCCGCCCTGGCCCTCGGCACCAAGGGCGACACCCCCGAGGAGATCGCCAAGGCGGACATCGCGGCCAACGCCGAGGAGTCCTACGGCGGCAAGTCCTACGGCGGGATCACCTCGCACGACGTGCTGGCCTCCAAGGCCGTGACCGTGGCCGGCCAGAAGGGCTACCTGGTCCGCTGGAAGGCCGTCACGAGCAAGGGCGCCGACGGCATCGTGGAGTCGCTCGCGTTCCCCTCCCCCGTGAACACGAAGCTGATGGTCGTCGTGCGGTTCGGCGTCGACGCCGACCAGAAGGAGTCCGTCCTGGACGAGATCGCCCGCGGCATCAAGGCGTCGTCGGGCAGGGGCAACGGCCAGGACGTCTGATCCTGTGCCCCACCGCGGGCACCGGTCGGCCGAGTGGGGCGCCACCGCCGCTCACAGGGGCACCCCACCCGGCCGGGGGTGCGCACCGCCCCCGTCCCCACGGGTCGGCGCGGCCGGGTCGCCGTCCGGTCATCCGTGGACGGCGGCCCGGGTCTCAGGTCAGGCCCAGTGCCGGCAGCACCGCGGCCTCCACGAAACGCACGAGGTAGTCCGGGTCGGCGGGCCGGCCCTCAAGGACGGGCCGCAGCCGCAGCACGCCCAGCATCTGGGCCGGGATGTACGGCAGCGCCGGGTGGTCGGCGGGCACCTCCCCGCGCTCGACCGCGCGCCGGACGATCTCCTTCAGCGCGGCGATCTCCGGCTCCACCACCGCCTCGCGCAGCGCGCACTGCAGCTCCGGGTCCTGCCCGGCGGCGTGGGCGAGCGCGTGCAGCAGCTTGGTGTCGCGGCCGGACAGGTCGCCGATCGCCCGGGCGGCCTCCCGCAGGTCCTCGGCGAGCGAGCCGGTGTCGACGCAGCGCGTGCGCCGGTGGGAGCGCAGTGCCGCCGCGACGAACTGCGGCTTGGTCTTCCACTGGCGGTACAGCGTGGACTTGCTGCAGCGGGTGCTGGCGGCGATCCCCTCCATGGTGACGGCGTCGTAGCCGCACTCGCGCAGCTGTTCCAGCACGGCGTCGAAGAACTCCTGCTCACGCTCCGGCGTGATCTTGGAGCGGCGCGAGGAACCGACCTGCTCGGGTCGGTCCGCTGCCTGCGACGTCATGGCGTGTGCTCCCGGCTCTCGTCGGCGGCCGGAGTATTCCCGGCCGGTGCTGTGTTCCTCGTCTATCGATACGCCAGTGTACCGGTACGCGGCCGTATCGGTACACTGGCGTATCGGTACGCACTCGTACCGATAACAGCACCACCGTCACCGAAGGGGCCGGGGGATGAATGCCCGCACCGAGCCTGCGCCGGCGGGGTCCGACGCGATAGCGCGACCACCGCTCGTCCGGGAGCTCCTGCTCGTCGCAGGGCTCTTCCTCGTCTACAAGTTCGGCCGGCAACTGGCCACGGGCCACACCGGTGAGGCCTTCGCCCACGCGCACCGGGTGTGGGACTTCGAGCGAGCGGTCCGGCTGCCGGGCGAAGGGGCGGTGCAGTCCCTGCTGCTGCACGGCGACGGCCTGGTGCACGCGGCCAACACGTACTACGCGACGGTCCACTTCCCGGCCACCGCCGCCTTCCTGGTCTGGCTCTATCTGCGCCGCCCGGCCCACTACGTGTGGGCCCGCCGGGTCCTGGCCGCGCTGACCGCCGCCGCGCTGGCGCTGCACCTGCTCTTCCCGCTCGCCCCGCCGCGCATGCTCGCCGCGGCCGGTCTCGTGGACACCGCGCGGCTGTACGGGCCGTCGGTGTACGGCGATCCGGCGACCGACTCCCTGTCGAACCAGTTCGCGGCGATGCCCTCGCTGCACTTCGGCTGGGCGCTGATGGTGGCGATCGGGCTGATCGTCGCGACCCGTTCGCGCCTGCGGTGGCTGTGGCTGCTGCATCCCCTGCTGACGCTGCTGGTGATCGTCGGCACCGCGAACCACTACTGGCTCGACGCGATCGTGGCGGCGGCCCTGCTGGGCCTCGTGCTCGCGGCCCTCCCCCTGCCGCGCCGCACGGCGTCCACGGCCGGCCGCGCACCCGAGGGCCTGGTCCCGGCGCAGCGGGACGAGCGGTCGCTGGTGGGGGCGGGCCGGTGAACGCCGTGCTGGTCGCCGTCGCCCTCTCCCTCGTCTCCGCCGTGGCCTACGCGGCCGCCGCGGTCGCCCAGGAGCGGCTCGCCGCCCGCTCCCCCGGCCCGGGCGCCCTGCGGCTGCTCGGCAGCGGCGCCTGGTGGTGGTCGGTCGGGCTGAACGCGGCGGCCGCGCTGCTGCACGTGGTGGCGCTGCGGTACGGCCCGCTGACCGTGGTGCAGCCGCTCGGCGCGCTCACCCTGGTCGCGGCGGTGCCCCTGGGGGCGCGGCTGGCGGGGCGGCGGGTGGCCGCGGCCGAGTGGAAGGGCACGGCGCTGACCCTGCTGGGCCTGGGCGCCATCCTGGTCACGGCGTCCGGCCCGGCGCCCGACGACGTGCTGAGCGTGCCCGAGGCGCTGGCGGTGGCCGGGGCCACGGCCGCCCTGATCGGGGTGCTGTCCCGGCCGGGCACCCGGCCCGGCCTGCGGCACGCCACCGCGTCCGGCGTCGCCTCCGGGGTCGCTTCGGCCCTCACCCAGACGGTGACGGTGGCCGCGACCGACCGGTCCGGTCCGGTGCTGAGCCTCCAGGTCGTCGGGGTGGCGCTGCTCGTGGCGGCGTTCGCGGCCGGCGGGCTGCTGCTGTCGCAGACGGCGTACCGGGGTGGGCTGGGCGGCCCGCTGGCCATGGTGACCCTGGCCAATCCGCTGGCCGCCGCGGTGATCGGCCTGTCGCTGCTGGGCGAGCGTCTGCAGGGCGGCCCCGCGGGCGTGCTGCTGGCGCTCGCCGGGGCCACGCTGGCCTGCTGGGGCGTGGTCCTGCTCAGCCGGCAGGCACCCCGGCCACCGGCCGACGACGACCATCCGGTGGCCGCCGTCCTGGCGCTGGAGCCGCGCTCGGCCACGGCCGAACCGGCGTGGGTGCCCCGGCCTCAGGATCCGGGGCACCTCACCACGGCTACACGGTGATGATCGCCGGGTCGCTCACACCCGGCTGCCCGTTCTCGACGTGCCCCGCGAACCGCCGCAGGAAGGCCGTGTCACCCTCGGCGGTGACGGTCAGGTCGTACCAGCGGCGGCTCCTGGTCAGGTCGACGGTGCGCCGCACGGTCGCGCCCGGGCGCACGGTGACGGCCGAGGGCCTGCCGCCGTAGCCGTCGGAGATCCGCAGCCGGGCCGTGCCGGAGCCGCGGTTGGTGAAGGTCAGCTCGACGTCGTCGCCCCGGTGGCGGGCGGTGACCTCGCAGCCGGCCGTCCCGTTCGAGCCCTTGAAGACGCGCACGAAGCCGTTCGGGCCGTGCACGGTCAGGTCGTAGGAGCCGGCCGAATAGGCCGAGTTCCAGGTGTCCCGGAGCGTCTTGCCGGCCTCGGTGGTGTACGTCCAGGGGCCGTCGGCGCGATTGCCTGAGGTGACGTGGAAGGCGCCGCCCGCCTTCGGGCCGGAGGCGAAGGTGAGGGTGAGCTTGCCGGCCGCCGCGTCG
This sequence comes from Streptomyces sp. NPDC085931, assembly GCF_044540565.1. NCBI lineage: Bacteria > Bacillati > Actinomycetota > Actinomycetes > Kitasatosporales > Streptomycetaceae > Streptomyces > Streptomyces sp. NPDC085931. The sequence continues at coordinate 28,409 of NZ_JBITSK010000001.1, forward strand.
ACGGAGGCGTCGACGTGCGGGGCGTACTTCAGCGGCCGGGAGCGGCGCAGTCCGCGCTCCTGGCGCGGCATGCGCGGGTCGGCGGGCGGGGTGGGCCGGTAGTCGGGGTGGCGTTCGCGGTCCTGCGGCTCGTACGCGTCGGTGCCGGGCAGCGGGGCCGGGCGCGCGTCCTTGCGGGAGAAGTCGAACGCGGCCGTCAGGTCGCCGCAGATCGCCCGGCGCCACGGCGAGATGTTCGGCTCGCGCACGCCGAAGCGGCGCTCCATGAACCGCAGGATCGACGTGTGGTCGTAGGTCTCGGAGCAGACGTAGCCGCCCTTGCTCCAGGGTGAGACGACCAGCATCGGCACCCGCGGGCCCAGTCCGTAGGGCCCGGCCGTCTTGCGGCTGTCGCCCGGGAAGAGGTCGGGGGAGACGTCCACGGTGGACAGGCCCCGGGAGGCGTCCTTCGGCGGCAGCGGCGGCACGACGTGGTCGAAGAAGCCGTCGTTCTCGTCGTAGGTGATGAACAGGGCCGTCTTCGACCAGACCTCGGGGTTGGCGGTGAGGGCGTCCAGGACCTGGGCGATGTACCAGGCGCCGTAGTTCGAGGGCCAGTTGGAGTGCTCGGAGAAGGCCTCGGGGGCGGCGATCCAGGAGATCCGGGGCAGCTTCCCGGCCTTGACGTCGGCCCTCAGCCGGTCGAAGTAGCCGTCGCCGTTCTTGACGTCGGTGCCGGTGCGGGCCTTGTCGTACCAGGGGTCGCCGGGCCGGGCGTTGCGGTACTTGTCGAAGTACAGCAGGGAGTTGTCGCCGTAGTTGCCGCGGTAGGCGTCCTGGATCCAGCCCCAGGAGCCGGCCGCGTCCAGGCCGTCGCCGATGTCCTGGTAGATCTTCCAGGAGATGCCGGCCTGCTCCAGGCGCTCGGGGTAGGTCGTCCAGCCGTAGCCGAGTTCGGCGTTGTCCAGGACCGGGCCGCCGCCGGTGCCGTCATTGCCCGTGTACCCGGACCACATGTAGTAGCGGTTGGGGTCGGTGGAGCCGATGAACGAGCAGTGGTAGGCGTCGCAGACGGTGAAGGCGTCGGCGAGGGCGTAGTGGAAGGGGATGTCCTCGCGGGTCAGGTACGCCATGGTCGTGGTGCCCTTGGCGGGCACCCACCGGTCGTACTTGCCGCCGTGGTACGCCTGCTGGCCGTCGGGCCAGGAGTGCGGCAGGCCCTCCAGGAACTGCATGCCGAGGTCGTCGGCGTCCGGGTGGAACGGCAGGAGTTCCTTGCCGTCCTTCTCCTGGTGCCAGACCGGTTTGCCGTTGTCGAGGGTGACGGGGCGGGGGTCGCCGAAGCCGCGGACGCCTCTGAGGGTGCCGAAGTAGTGGTCGAAGGAGCGGTTCTCCTGCATGAGGACGACGATGTGCTCCACGTCCTCGATCGACCCGGTGCGGTGGTTGGCCGGCAGGGCGGCGGCGCGCTGGATGCTGGCGGACAGGGCACTGAAGGCCGTGGTGGCACCCGCGAGCTGGAGAAAGCGGCGCCGGTTGACTTCGGACATGGGGGACAGACCTCTCGTGCTGAGGTACGGGGGGGGGAGGACCGGAAGATGACGGAATCTGCGCGGAAGGAGTGTTTCAGGGACACCGAACGGCAAGGAAGGGGCGCGTGACCGGGGTGTGAAAGTCGCCGGTACGCGAGGTGTGCCGGTGCGCTTCCCCGGATTTCCGGGCCCATCACCACAGAGGTCGACGAGGGCACTCGGCGTCGTCCGGGTGAGCCTGCACCGGGACGACGCCGAGTGCCCGCCCTTCCACGCCGAGTCCGCCGGCATCGACCGGCAGGACGCTCACCGTCGCGCCGGACGTGTCCGTCCTCGACGCCGTGCGCGCCGCCGGGGTCGAGGTGCTGTACTCCTGCACCGAGGACACGTGCGAGATCGCGGGACCAGGTGCGCACGCGCGTCGCCCCGCGCTGCGCCGGGCTGCGGACCCGCGGGTGGGGGCAGCTCCGGGCGGCGCGGCGCGAGGCGCCCGGCGCGGTCAGGACAGGTAGGCCTCCACTTCACTGAACTGGGCGGCCGGCCAGCCGGTGTTGGCCGTCACCTGCACCCGCAGGTGACGCAGGCTGGTCCCGTCGGGCAGGGCGACCGTGACCGTGTTGCCGGTGGCCGGGTCGAAGCGGTAGTCCTTCGCCGCGACCACCGTCGACCAGGCCGAGCCGTCCGCGCTGCCCTGCACGGACAGCGTCTGGGTCCGGGCCTGCCAGGCGCTCTGCGGCGGCAGCTTCAGCACCAGCCGGCGCACCGCCTCCCGGGAGCCGAGGTCGACCGTCAGCGCCTGCGGGAAGGCGTGGTTGGCGGACTCCCAGTAGGTGTGCGCGTCGCCGTCGACCGCCTTGGCGGGGGTGTAGACGTCCTGGGAGCCGGTGGCCGTGGCCGGGCGGCCCTTGGCGAGGTTGCGGCCCGGGTCCGGGTCGGGGTTGCCCTGGCCGGGCTGCGGCCAGGTCGAGCAGTCCGACCAGGTGGTGTTCCAGCCGGAGTTGCCGCCGCCGTCGGTCAGCGTGAAGGTGCCGGAGCCGGTCGGGTAGGGGCAGTTGTAGACACCCGCGGCGCCGACGCCGGTCGCGGTGACGTTGCGGAAGGTGGCGGCGCCCTGCGTCTCGGCCTGGACGACGACCGTGCCGGTGTTGCGCACGGTCGCGCCGTCGACGGTGATGTTCCTGGCCGCGTGTCCGCGTCCGCTGCCGGAGACGAACTCGAAGGCGCTGTAGGGGCTGTCGGTGACGGTCGTGTCGGTGATCCGCACCTGCGCCTCGATGGCGCTGTCGTAGGAGTCCACGCGCAGCGCGCCCATGGGGTGGTTCCAGTTGGGGTTCATCGCGCCGGTGCGCACGAGGGTGTTGCCGGCGACGGTGATGGTGCCGGCGAGCGGGTGGAAGGGGTCGAGGAACTTCTGGTTGGAGATGGCGATGCCGCTGCCGAGGGCGTTGGTGTCAGAGATCAGGTTGTTCCGCACGGCGATGTCCGTGCCGCCGTAGATCGCGATGCCGTTGGCGAGGTTCGGCTGGGTGACGGTGTTGTTCTCGAAGCTGCTGTCGACGTCCGGCGCGTTCAGCGACCACATGGCGAGGGCGTCGTCGCCCTGGTTGCGCAGGAAGTTGTGGCGGACGCGGACCCCGCGGGCGTGGCCGTTGAGGTTGAGGCCGTCGGCGGTCATGTCGAGGAAGCGGTTGTTCTCCACGACCAGGTTGTCGTTGGTGCCGGTCAGCCACAGGCCGACCTTGAGGTGCTGGAGCCACATGCCGGAGACCGAACTGTTCGGTCCGAGGGAGCCGTTGACGAAGTTGTCGGGGCTGGAGTCGACCCGCTCGGTGACCTCGCCGATCACGGCGAAGTCCCGGATGTGGACGTTGCCCGCGGAGGTGGACTGGTCGATGAAGCGGGAGGTGCGCACGACGGAGTGCCAGTGGCCCGCGCCCCGGAGGGTGACGTCCTGCACGCCGTTGAGGGACGAGGTGAGCCGGTACTCGCCCGGCGGGATCCACACCACCCCGCCGCGCGCCGCCGCGATGGCGTCGCGGAAGGCCTGGGTGGAGTCGCCCTGGCCGCTCGGGTCGGCACCCCGCGAGGTGACGGAGACCGATCCGGCGGGCTGGGAGGCGGGACCGGGCGCCTGCTCGAAGTCGGCGACGTCCACGGTGACCTGGACGTTCGTGGCCTGGAGGGCGACCTTGTCGCCCGCCTGGACGTTCTCCCCGAGCAGCAGGCGGGCGTTGTCGTAGAAGTGGTGGGTCTTCGCGCCGGGGATCCAGGGCGTGTCGACGTAGGAGTACTTGGACGTCACCGGGATCGTCTTCGCGAGCCTGCGGCCGTTGACGTAGACGTCGAGCGAGCCGGACTGGCCGTCCGGGACGCTGTAGGCGACGTTCACCGCGTTGGCCGCCCGGGGCACGGTGAACTCCACGCGCTGCCCGGACGCGAGCCGTACGGCCTGGCGTCCGGAGGCCTCGGAGGCGAGGGAGCCCTGGGTGTGGTCGGGGCCGATCCGTGTGCCGGTGCCGCTCGCCGACTCCGCCTCGACCGAGGTGAAGGGGACGGTGGCGCCCGCGGCGGCGTGGGCGGGGGCGGGGGCCAGGGCGACGAGCGTGCCGGCGGCCGTGGTCACGGCCGCGGCCAGTACTGACATGCCCCTGACAGATCTACGGGCCTGCATGGGCTCATCCCTTCGTGGTGGGGGGTACGGGGACAGCGCGGTGCGGTCTCAGGCGCGCAGCCAGACCGCCGTGTCCTTCGGCAGCCGCCCGTCGGCGTCCAGCGGGCCGCTGGCGAGCAGGAGCCCGGAATGGGCGGGCAGGGCGGCGGGGGTGCCGGCGAGGTTCACCAGGCAGATCCCCGTGGTCCGGCGGAACGCGAGGACACCGTCCGGGGCGGGCAGCCAGGTGAGCGGTCCGGTGCCGAGGGCCGGGCGCAGCCGGATGGCCTCGCGGTACAGGCTCAGCATCGACGCGGGGTCCAGGGCCTGCCGGTCGGCGGCGTACTGCGCCCAGCCCTCCGGCTGGGGCAGCCAGGGCTCGCCGCCGAACCCCGCGTGCGGTGCGCCGGCCGTCCACGGCAGCGGGACCCGGCAGCCGTCCCGGCCGGGATCGGTGCCGCCGGAGCGGAAGTGCATGGGGTCCTGGATCCGGTCCAGGGGGATGTCGGCCTCGGGCAGGCCCAGTTCCTCCCCCTGGTAGACGTAGACCGCGCCGGGCAGGGCCAGCGACAGCAGGGCGGCGGCGCGGGCCCGGCGGGTGCCGAGAACCGGGTCCGTGGGGGTGCCGAAGGCCTTGGCCGCGAAGTCGAAGCCGGTGTCCTCGCGGCCGTAGCGGGTGACCGTGCGGGTCACGTCGTGGTTGCACAGCACCCAGGTGGCGGGGGCGCCCACGGGGGCGTGTTCGGCGAGCGTCTCGTCGATGGAGCGGCGCAGCCGCCGCGCGTCCCAGGGGCAGGTCATGAAGGAGAAGTTGAAGGCGGTGTGCAGCTCGTCGGGGCGCAGGTAGCGCGCGAAGCGCTCGGTGTCCGGCAGCCAGACCTCGCCGACGAAGACGGCGCCGTACTCGTCGGCGATCGCCCGCCAGGAGCGGTAGATGTCGTGGAGCTCGTCGCGGTCGACGTACGGGTGCGGGTCGCGGCCCTCGGTGAGGTCCGGCAGCTCCGGGTCCTTCACCAGCAGGGCGGCCGAGTCGATGCGGACGCCGGCGACGCCCCTCTCCAGCCAGAAGCGCAGGACGTCCTCGTGCTCCTGGCGGACCGCCGGGTGGGACCAGTCCAGGTCGGGCTGCTCGGGGGCGAACAGATGGAGGTACCAGGAGCCGTCCGCGACCCTGGTCCAGGCGGGGCCGCCGAACTCGGAACGCCAGTTGTTCGGCGGGAGTTCGCCGTCGGCGCCGCGGCCCGGGCGGAAGTGGAACAGCTCCCGCTCCGGACCTCCGCGCAGCGCCGCCCGGAACCACGCGTGCCGGTCGGAGACGTGGTTCGGCACGATGTCGACGATGGTGCGGATGCCGAGCTGGAGGGCCTCGGCGATGAGTTTCTCGGCCTCGGCGAGGGTGCCGAACGCCGGGTCGATCACCCGGTAGTCGGCGACGTCGTAGCCGCCGTCCTTCATCGGGGACAGGTACCAGGGCGTGAACCACAGGGCGTCCACGCCGAGGTCGGCGAGGTAGGGCAGGCGGGCGCGGACGCCCGCGAGGTCGCCGGTGCCGTCGCCGTCGCCGTCGGCGAAACTGCGGACGTACACCTGGTAGATGACGGCGTCGCGCCACCAGTCGTCGTGCGGAAAGGACGGGGAGGCGGGGGTGGGCTGTCCCACGGTCGGTGCCTTTCGTCGTAAGGGGTCGGCGGCGTCAGCCCTTCGTGCTGCCCGCGCTGATCCCGGCGATGATGTGCCGCTGGAAGACGAGGAACAGGGCGACCATGGGGATGCTGGCGATCACCATGGCGGCGATGAGCACGGTCAGCTGGACGTTCTGCGACAGCTGGACGAGGGCGACGCTGATGGGCTGCTCGCCGGTGTCGGAGAAGACCATCAGCGGCCACAGGAAGTCCTGCCAGACGGCGACCAGCGCGAAGATCGAGACGACGCCCAGGACGGGCCGGGACATCGGCAGCACGATCGACCACAGCACCCGCAGCCGCCCCGCCCCGTCCATCTCGGCGGCCTCCAGCACATCGCGCGGGATCTGGTCGAAGAACCGCTTGAGCAGGTAGAGGTTGAAGGCGTTGGCGACGGCCGGCAGCCAGATGGCGAGCGGGTCGTTGAGCAGGCCGAGGTCGGCGACGGTCAGGTACTTCGGTACGACGAGGGCCTGCGCCGGAACCATCAGGGTGGCGAGGATGCCGCCCAGGATCACCGTGCCGAAGACCGGCTTCAGCTTGGACAGGGCGTAGGCGGCGGCCGTGCAGAACACCAGCTGGAACAGCCAGGCGCCGGCCGCCTGGACCACCGTGTTCCACAGGTGGACCGGCAGTTGCATCAGCTCCCAGGCGTCCGTGTAACCGCCCGGCCGCCAGGTCTCGGGGACCAGGGTCGGCGGGGTCCGGGCCACCTCGTCCGGGGACTTCAGCGCCCCGGTGACCATCCAGTAGACGGGGAAGAGGAAGGCGAGCGCGAAGAGCAGGACGACTGCGGTGAAGACGCTCCAGTAGACGGCCCGGCCGCGCGGGCGGGCCAGGACGGCCGGGGAGACGAGGGTGCGGGTGCTGCTCATGCGGTCTCCCCGTCGGTCCGGGTGAGTCGGAGGTAGGCGGCGGAGAACGCGCCGAGCAGCAGCAGGAGCATCACGCTCAGCGCACAGGCGCCGCCGAAGTCGTTGTAGAGGAAGGCGTACTTGTAGATCAGGTACAGGACGGTGACCGTGGCGTTCTCCGGGCCGCCGCCGGTGATGACGAACGGTTCGGTGAACACCTGCATGGTGGCGATGATCTGCAGGAGCATCAGCATGAGGATGACGAACCGGGTCTGCGGGATCGTGACGTGCCGGACGCGTTGCAGCAGGCCCGCCCCGTCCAGTTCGGCCGCCTCGTACAGCTCGCCCGGGACGGACTGCAGGGCGGCGAGGTAGATCAGGACGGTGCCGCCCATGTTGGCCCAGGTGGCGACGATGACGAGGGAGACCAGGGCGGTGTCGGCGCCGTTGGACCAGTTCGAGGTCGGCAGGTGCAGCAGGCGCAGCGCCTCGTTGGCGAGGCCGGCGCCGGGGTCGTAGAACCACTTCCACAGCAGGGCGCTGACCACCGGCGGGATCATCACCGGCAGGTAGACCACGACCCGGAAGAAGGCGCGGGCATGGCGCAGTTCGTTCAGGACGAGGGCCAGGACGAACGGGACCGCGAAGCCGATGACCAGGGCGAGCAGGGTGAAGGTGAGGGTGTTGCGCCAGGCGGCGGCGAACTCGGGGTCCTGCACGACGCGGGTGAAGTTGGCGGTGCCGACCCACTCGGGGTCGGAGCCGGGCGTGTACTTCTGGAAGGCGATCACGACCGCGCGGATCGCCGGGTACCAGGAGAACAGGGCGAAGCAGACCAGCCCGCCGAGGAGGAAGGCGTAGGCGCGGCCCTGGTCGGCGAGGCGGCGCCGCCTCCGGTCCCCTGCCGGGGGCGGCGCCTGCACCGGGCGGACCTCGATCGCCGGGCGGGAGGGGCGCTCGGCCCTCTCCAGGGGCATCGGACCCGGGTTCCTCATCGGGCTCAGCCCCGCGCCAGGATGCCGTCGATCTTGCCCGACGCGTCCTTCAGCAGCCGGTCGATGTCGGCGTCCTCCTTGGTGAGGACGGCCGAGACGACCCCGTCGAGGACGGAGTAGATCTGCTGGGCGTGCGGCGGCTCGATCTTCATGTCGAGGCGCTGGTTGCCGTCGAGGAAGGGCTGGTAGTTCTCCACCGGGACGTTGGCGTTGGCCTTCTTGACCTGCTGGTCCTTGGCGTCGGCGGCGCCGGTGAACAGGCGCGGCTCGGGCAGGCCGACCGGGGCGTCGTGCTTCTTGGCGCGGGCGTAGTCGCCGAGGAAGCCGTCGCCGGGGGTGAGGAACATGTGGTCCAGCCACTTCAGGGCGGCGCGGATCTGCGCGGGGCTCGCCTTCTTGCTGACCATGTAGCCGTCGCCGCCGACGAGGGTGGCCTTGCCGCCGGGCATCGGGGCGATGGCGATGTCCTCGTAGTCGGCGCCCTTCTCCTTGACGAGGATGGGGATGTTGTCGGGGGCGGCGAGGTACATGCCGAGCTTGCCCGAACCCATCATCTGCTGGGCGTCGTTGATGACGAGCAGCTGCTTGCTGCCCATGGAGTCGTCCGTCCAGCGCATGTCGTGCAGGGTCTGCAGCACGGCCCGGCCCTCGGGGGTGTCGACGGTGGCCTTCTCGCCGTCGGCGCTGACGACGGCGCCGCCCTGGGAGTACAGCTCGGCGGTGAAGTGCCAGCCGCCCTGGTTCTGGGCGCTGTAGTCGGCGTAGCCGACGGTGCCGCCGCCCAGCTTGGCGATCTTCCTGGCGGCGGTGCGGACCTCGGCCCAGGTCGTGGGCGGCCGGTCGGGGTCGAGGCCGGCCCTCTCGAAGAGCGCCTTGTTGTAGATCAGGCCCATCGAGTAGCCGGTGCGCGGGATGCCGTAGACCTTGCCGTCGACGGTGTAGATGTCGCGCAGCTGCTTCTGGATCGTGCCGTAGCTCTTCAACTCCTCGACGTACGGCGTGAGATCGGCGGCCTGGTTGATGTCGACGACATGGCGGGCGTCGGTGAAGTACGTGTAGAAGACGTCCTCCATCTGGCCGCCGGCGAGTTTGGCGTCGAACGTCTTCGGGTCCTGGCAGGGGAACGCGTCGTGCGGGACGACGTCGATGTCCGGGTGCTTCTTCTCGAAGGCGGCGACGTCCTCCTCGAAGAAGGCGCGGTCGGTCTTGGCGCTCTTGGGCGGCATGCAGTTGACCGTGATGCGGGTCTTGCCGCCGGCGGACTCGTCGGCGTTCCCGCCGCAGGCGGTGAGCGCGAGGGCGCTGACGCCGAGCAGGGCGAGTGTGCGGCGGATCCCGGTGCTTCTCATCGGTGGACCCCTTAGGGCAGGAGCGAGTTGGACGCCTCAGGAAAGGAGCGGGGGCGCCGCACACTCAAGCACCGGCGACAACGGACCGCAAGATGTCGCGCGGAATATGTAATTATTCGACAGCTGAACGGATCTCAGCTGCGCGGTGCCTGCGCGGTCGATCCCCGCACCACCAGCTCCGGCTCGAACAAGAGCTCCTCCGCCGCCACGGAACCCCCGCTGATCTGCGCGTTGAGCAGCTCCACGACGGCCTTGCCCATGGCCTCGATGGGCTGGCGGACCGTGGTCAGCGGGGGTTCGGTGCAGTTCATCAGCGCCGAGTCGTCGTAGCCCACGACCGAGATGCGCCCGGGCACGTCGAGTCCCTTGCGGCGGGCGGCCCGTACGACGCCGAGGGCGAGCGGGTCGCTGGCGCAGATGAAGCCGGTGACGCCCCGGTCGATGAGCCGGGCCGCCGCCGCGTGGCCGCCCTCGATGGAGAACATGGCGCGGGCGACGAACTCGTCGGGGACGTGCCCGACCGCCCGCGCGGCGGCCAGCTTGCGCGCCGAGGGGAGGTGGTCGCCGGGCCCGAGCACCAGCCCGATCCGCTCGTGGCCGAGCGAGGCGAGGTGCCGCCAGGACTGTTCGACGGCCACCGCGTCGTCGCAGGACACCCCCGGGAAGCCCAGATCCTCTATGGCCGCGTTGACCAGCACGACCGGGATGTTGCGCTCGGCGAGCTGGCGGTAGTGGTCGTGCGGCGCGTCGGCCTGGGCGTAGAGCCCGCCGGCGAAGACGACGCCGGAGACCTGCTGCTGGAGCAGCAGCGTCACATAGTCCGCCTCGGAGACGCCGCCCCGGGTCTGGGTGCACAGCACGGGGGTCAGCCCGAGCTGGGCCAGGGCGCCGCCGATGACCTCGGCGAACGCGGGGAAGATGGGGTTCTGCAGCTCGGGCAGGACCAGGCCGACCAGCCGGGCGCGCTCGCCGCGCAGCTGGGTGGGCCGCTCGTAGCCGAGCACGTCCAGGGCGGAGAGCACCGCCTGCCGGGTCGGCTCGGACACTCCCGGCTTGCCGTTGAGCACCCGGCTGACCGTGGCCTCGCTGACCCCGACCTTCTTCGCCACCTCGGCAAGTCGTCGTGTCATGCCCGCAAGCGTAGCGCAATTTACGCAAGCTGCTTGCGTAAACGCGCAAAACAGTGGGTCAGCGGGCCGCCCACAAGCCCCGGACGTGGCCCAGGTGGCGGGTCATCACCGCCCGGACGGCCTCCTCGTCCCGGGCGAGCAGCGCGTCCAGGATCTCCAGGTGCTCCTCCGCCGAGGCCTCCAGCCGCCCCTGTTCGACCAGCGCGGTCAGCCCGTACAGCCGGGAGCGGCGCCTCAGATCGCGGACGACGTCGACCAGGTGGTCGTTGCCCGCGAGGGCCAGCAGGCCGAGGTGGAAGCGCAGGTCGGCCTCGACGTAGGCGATGAGGTCGCCCGACGCGGCCGAGGTGACGATCTCCCGGGCGACCGGCCGGAGCGCCTCCAGGGCCACCGGGTCGGCCGTGACCGCCAGACCGGCCGTGGTGGGGATCTCGATGAGCGACCGGATGTGGGTGTACTCGTCGAGTTGCTTCTCGGAGACGGCGGTGACCCGGAAGCCCTTGTTGGGCACGGTGTCGACCAGGCCCTCCTTGGCGAGGTCGAGCATGGCCTCGCGCACGGGGGTGGCCGAGACGCCGAAGCGGGCGGCGAGGCCGGGCGCCGAGTAGACCTCGCCGGGGCGCAGTTCGCCGGCGATCAGGGCGGCCCGCAGCGCGTCGGCGACCCGCTCCCGGTGGCTGGGCTTCCTGCTGCCCAGCACGGGCAGGGCGGGGGTGTGCTGCGGGGCCATGACGGTCGGGGTCTCCTCTCCTGGGGGACGTGCGGCTACAGGACGAACCCGGCCGGGAACGGGTCGTCGGGGTCGAGCAGGTACTGGGCCGTGCCGGTGATCCAGGCGCGTCCGGTGAAGCTGGGCAGGACGGCCGGGCGCCCGGCGACCTCGGTGGTGCCGAGCAGTCTGCCGGTGAACCGGGTGCCGATGAAGGACTCGTTGACGAACTCGGTGTGCAGCGGGAGTTCGCCGCGCGCGTGCAGCTGGGCCATGCGGGCGCTGGTGCCGGTGCCGCAGGGCGAGCGGTCGAACCAGCCGGGGTGGATGGCCATGGCGTGCCGGGAGTGCCGGGCGGTGGATCCGGGGGCGGCCAGGTAGACGTGGTGCAGGCCGCGGATGGAGGGATCCTCCGGGTGGACCGGGGGGTCCTCGGCGTTGACGGCGGCCATCAGGGACAGGCCCGCGGCCAGGATCTCGTCCTTGCGGGACCGCTCGAAGGGCAGGCCGAACCGCTCCAGCGGCAGGATGGCGTAGAAGTTGCCGCCGAAGGCGAGGTCGTAGGTCACCGTCCGCCCGTCGGCGAGGGTGGCCTCGCGGTCGAGGCCGGGGGCGAAGGAGGGCACGTTGCGCAGGGTGACCTCCTTGGCGGCCCCGTCCTCGACGGCCACCTCGGCCACCACCGGGCCCGCCGGGGTGTCCAGCCGGATGGTGGTGACCGGCTCGACGACCTCGACCATGCCGGTCTCCACGAGCACGGTCGCCACGCCGATGGTGCCGTGCCCGCACATCGGCAGATAGCCGGAGACCTCGATGTAGACGACGCCCCAGTCGCAGTCGGGCCGGGCCGGCGGCTGCAGGATCGCGCCGCTCATGGCGGAGTGGCCGCGCGGTTCGTTCATCAGCAACTGCTTGATGTCGTCCCGGTGTTCGCGGAACCACAGCCGCCGCTCGTTCATGGTGGCGCCGGGGATGGTGCCGATGCCGCCGGTGATCACCCGGGTCGGCATGCCCTCGGTGTGCGAGTCGACGGCGTGCAGGACGAGTCCGCTGCGCATGATCGGTCCTTTGCTAGGCGAGTCCGGCGGCGACGGCCTTCTCGGTGGCGGCCCGGACGGCGGCCTCCTGCCCGGGCGGCAGCGGCATCCGGGGCGGGCGGCAGGGGCCGCCGTGACGGCCGACGAGGTCCATGGACAGCTTGATGGCCTGGACGAACTCCACCCGCGAGTCCCACCGCAGCAGCGGGTGCAACCGCCGGTACAGCGGCAGCGCGGTGCCGAGGTCGCCGGCGACGGCCGCGCGGTAGAGCTCGACCGAGGCCCGGGGCAGCGCGTTGGGATACCCCGCCACCCAGCCCTTGGCGCCGGCGACGGCCAGCTCCAGCAGGACGTCGTCCGCCCCGATCAACAGGTCCAGTTCGGGCCCGAGTTCGGCGATCCGGTAGGCCCGGCGGACGTCGCCGGAGAATTCCTTCACCGCCTGGACGAGGCCCTCGCCGTGCAGCCGGGCGAGCAGTTCCGGCACGAGGTCGACCTTGGTGTCGATCGGGTTGTTGTACGCGACGACCGGCAACCCCGCCTGCGCCACCTCGGCGTAGTGGGCGAGGACGGCGCGCTCGTCGGCGCGGTAGGCGTTGGGCGGCAGCAGCATCACGGCCCGGCAGCCGGCCTCGGCGGCCTGCTCGGCCCAGCGCCGGGCCTCGGCGCAGCCGTAGGCGGCGACGCCGGGCATGACGCGCTCCCCGCCGACCGCGGCGACCGCCGTCTCGACGACCCGGCTCCGCTCCTCGGGGGTGAGCACCTGGTACTCGCCGAGGGAGCCGTTCGGCACGACGCCGTCGCAGCCGCTGTCGACCAGCCAGGCGCAGTGCTCGGCGTACCGGTCGAGGTCCACGGACAGGTCGTCCCTCAGCGGGAGCGCGGTGGCGACGAGGACGCCGCGCCAGGGGCGGTGCTGGTCGGTCATGACGGTTCCTCCTGGGGGTGGTGCCGGGCGAGGACGCCGAGCGGTACGGGACGGGCCAGCGGCCGCCGGGCCGGAGTGGGCGCGCAGCCGGCGAGACCGGCCACCGCCGGGGAGCAGATCCGGCCCTGGCACCAGCCCATGCCGGCCCGGGTCAGCAGCTTCACGGTCCGCTCGTCGCCGGCGCCGAGGTCCAGGGCGTGGCGCACGGTCCCGGCGGTCACCTCCTCGCAGCGGCAGACGACGGTGTCGTCGGTGACCTGCTCGGCCCAGTGCGCGGGCGGCGCCCAGGCGGAACCCAGGGCCGCGGCGGATCTCCTGAGCCGCCCCCGGGCCCGCAGCGCGGCGGGGGCCGGGTCCGGGGCGGTGCCGCGCAGCCGGGCGGCGGCCGAGCAGCCGGCGATGTGCCCCTCGGCGAGGGCGAGGGCCGCGCCGCCGATGCCGGTGGCCTCCCCGGCCGCCCACACCCCGGGCACGTCGGTGCGCTGCTCGTCGTCGACGGCCACGGCGAGGCCGTCGAGACGGCAGCCGAGGCTCAGTGCGAGGTCGGTGTGCGGGAGCATGCCGTGGCCGACGGCGAGGGTGTCGCACGCGAGGTGCCGCTCGGTGCCGGGCCGGACCCGGCCGTCGGGGCCGAGGGCGGCGACCGTCACCCCGGTCAGCCGGTCGTCGCCGTGGGCGCGGACCACGGTGTGCCGGACCAGGACCGGCACACGGTGGCGCAGGAGGCGCGCGGCGTACCCGGCGCCCTCCGGGAGCTTGTCGGCCAGGGCCCGGGCGTGACGGGCGAGGCGCTCCGGCCCGGTGGACTCCACCAGGGCGGCGACCTCGGTCCCGGCGGCCGCGAGGCCGGTCGCCACGGGCAGCAGCAGCGGCCCCGACCCGGCGACGACGGCCCGGCGCCCCGGCACCACGAGGCTGCCCTTGAGCAGGGCCTGGGCTCCCCCGGCGGTGACGACGCCCGGGAGTGTCCAGCCGGGGAAGGGCAGCACCGTCTCGTAGCCGCCGGTGGCCAGGAGCACGGACCGGGCGTGCACCTCGGCCGGCTCCTCCTGCCGGGGCCCGAGCAGAGCGTGCACGGTGAAACCGTCCGGGACGCGCTCCACGCACCACACGTGGTGGTCCGTCAGGGTGCGCACGGACCCGGCGGCGAGTCCGTCGCGCAGCCGCTCCCAGGTCCGCCACCGGTGGTGCAGCGCCTGGGGGCGCCGGGCCCCGAGTCCGGCGGCGGGCTGCCGGTGGAACTGGCCGCCCGGCTCGGGCGCGGCGTCGACGAGCGTGACCCGCACGCCCCGCGCGCAGGCCGCGAGCGCGGCGGCGAGCCCGGCGGGCCCGGCACCGATCACGGCGAGGTCGGTGCGCTGCTCCGCCGCGGCGGGCCCGGGGTCCGGCGCGTCGGCGCCGGGGTCATGGGGCACGGTCCGCTCCTTCGTGTCCGGTGCCGTCCTGTGTGACGATCGTGTCGCCCGGCCCGGCCGGCAGCAGGCAGGCCCGCTGGTTGGGGCGGCCGTTGACGGTCACCAGGCAGTCGAAGCAGACGCCGATGCCGCAGAACACGCCGCGCGGCCGGCCCTCGCCGCGGGTGGTGCGCCAGGAGGTGACGCCCGCCGCCCACAGCACGGCGGCGACCGTCTGCCCGGGCAGCGCCTCGACGGGCCGTCCGTCGAAGGTGACGGTGAAGGCGGGCCCGGGGCGTGCCGCCGCCCGTTCCAGGGGATTCACGCGGCCTCCTCGGGGAAGCGGTCGGGCCGGAACGGCGTGGGGTCCACAGCGGGCGTCCGCCCGGTCAGCGCCGCGGCGATCAGCTGCCCGGTGCCGGGGGCGAGCCCGATGCCCGCGCCCTCGTGGCCGCAGGCGTGGAACAGGCCGGGCGCCCGGGGGTCGGGGCCGATCGCGGGCAGATGGTCCGGCAGGTAGGGCCGGAACCCGGCGTAGGCGCGCAGGGCGCGTACGCCGGTGAGGAACGGGAAGAGGCGGGTGGCGCCGGCCGCGAGCGCGCGCAGGGCCGGCAGCGAGACCGAGCGGTCGAAGCCGACCCGTTCGCGGCTGGCGCCGATGAGGACCGGTCCGGCGGGCGTTCCCTCGACCACGGCGGAGGTCTGCAGTTCCGCCGCGTCGCTCGCCACGTCGGCCACGTAGTCGGCGGCGTAGACCTTGTGCCGGATCCTGGGCGGCAGCGGTTCGGTGACCAGGACGAAGCCGCGCCGGGGCAGCACCGGCAGCGACACACCGGCCCGGGCGGCGACCTCGCCGCCCCAGGTGCCGGCCGCGTTCACCACCGCGGGGGCGTGGAGGTCGCCCCGGTCGGTCCGCACTCCGCGCACCGCCCCGCCCGGGCCGCGCAGCACCCCGGTCACCTCCCGGCCGGTGCACAGCCGGGCGCCGGACGCGCGCAGCAGGTGCGCGGCCGCGAGGGCGGGCATCACCTGGGCGTCCTGCGGGTAGTGCACGCCGCCCGCGAGGCCGGGCGCCAGTTGCGGTTCCAGATCGGCGAGCCGGTCGGCGGGCACGTCCACCGCCTCGACCCCGGCCGCGCGCTGTCCTGCGGCCAGTTCCGCCAGTGCGGCCCGGACCGCGTCCGTGCCGGCGACGACGAGTCCGCCCTTGGCCTCGTACTCGACGGCCTCACCCAGTCCTTCCGCGGCCAGTTCGGCCCACAGGCGGGCGGAGAGCAGCGCCAGGTCGAGTTCGGGGCCGGGTTCCTTGTCGGAGACGAGGAGGTTGCCCTCCCCCGCGCCGGTCGTCCCGCCGGCCACCGGGCCGCGGTTCACCACGACGGTGTCCAGACCCGCCCGGGCCGCGTACAGCGCGCAGGCGGCGCCGACCACTCCGGCGCCGATCACCACGACATCGCAGGTCAGCGGCTTGCTCACGCCAGTACTATGTCACACACCACACGCGGTCGGGAAGAGGTCGGCGTGAGGCCGCCGAAGGGGCGGCCCCGCGGGTCAGCCGGCCGCCGGGACGACCCTGAGGTGGGAGGCGGCGCGGCGCGTCCTGCGGTCCCGGGACGGGGCGCGGCGGGCCTCGCGCAGGACGAACGTGAGCCGGGTGCAGCCCAGTTCCTCCAGCGTCCGGGACGTCTCGGCGACGACCCGGCAGTCGGTGGCGCCCCAGCGCGGGTCCGGGTGCAGCAGCGGCCGCACGGCGCCGTCGATCTCGGCGGCCTCCTCGCCGACCGCGCGGATCCAGTGCGGCAGGCCGTGCCGGTAGGCGGCCTCCATGATCGGGTCCTGGGCGATCTCGCGGCGGATGGCCTGCAGGCCGTGGTCGGGGCCGTGGCTCTCCACCGCCCGCGCGAAGTGCGCGAGCAGCGGCAGGCACCAGCTCGCCTCGTGCTCGCCGAGCACCGTGGGCGCGTCGGGGTGGAAGAGCACGAACCGGAGGAAGTTGCCGTCGGGCATGGCCGTGGGGTGCGGGCCGACGCCGCGGAAAAGTGACCGGAAGGCACTGTTGGTGAGCACGACGTCCCAGCAGTGGTCCACGACGAGCGAGGGGAAGGAGACGGCCTCCAGAAGCCCGGCGCAGTCCTCCAGGTAGGCCTGGGCCTCTGGGTTCTCGGGGACGGGCCGCGGTGCCGGCCGCTGCCCTCCTGCCTGAAATGCCATCGGGAGGTCACCCCTCTTGCCTGTGCGGCCTTGACGCGGCGCCCTGATCCTGGTGCCCCGGGCTGATGCGTGTCAACTATCGTGGCATTTCGTGCCTGTTGACGGCTGAAATTGGCCACAGTTGTGGCGAGACCTGGATGTGAGTTCGAGGCACCCGCTACGCTCCGGGAAGTTCACGCCGGGTAAGTCACGGCATCCGCTTGTGAGAAGCCTGTGAGAGACGTAGGAGAATCGTCGGTGACGGGTGGCTTCGTCGAGGGTCCGGGCGCCACGCGTACGGCCGTGCTGCCGGCCGTCGTCTCCCGGGTCACCGCGCTCGCCGACCGGCTCGGCGTGCCGCACGCCGAGGTCTTCGACACCGCCCGGCTGTCCGTCGCCTCCGGAGTGCCGGAGCAGGTGGTCAAGGCCCTGCTCAGCGGCCGGCCCGCCGGTGAGCCCGATGTGCAGGCCCGGTTCCTGCAGCGGCTCGACCTGCTGCGGCGGACCCGCCTGAAGCCCAACGGCCGCAGGTACACCCAGCAGGAGATCGCCGACGGCGCGGGCATGTCCCGGCAGCAGGCCGGCGCCCTCATCAACGGCGACCGCCGGCCCACCATGGAGCACTGCGACGCCCTCCAGCGGTTCTTCCGGGTGCACGCCGGTTTTCTCACGGCCGAGGACCCCGAGGCGCTGGTCAGCGCCCTTCAGCACACCGAGCAGGAGCTGCTGCAGAAGCTCGCCGACCGGGAGCGGGAGGCGGCAGCGGCGGCGGACGACCCACTGGAGCGGCTGTTGCAGGACCACGGCGTGCGCGGCATCGCCTGGCGGGCCGCGCAGCTGCCCACCGACCAGCACCGCGACAAGGTCGCGGAGTGGCTGGACATGCTCCTGGAGAGCGTCAAGCGGCCCGAGTCGTGACCGTGGGGAGAACTGTGGGCATCGGTAGGGAAATGCGCCGCCTGTGCGGCGAGCTGGTCGCGGAGCTGACCCTCCCCGCGCCGGCACGGCCCGACGAGCTGTACGCGGCGCTGTGCGACGCCATGAGCAGACGCCGGGGCCGCCCCGTCCACTTCCGTACGGCCGCCTTCCCGCCCGGGACCGCCAGTGGGCTCTGGCTCGACATGGCCGAGCAGGACCTCGTCGTGATCGAGGAACGCACGGCCCCCGACCACCAGTTGGTGATCCTGGGCCACGAGCTGTGGCACATGAAGGCCGGGCACTGCTCCCACCACGTCCAGGGCGCGGCCGTCGCGGCCCGGCTGCTCGACGACGGCGCCGATCTGGAGGCGACCGTGCTGAAGGTCGCCGCCCGCACGCGCTTCGACCTCGACGACGAGAAGGAGGCCGAGAGCTTCGGCCTGCTGCTCGCCAGCAAGTGCCGGGCGTGGCTGTCGGGTTCGGCGTCGCGGGGGCCGGCGCAGCGGGACCATCTGGCCGGGCGGATCGAGGCGTCGCTGGGCTACCGGGGTCCGCAGAGCTGATTCGCCCTTGACCGGGTGAAGGGGTGTTCCGGTCTGGGCCGGGCGGGCGAACCGGCGGGCGGCGGGGCCGGATTGTCAGTGGTGGGCGGCAAGCTGGAGGTGCGCCCCCGGCTGTGCGGGGCGTGCGCGCCGCGAGGCGCGGGGAGCGACGACGCCGACACGGGGAGAGCCGACCGATGCCCACCGCCGTACTGACCGACCGCGAGCGCACGGCCGTCCAGGCCTATCTGCGGCTGCTGCACACCGTCCGCGCCGCTTTCGACCGGGAGACGGGCCCTGCGGTCGTCCCGCCCGCCGTGCTGGCCGACGCGGAACAGGCCCTGGCCCGCGCGGGCCTGACAGGCAACGAGGAGGCCTTCTTCCGCCTGCTGGAGAGCTGGTGCCCGGAGCCGGGGCCCTGACGGCCGGGAGGGGCGGGCGGCCAGGGGCCCGGCTCGGGAACCGGCCCCCCGGCCGGTTCCGGAGAACAGGGGCGGGCGGGGTGGCGGGCGGGGCTTTCGAGAGCGAAGCCGCCCCTCAGGGGTGCGGCACGCTGACCGCCGTCGCGACCAGCCCGCGGTCCGCGGTCCAGCGGCCGTGGAAGCGGTCGAGGCGGTGGCCGCCCACCAGCGGTCCGGGGACGAGGAGGCGGGCGGTGAAGTCGCCGTCCGGGGTGAACTCGATGTCGGCCTCCATGAAGTCCAGCCACTTCCCGGTGAGGGGGAACCACGCCTTGTAGACGGCCTCCTTCGCGCTGAACAGCAGCCGGTCCCAGTGCTCGCCGGGCCGCTCCGCCGTGAGCCGTCGCAGGCGTTCCGCCTCGGCCGGCAGGGCCACCGCCGCCAGAACCCCCTCGGGCAGCGGCGCGTCGGTCTCCGCGTCGATGCCGAGCGAGGCCAGGTCGCCGGCGCGGACCAGGGCGGCGGCGCAGTAGCCGTCGCAGTGGGTCATGCTGCCGGCCACCCCTTCCGGCCAGCGGGGGGCGCCGCGCTCCCCGGGCAGGATCGGCTGCGGCGGCACGCCGAGCTTCTCCATGGCGCGCCGGGCGCAGGAGCGGACGACGGCGAACTCCCGCTGCCGCTTGGGGACCGCCCGCACCACCAGGGCCGCCTCCTCGGGGTACAGCGGGGTCTGAGGGCCGTCGTGGCCGTACGCCTCGACCGTGACCACGGTCTGCGGCAGCAGTTCCTCGATCACCGCTCCTCGCCCTCCCCCGGCAGGATGCGCCGCAGCCGCCCCGGCGGCCCGGGCCGCTTGCGCCACTCGCGGGGATAGCCCACCGAAACCTCCTCGAAGCGCACGCCGTCCTGGAACGTCGTCCGGGGGATGTGCAGATGGCCGTAGACCATCGCGCGGACCGGGAACCTGCGGTGCCAGTCGGCGGTCAGGGCGGTGCCGCACCACATGGCGAACTCGGGGTGCCACAGGACGTCCATCGGATGCCGGTGCAGCGGATAGTGGTTGACGGGGATCACCGGCAGGCCCTCGGGCAGCTCGGCGAGTCTGCGCGCGGTCTGCTCCACCCGGGCCCGGCACCAGGCCTCCCGGCTGGGGTACGGATCGGGGTGCAGCAGGTACTCGTCGGTGCAGACGATCCCGGTGCCCTGGGCGTACTCCAGGCCCTGCTCCTTGGTGGCGCACCCGGCCGGCAGGAACGAGTAGTCGTACAACAGGAACAGCGGGGCGATCGCCACCGGACCGCCGGGGCCACGCCACACGGGGTAGGGGTCCTCGGGCGTGGTCACGCCGAGGTCCCGGCACAGCTCGACCAGGTACTCGTACCGGGCCACACCGCGCAGGGTGACCGGGTCGCTCGGATGGGTCCACAGCTCGTGGTTCCCGGGCACCCAGACGACCTTGCGGAAGCGGGCCGCGAGCGTCTTGAGGGTCCAGCGGATGTCGGCCACGGTCTCGGCGACGTCACCGGCGACGAGCAGCCAGTCCTCGTCCGTCCAAGGCCGCATCTCCTCGACCAGGGCGCGGTTCTCCGGGTAGCCGATGTGCAGATCGCTGATGGCCAGCAGTTGTCCGGCTCCCCCGGCCGTCGACGTCACCTGTCGCCTCCCCCTTCACGCCGCGCGCACGCCGTCCCCACGAGATCACATCCGCGCGCCGGGGACAAGGCCGGTCCGGGGGCCGGACCCGGGAATCCGTAACACGCGCGTTGCACGGAACGGCCCGCCGACGCCGTATGATCTGCCCCAACACCACCGCTACGAACGTCCCTTTCACGGGGGCGGTTTGGTGTCCCTCCCTTCATCCTGCCCGGGCACGGGCTGCTGCGCCGTGCCCGCGAACCGTGGAAGGCGGCCTGCATGGTCTCTCGCGTACGCGTCTGGCTCAACCGCACGTACGCGGAGAACGTGTTCTTCATGGACCAGCTGCGGAGAAATCCCAGCGACCGGGCCGTCGAGATCCACGCCACCCACGGCGACCCCGACTCGCCCGTGCTGGCCGCCGCCGACACCGCCGAGCTCGAACCCGAGGGCCTGTCCCCGGCCGGGTACGTCGAGTACGCGCTGGACCAGTGCGCCCGGCGCGGGATCGACGTGTTCGTGCCCCGGCTGCACCAGTCGGCGATCGTGGCGCACCGCGCCGAGTTCGAGGCGGCCGGTACGGCGGTGCTGGCGCCGCCGCCCGAGGCGGTGGCCGTCTTCCAGGACAAGGTGATCGCCTATGAGGCGGTCCAGGCCATCGGGGTACCCGTGCCGCCGTGGTGGCGGGTCCGCTCGGCCGGCGAACTCGTCGAGGCGGTCGAGGAGTTGGAGGCCGCCGGGCACAAGGCGTGCTTCAAGCCGGCGTCCGGGGCGGGCGGGGTGGGCTTCCGCGTGATCACCCGCTCGCCGTTCTCGATGATGCAGCTGAACGGGTTCCCGAGCCCGTACGTGCCGCTCGATCTGGTGCTGGAGGCGCTGCGGCGGGCCGAGGAGCCGGTCGACTGGCTGGTGATGCCGCGGCTGGAGCAGCCGGAGGTGTCGGTGGACTGCCTGACCGGTCCGGACAACCGCATCCGCATGGCCATCGGCCGCACGAAGAACGGCCGGCGTCGCGGTTTCACGCTGCACGAGCAGTGGCTGGACCCGGCCCGCCGGATCGCCGAGGGCTTCGGTCTGCACCACCTGTCCAACATCCAGTTCCGGATGTTCGGCGACCGGCCGGTGCTGATGGACGTCAACACCCGTCCGGCGGGCGGCCTGCACCAGCTGTCCCTGTGCGGGGTCAACGCCCCGTGGGCCGCAGTGCAGCTGGCGCTCGGCGAGGACCCGGGCGAGGTGGTGCCGCCGTTCCTGGGGCAGGACTACACGGTGGTGTCGGGGCCGCGTCCGCTGCGGCCGGTGGCGCTGCCGCAGCAGCGCCCGGAGGCGGCCGACCCCCTTCCGGCGGTGCCCGCCCCGGCCGGCGCCGCCGAAGCGGCCGGGACGCCGCCCCGCCAGGACCTCGCCGCGAGCGTCCCGCGCCCCACGGGACTGTCCACGTAGCGGTGCCCGGACCGCCCCCGCGTCCGGTGCGGGGTCAGAAGCGGCCCGCGCCCCGGTACAGCTCCAGCTCCCCTTCCAGTTCCACGGCCAGCACGGTGGCGTGCGGGTCGAGGTCGGCCGCGGCGGGAGGCCGGATCCACAGGATGCCGGGGGTCTCGTGCAGGCCCCCGGTGACCTCGTGGGCGAGTTCCGTGCCGCGGCCCAGGACCGTGACGCGACGGACCCCGCTGCGCAGCCCCCGGACGTTGATCTCGGCACGCGGGGCGTCGAAGAGGGTGAGATAGAGCGTGCGGCGGTCCGAGGAGAGGGTGCTCGGGCCGTAGTGGTGGCCGGGCGGCAGGCCGCGTCCGGTGCCGTACACGGCCTCGGCGTGCCGGGCGATCCAGTCGCCGAGGCCCTCCAGCCTCTCCCGCTGTTCGGGCGTGATCGTGCCGTCCTCGCGCGGGCCGACGCTCAGCAGCAGGTTGCCTCCGCCGCCGATGGTCTCGGTGAAGTAGCGGATCAGCTGGTCCACGGACTTGTGGTGGTGGTCGTGGTGCTGGTGGCCCCAGGAGTCGTTGATCGTCAGGCACAGCTCCCACGGCCCCTCCGGCGGCACGACGGGGGCGCCCTGCTCGGGGGTGGCGTAGTCGCCCTCGCCGAGCATGCGGGCGTTGAAGACGACGTCCGGCACCTCGGAGCGGATCAGCGCGGCCAGTTCGGGGATGCGCCACTGCTCCTCGCTGCGTTCCCACTCGCCGTCGAACCACATCAGGTCGGGCCGGTAGCGGCCGGTGAGTTCCCGTAGCTGGCCGTCGCGGTAGGCGAGGTAGCGCTCCCAGGCCGCCGGGTCCTCGTGCCCGGCGGCGGCCTCGGAGTAGCGGTTGTCCTCCAGCTCGGGCGGGCGGCCGGGCTTGCGGGTGGAGGCGTAGTCGGGGTGGCTCCAGTCGGAGTGCGAGTAGTAGAGGCCGACCTTGAGGCCCTGCTCGCGCAGGGCCTCGGCGTAGCCGCCGATCAGGTCGCGGCCCACGTTCAGGTCGCCGTGGGCGGTGTCCCACAGGGCGACCCCGTCGTGGTGGCGGCTGGTCAGCACGGCGTACTTCGCGCCGGCCCGCGCGAACAGCCGCGCCCAGTCGCGCGGGTCGTAGCGGGCGGCCGTGAACCGGTCCAGCTGGGACATGTACCGGTCGTAGGGGACGACGTCGTCGTAGAACGACCAGGACTCCTGGACGCCGTCGACGGCGTAGACGCCCCAGTGGACGAAGATGCCGAGCTTGGCGTCGGTGAACCACCGTTGCATGGCCATGCCGGTCAGCCCCTGCGCAGGCGGAGCGTCAGGATCTGGAACGGCCGCAGGGCGAGGGCGACGCCGCCGCCGGTGAGGTCCGCGTCCTGCAGCGGGCGCTCCAGCAGGTCGGTGATCTGCGCCCCGGCCAGCGGGAACGCGGTGCGCAGCACGCCGGTGGCCCGGCCGCCGCGGGACTCGTAGAGCCGGACGACGACGTCGCCGGAGGTGTCGTCGGCGAGCTTGACCGCCTCCACGGTGACGCCCTCGCCCTCGACGGAGACGACCGGTTCCGGGGCGCCCGCCGCTTCGGCCACCCGCAGCGGGAGGTTGAGGGCGTAGCCCTCGGCGACGGCGTCCTCGATGCGCGCGCCGGGCAGCAGCGCGTAGGTGAAGCGGTGGCGGCCCTGGTCGGCCTCCGGGTCCGGGATGCGCGGGGCGCGGACCAGGCTGAGGCGGACGGTGGTCGTGGTGCCGCCGTCCTCGCGGACCGTGCGGGAGACGTCGTGGCCGTAGGTGGAGTCGTTGACGACGGCGACGCCGTAGCCGGGTTCGCCGATGTGCACCCAGCGGTGTCCGGAGACCTCGAAGCGGGCCGCCTCCCAGCTGGTGTTGGTGTGGGTGGGGCGCTGGACGTGGCCGAACTGGATCTCGGCGGAGGAGTGCGCGGCACGGAGGTCGACCGGGAAGGCCGCCTTCAGGATCTTCTCGCTCTCGTGCCAGTCGATGTCCGTCTCGAAGTCGATGCGAGGGCTGCCGGCGCGGACGGTGATCGTCTGGGTGATCTTCGAGCCCTTGCCGAAGTCCCGCTCGACGCGGATGGCGCCGAGGAGCGGGTCCTGTTCGACGACGGTGACGGAGGAGGCGTCGAGCAGGTCCGTGTAGCGGTTCCGGTAGTGCTTGTCGATGTCCCAGGCGTCCCAGTGGTTGGGCAGGTCGGTGTGCAGGCGCAGCAGGTTGCCCGGCTCGGCGAGCACCTCGCGGCGGGCGCCCAGGTCGTACACCGAGGCCAGCGTGCCGTCCTCGGCGACCTCGACGCGGACCAGTCCGTTGTCGAGCACCCGCCCGTCCACCGTCACGGGGTGCGGGGGCCGGGCGTCGGTGAGCGGCGCGGAGCCGCTCGCGGGCACATCCACGTACGCGGGCGTGCCGTCCGCGCTCCTGATCACTTCGGCGCGGTCGCAGGGGCTGGTGTTGAACACGCGCGGGCCGCCCGTGCCGAGTGCGGCCAGCGCCTCGGTGATCAGCGCCCGCAGCTCCCGGGCCACGCGTGCGTACTCGGCCTCGGCCTCGCGGTGCACCCAGGCGATGGAGGAGCCGGGCAGGATGTCGTGGAACTGGTGCAGCAGCACCGTCTTCCACAGCCGGTCCAGCTCCTCGTAGGGGTAGGCGTAGTCCGGCGCGTGCAGCGCGGCCGTGGTCGCCCACAGCTCGGCCTCGCGCAGGAGGTGCTCGGAGCGGCGGTTGCCCTGCTTGGTGCGGGCCTGGGAGGTGTAGGTGGCGCGGTGCAGCTCCAGGTAGAGCTCGCCCACCCACACGGGCGCGTCCGGGTACTCCGCGCGGGCCTTGGCGAAGAACGCGTCGGGGTGTTCGACGACGACCTTGGCGGAGCCCTCCAGGTTGGCCAGCCGGCGGGCGCGTTCCATGATCTCGCGGGTGGGGCCGCCGCCGCCGTCGCCCCAGCCGAAGGGGGCCAGGGAGCGGGAGGCGCCGCCCTTCTCCTGGTAGTTGCGCACGGCGCGGGCCATCTCCTCGCCGCTGAAACGGGCGTTGTAGGTGTCGACCGGCGGGAAGTGCGTGAAGATGCGGGTGCCGTCGATGCCCTCCCACCAGAAGGTGTGGTGCGGGAACGTGTTGGTCTGGTTCCAGGAGATCTTCTGGGTGAGGAACCACTCGTTGCCGGCGAGCTTGGCGATCTGCGGGTAGGCCGCGTTGTACCCGAAGGAGTCGGGCAGCCAGACGCCCTTGGTCTCGATGCCGAAGTGGTCCATGAAGAACCGCTTGCCGTGCACGAACTGGCGGGCGACGGCCTCGCCGCCGGGCAGGTTGCCGTCGGACTCGACCCACATGCCGCCGACCGGGACCCACTGGCCCTTCTCCACGGACTCCCGGATGCGGGCCCAGACCTGGGGGTAGTGGTCGCGCACCCACGCGTACTGCTGGGCCTGGGAGCAGGCGAAGACGAAGTCCTCGTACTCCTCGGCCAGGGACGTGACGTTGGAGAACGTGCGGGACGTCTTGCGCTTGGTCTCGCGGATCGGCCAGAGCCAGGCGGAGTCGATGTGGGCGTGGCCGACGCCGGAGACGGTGTGCGCGCTGGCGTGCGCGGGCTTGGACAGCACCGGCTTCAGCGCCTCGCGCACGGCGGGGGCCGAGCCGGAGACGTCGTCGAGGTCGAGCAGGTCCATCGCCCGGTCGAGGGCGTGGGCGATCTCGTGGCGGCGCGGGTCGTGCGCGCCGAGTTCCAGCATCAGCTCGCGCAGCACCTGCACGTCGAGGTCGAGGTGCCACACTTCCTCGTCCAGGACGGCGAGGTCGGCGCTGCGGAAGGTGTACAGGGGCGCGTCGCCCGCGGTGCGTTTGTCGCCGAGCGGGGTGGGCCGCGCGAAGTCGTCGGCGAGGATGTCCGGGTTGGAGGCGGCTTCGACGAGGTAGTCGACCGTCTCGCCGCCCCGCGCGGGGTGGGCGATCGGCACGTACTGGTTGAGCGGGTTGACGGCCTTCAGCGGGGTGCCGTCCGTGCGGTGGACGAGGGCCTCGGCCTGGTTGCCGGGCCAGTCGCCGGTGAAGCCGAGGTCGATGACGGCCTCGACGCGTTTTCCGGCCCACTCGGCGGGCACCTGTCCGCGCATGCGGAACCAGGTGGTGCCCCAGGGCGGGCCCCACGGGGTGCCCATCGCGAACGGCTCGTAGGAGGCGGCCGCCGCCTCCTCGAAGGGCACCGGTTCGCCCGGGGCCTGCCAGGCCCCGACCTCGAAGGGGACGGTGGCCGCGTAGACCGCGGTCTTGATGCGCTGGTCGTGGAGGCGCTGCACGCGCTCTTCGATCCGGCGGCTTTCGTCGTGCATGGGAGTGTCTCCATCAAGCGGGAAGAGCGGGCTGGAAAGCGCTTACCGAGCGGCGCTCACCCAAGGTACGCGAGTCCGGGATGGACCTGGGCGTAGCCCTCGACCAGCCTCCGGGCCACGTTCACGGAGTCGACGAGCGGGTGCAGGGCGAACGCCTTCACGGCCGTCGCGCGGGAGCCGGACTCGGCGGCGGCCAGTACCTCGCGCTCCACGGCCTTGACCGCGCAGACCAGGCCGGTGGCGTGATCGGGCAGCGGGTCGACCGTGACGGGGTGGGCGCCGCCCGCGTCGACGAGGCAGGGGACCTCGATGACGGCGTCGGTGTCCAGCACCGACAGCGTGTGCCGGTTGCGGACGTTGAGGATCAGGGTCGTGCGCTCGTTGCGGGCGATGGCCCGCATGAGGGCGAGGGCCACCTTCTCGTAGCCGCCGGACAGGTCGTCCTCGTCGCGTTCGCCGGCGCCCGCGCTCTCGCGGTTCTCGGCCATGTAGGTGGCCTCGCGCTCGGCGCGGGTGTCGTCCCAGACCTTCAAGGCGGGGGCGTCGGGGTTGCGCAGCTCGGCGTAGAAGCGGGCCTGCTGTTCGTGCAGGAAGGCGCCGCGGGTCTTCTCGGCCTGCTGGTAGGCGCGGACGGTCTCGCGGTTGAAGTAGTAGTAGTGCAGGTACTCGTTGGGGATCGCGCCGAGGGACTGGAGCCAGTCGGCCCCGAAGAGCTTGCCCTCCTCGAAGGAGCCGAGCAGGCCGGGGTCGGCGAGCAGGCGGGGCAGCTCGTCCCGGCCGGCGACGCGCAGGCCGCGCACCCAGCCGAGGTGGTTGAGGCCGACGTAGTCGATCCACGCCTCCTCGGGGTCGGCGCCGAGGACGCGGGCGATGCGGCGGCCGAGGCCGACCGGGGAGTCGCAGATGCCGATGACGCGTTCGCCGAGGTGGCGGGACATGGCCTCGGTGACCAGGCCGGCCGGGTTGGTGAAGTTGATGACCCACGCCTCGGGCGCGAGCCGGGCCACCCGCCGGGCGATGTCGACGGCGACCGGGACGGTGCGCAGGCCGTAGGCGATGCCGCCGGCGCCGACCGTCTCCTGGCCGAGGACGCCTTCGGCGAGGGCCACCCGCTCGTCGGCGGCCCGGCCCTCCAGACCGCCGACGCGGATCGCGGAGAACACGAAGTCGGCGCCGCGCAGGGCCTCGTCCAGGTCGGTGGTGGCGCTCACCTCGGGCGCGTCGGGGACGCCGGCCGCCTGCTCGGCGAGGACCCGGGTCACCGCGGACAGCCGCCCGGCGTCCAGGTCGTGCAGGACGACCCGGGTCACCCGGCCCTCGGCGCGGTCCCTCAGCAGCGCCCCGTACACCAGCGGCACGCGGAATCCTCCGCCGCCCAGGATCGTCAGTCTCACCGGGTTCCTCCGACTCCGTAGGGTGCGCGCGGTACGCCGGGGGGAACGGGCGCGTGCCGCTTCGTTCGCTGTGCTCGGTCCCGGGTCCGCTCCGGCCCGGGGGTCGCGGGGATGCGGCCGCGCGGTGCGCCGTGGGGCCGGGCGGCCCGCGCCGGGGGCCGGGCGGCCGCGGACGGGGAAGGGTTCACGTCCGGACCCTTCCCGCCACGACGACCTCGACGCCCGCCTCTTCCAGGGAGGCCCGTGTCACCGGGTCCGGCGGTGTGTTCGTCACCACCACGTCCAGGTCCTCGGGCCCGCAGACCTTGGCCATGCCGTGGCCCGGGAACTTGGCCGCGTCGGCGAGCAGCACGACCTTCTCACCGGCCCGGATCATGGCGCGCTTGACCGGCACCTCCACGACGGTGGTGTCCATGACCTGCCCGCCGGGCCGCACGCCGCTGGTGCCGAGGAAGAGCCAGTCGGCGTGCAGCTGGCGCAGGTTGTCCTCGGTGAGGAAGCCGACCAGGGAGCGGTACTCGCGGCGGACCATGCCGCCGAGCAGCACCAGCTCGATGCCCTCGTCGTCGGCGAGTTCCTCGTAGACCACCAGGTTGCTGGTGATCACGGTGAGGCGGCGGCCGTGCAGCTGCCGGGCCAGGCGGTAGGCGGTGGTGCCGATGTCCAGCAGCACCGACTGGCCGTCGCCGATCATCGCCGCGGCGCGCTCGGCTATGGCGTCCTTCTCCGGGACGCGCACCTCGGCGACCTCGGCGAAGGGCTGGTCGCCCTCCTCGACGACGGCGCCGCCGTGGACCCGGGTCAGCAGGCCGTCCTCCTCGAGTTTCACCAGGTCGCGCCGGATGGTGGCCGGGCTCACGCCCAGCTGCTCGGAGAGGTCGGTCACGGCTGCGGGGCCGCCGGAGCGCAGGGCCCGCAGGATGAGTTGGTGTCGTCGTTCTGCCAGCACGGCGTGCACATTACTCGTCATCTTCAATCATGACCATGCTTATTTCTGCTCGGGTATTGACCAATCTCGCCGAGCAGCGCACGATTCCGCTCACCGAAATGAAGAGTTTTGACGATGTCTGTCGAAGCCCGAGCGAGAGGACGCATCCGTGGACGACGACCGGCCCGATGTGCTGCTGACCGGGCTGCTCTTCTACGACCTCGTGCTCACCGGCCTGGGCAGACCGCCGACGCCGGGCGAGGAGATCTGGACGGCGGGCATGGGCTGCGGCCCGGGCGGCATCGCGAACCTCGCGGTGGCCGCCGCCCGCTTCGGTCTGCGCACCTCGCTGGCCACGGTGTTCGGCGACGACTTCTACGGCGCCTACTGCCGGGACGTCCTCGGCGGCCAGGAGGGCGTCGACCTCACGCTCTCCCGCACGGCGGACGGCTGGCCCACCCCGGTCACCGTCTCCGTCGCCTACGGCCACGACCGGGCCCTGCTGACCCACGGCCAGGAACCGCCGTTCTCCCAGGACGTGCTGCTGGGCGACCCGCCCCCGGCGCGCACCGCCCTGGTCCACCTGGAGGCCGAGCCGCGCGGATGGCTCGCCGAGGCCGCGGCCGGCGGCACCCGGATCTACGCCGACGTCGGCTGGGACCCCACCCGGCAGTGGTCCCGGGACCTGCTGGAGCAACTCGCCCTGTGCCACGCCTTCCTCCCCAACGAGTCCGAGGCGATGGCCTACACCCGCACCGACAGCGCCGTCGCCGCGCTCGGCACCCTGGCCGACGTGGTGCCGGTGGCGGTCGTGACCCGGGGCCGGGACGGCGCGCTCGCCGTCGACCAGACCACCGGCGAGTACGCGGAGGTCCCGGCCCTCGACGTCGACGCCGTGGACGCCACCGGCGCGGGCGACGTCTTCGGCGCGAGTTTCGTCGCGGCCTCGCTGGGCGGCTGGCCGCTGGAGGAGCGGCTGCGGTTCGCGGTGCTCGCCGCCGGGCTGTCGGTCCGGCACCACGGCGGAGCGCTCGCGGCCCCCGGCTGGTACGGCGTCCACCGCTGGTGGAACGCGCTGACGGACCCGCAGCTCAGGCGCGCGTACGGCTTCCTGGCGGACCGGATCCCCGAGGACCCGGGTCCGCCGGTCCGGTACGCGCCCGTCACCCCGCCCGCCCCGGGGCGTTGACGCACCCCTCCCCCACCCCCCTCACGTGCCCATCCCGAGCGACATCACGAACAGATCCGAAAGGCGGTGGGAGCTGTGCGGCTCTCACGAAGAGGCCTGCTGCGCGCGGGCCTGGCCGGTACGGCCGCCACGGCACTGGGCGGCCTGGCGGCCGGCTGCGCCGTCCCGGCCGGCTCGACCGGCCGGAACATGGTCCTGTGGTACTGGAGCGGCGGTCTCAGCGACACCGTCGTCAAGGAGGCCACGGCGCGCTACGGCAAGGACGTCCGCCTCAAGGCCCAGCAGATCGGCGGCTACTACCGGTCCAAGCTGATCACCACCCTGGCCGGCCGTGCCCACATCCCCGACATCGCGGGGCTCAAGGGGGAGGACATGGCCTCCTACTTGCCGAACGCCGACCAGTTCGTGGACCTGCGGACGCTGGGCGCCGAGCGGCTCAAGAGCCGCTATCTGGACTGGAAGTGGCAGCAGGGCGTGGCCGACGACGGCTCCCTGGTCGGGTTCCCGATCGACGTGGGCCCGGTCGTGCACTACTACCAGCCGGCCGTGTTCGACAAGGCGGGGCTGCCGCACGAGCCGGCCGACGTGTCCCGGGAGCTGGACACGTGGGAGAAGTTCTTCGCCGCCGGCGAGCAGCTCAGACGGCGGGTGCGCGGGGCGTTCCTGCTCACCGACGTCGGCAGCGTCTTCGAGATGTCGCTCGGGCAGGGCACCACCCGGTTCGTCGACAGGGACCGGCACTTCATCGGGGACGGCGAGCATGTGCGCGCCTGCTGGGACCGTGCCGTGGAGGCCAAGCGGCGCGGGCTGGTGTCGGACATCGTCAGCGGCACCCCGGACTGGAACTCCGCCGCCGAGCGGGGGCTGCTGCCCAGTCAGCTCAACGCCTCCTGGGCCGCCGGCGACCTCAAGCTCGGCCTGCCGAAGACCAAGGGCAGATGGCGCGTGGCCGACTGCCCGGGCGGACCCTCCAACGTCGGCGGCTCCTTCCTGGCGATCACCAAGGCGTGCCGGGAGCCCGAGCGGGCCTTCGAGATCATCACCTGGATGCTCGACGCGGACAACCAGGCGCAGGGCTTCGTCGACGCCGGCCTCTTCCCCTCCACCCCCGCCTCCTACGGGATGCGCAGGCTGCGGGAACCGGATCCGTTCTTCGGCGGCCAGATCACCATGGACGTCTACGGCCCGGCGGCCGAGAAGATCCCGGTGGCCTACAACAGCCCCTACGACATCGCGCTCGGGCAGCCCGTCCGCGACGAGATCAAGAACGTCGGCGTCCTCGGCAAGGACCCGGACCAGGCCTGGAGGGACGCCATGGGCAAGTGCCGGCGGATCGCCGACCACCTGGGGGTGAGCTACTGATGGCCACCGCACCCGCGCTCGACAACCCCCCGGCGGCCGCGACCGGAACTACTGCCGTCCACCGGCGCAAGGGCGTCCTGAGCCACTGGCGGCTGTACGCCGCGATCTCCCCGTTCTACCTGCTCTTCCTCTGCTTCGGCCTGATCCCCGTCGGCTTCTCGCTCTATCTGTCCTTCCACCGCTGGGACGGCCTGGGCGCGATGGAGTGGGCGGGCCTGGCGCAGTTCCGCTACCTGCTCACCGACACGGACTTCTGGAGCTCCATCGGGAACACCCTGATCATCTGGGCGCTGGCCACCTTCCCCATGATCCTGCTGGCGATGGTGACGGCCGTGATGCTCAACTCGGCGGTCCGCTTCAAGAACGTCTACCGCTTCGCGTACTTCCTGCCCAACGTCACCTCGATCGTGGCCGTGGCGATCGTGTTCGGCTCGGTGTTCTCCACCAACTTCGGCCTGATGAACGCCCTGTTGCAGGCGGTGGGCCTGGACCAGGTGGCGTGGCTGAACACGCCGTGGGGCATCAAGGTCGCCATCGCGACGCTGATGACCTGGCAGTGGACCGGCTACAACGCGATCATCTTCCTCGCCGGGCTGCAGACCATCCCGAGCGACCTGTACGAGGCGGCCCGGATCGACGGCGCCGGCCCGGTGCAGACCTTCCTGCGGGTCACACTGCCGCTGCTGCGGCCGACCCTGCTGTTCGTGCTGGTCGTCTCGACGGTCACCGGACTGCAGAGCTTCGCCGAACCGCAGGTGCTGCTGCAGACCACGGCGAACGAGTCCACGTTCTCGGGCGGCCCCGACCACGCCGGCCGGACGATGGTCCTCTACTTCTTCCAGCAGACGTTCGACAACAACGACTTCGGCTACGGCGCCGCCGTGGCGTGGGGCATCTTCCTCGTCGTCGTCCTCTTCTCGATCATCAACTGGCGCCTGGTGCAGCGCCGGGGCGAAGACTAGGGAGACACGGTCACCATGGCATCCATCAAGGGTTCCCGCGGCCGGGGCGTCGCGCTGCACGCGGTGCTCGTCTGCGGCCTGCTGCTGTCGGCCTTCCCCTTCTACTGGGCCGTCGTCATGTCGACGCACACGTCGACCGAGATCTTCTCCTACCCGCCGAAGCTGCTGCCGGGCTCGCACTTCACGGAGAACGTGCGCAACCTCTTCGACACCGTCGACTTCTTCGGCTCGTTGCTGAACTCGCTGCTGGTCGCGGTCAGTGTGACGGCGCTGGTGCTGTTCTTCGACTCGCTCGCGGCGTTCGTCTTCGCCAAGTTCGACTTCCCCGGCAAGCGGGCCCTGTTCGCGCTGCTGATGCTCATCTTCATGGTGCCGATGCAGCTCCAGGCCATCCCGCAGTTCGTGATCATGGCGAAGCTGGGCTGGATCGGGTCCATGACCTCGCTGATCGTGCCGGCGGCGGCCAACGCGTTCGGCATCTTCTGGATGCGCCAGTACATGAAGAGCGCCATCCACGACGAACTCATCGACGCCTCCCGGCTGGACGGGGCCGGGTTCCTGCGCCAGTACTGGCACGTGGCGCTGCCGGTGGTCCGCCCCGGGCTGGCGTTCCTCGGCATCTTCACCTTCATGGGCCAGTGGAACGACTACGCCTGGCCGCTGATCGCCCTGACCGACCCGGACAACGTCACCCTCCAGGTGGCGCTGTCCCAGCTCAACGGCACCCACGGCACGACCGACTACGGCATGGTGATGACCGGTGCGCTGCTCGCGCTCGTGCCCCTGCTGATCGTGTTCGCCCTCGGCGCCCGGCAGATCATCGGCGACCTCGCGAAGGGAGCCGTGCGCGGATGACGAGCGATCCGCTGATCGCCCTGCGCCCCTGGGAGGCACCCGAGGTGACCTCCTGGGGGCGGCTGCCGATGCACGCCGTGGACCGGCGTCCCGGAGCCGTCCGGCTCGACGGCGAATGGCGCTTCCAGCTGCTGCCCGCGCCCGGCGCCCCGCTCGGGGAGGTCTGGTCGTCGTCGTACGTGCCGGGGGTGTGGACCCTGCAGGGCACGGACGACCTCCCCCGGTATCTCAACGTCCGCATGCCGTTCGCCGAGTTCCCGCCGCACGTGCCGGCCGACA
Organism: Streptomyces sp. NPDC085931; assembly: GCF_044540565.1. Classification (NCBI taxonomy): domain Bacteria; kingdom Bacillati; phylum Actinomycetota; class Actinomycetes; order Kitasatosporales; family Streptomycetaceae; genus Streptomyces; species Streptomyces sp. NPDC085931. Next base: position 61,078 of record NZ_JBITSK010000001.1, read on the forward strand.
ACCCGACCGGCGTGTACGAGCGGGCCGTCGAGGTGCCGGGCGCGTGGGCGGGCCGGCGGATCGTGCTGCAGGTCGGGGCCGCCGAGAGCGTGCTGCTGGTGCACGTGGACGGGCGCCCGGCGGGCATCTCCAAGGACTCCCACCTGGCCGCCGAGTTCGACCTGACGGAGCTGGTGCGCCCCGGGGAACGGGCCGTGCTGCGCCTGACCGTCGTCAAGTGGTCGGACGCCTCGCACCTGGAGGACCAGGACCAGTGGTGGCACGGCGGGATCACCCGCTCGGTGCTGCTGTACGCGACCGACCCGCTGCACCTGGCGGACGTGACCGTGCGCGCCCGCCGGGACGGGGACCTGCGGGTGGACTGCCGGGTGCGGGACGCGGGCGGGGCACTGCCCGGGGGCTGGTACGTCAGCGGGGAGCTGGAGGGGCACCCGCTCACCCAGGACGCGGAGTTCGACCGGGCCAACGCCGGGGACGAGCGGGTCTCCGCCTTCCTCGGCGAGGCCCGGCTGCGCACCGTGGTGCCGGACGTGCGCACCTGGAACGCCGAGACGCCCGAGCTGTACGGCCTGACCGTCCGCCTGCACCGCGCCGACGGCACCGTCGCCGACACCTCCCGGCACCGGGTGGGCTTCCGGGACGTCGAGATCCTTGGCAGGGACCTGCTGGTCAACGGCGAGCGCGTGTTCATCCGGGGCGTCAACCGGCACGACTTCCATCCGCTGACCGGCCGGACCGTGTCACGGCAGGACATGCGCGCCGACCTCGTCCTGCTGAAGCGGTTCGGCTTCAACGCGATCCGCACCGCGCACTACCCGAACGACCCGGCCCTGTACGACCTGGCCGACGAACTCGGCTTCTACGTGGTCGACGAGGCCGACATCGAGGCGCACGACCACGCGCACGAGATCGCCGACGACCCGCGCTACCTGGGCGCGTTCGTCGACCGGGTCGCGCGGATGGTGCTGCGCGACAGGAACCACCCGTGCGTCATCGTCTGGTCGCTGGGCAACGAGTCCGACTACGGCGCGAACCACGACGCGGCGGCGGGCTGGGTGCGCCGGCACGACCCGACCCGCCCGGTGCAGTACGAGGGCGCCGCCAAGCGCGGCTGGGCCGACCCGGACGTGGCCTCCGACATCGCCTGCCCGATGTACGCGCCGCTGGAGGAGTGCCTCGCGCACGCCCTGTCGGGCACGCAGACCAAGCCGCTCATCCAATGCGAGTACTCGCACGCCATGGGCAACAGCAACGGCACGCTGGCGGACCACTGGGCGGCCATCGAGGCCACCCCGGGGCTTCAGGGCGGGTTCATCTGGGAGTTCTGGGACCACGGCATCCTGCAGCGTGTGAACGACGGCAGACCGGCCGGGCCCGGGGGCGCCGGACTCCACGGCAACGGTGTGGCCGCGCCCGGGCATCGCTGGGCGTACGGCGGCGACTTCGGCGAGAGCGACCACGACGGCGCGTTCATCGCCGACGGGGTCGTCTTTCCCGACCGCACCCCCAAGCCCGTGATGTACGAGCACCGGGAGACCGCCGCGCCGGTGCGCATCGCGCGCTTCCGGCACGAGGGCGTGGTGCTGAGCAACCACCAGCACTTCCGGGGCCTGGACTGGCTGGCCGGCGAGTGGGAGCTGTCCCTCGCCGACGGCCCCACCCTGACGGCCCCCGCCGAGCTGCCCGCTCTGCGGCCGGGTGAGACGGCGGCGGTGCCGCTGCCGTTCGCGCTGCCGGACGGCGGCGGCGAGGCGTGGCTGACGCTGCGGGTCACGACGGCCCGCGACGAGCCGTGGGCGCCGCGCGGCACGGTGGTGTGCCTGCCCCAGGTGCGGCTGCGGGCCGCGTCGCCGGTGGTGCGCACACCGGTCGCGGGCGGCGCGGTCGACGTCGACGAGGACGGGCTGCTGGTCCATCCGCTGCTGACGGCCGCTCCGGTGCTGTCCCTGTGGCGGGCGCCCACCGACAACGACGAGCTGGGCGGCATGGCGGGCCGCTGGCGCGACTGGGGCCTGGACCGGCCCGCCCGCAGGCTCGTGGCCGTACGGCGGGGGCCGGGCGGGGTGACGGTGGTGACCGAGCATCTCTGCCCGGGCGGGACCGTCCGGCACGAGCAGGTGTTCACGGCGGTCGAGGAGGGGCTGCTCGTCGAGGAGTGCGCCGAGCTGCCCGGGACGCTGCACGACGTGGCCCGGGTCGGGTCGGTGTTCGAGACGGTGCCGGGGCTCACCTTGTGGGAGTGGTTCGGGCAGGGCCCCTGGGAGTCGTACCCGGACCGGGCCGCGGGCGCGCCCGTCGGGCACCACGCGCTGCCGGTGGACGAGCTGTTCACGCCGTATCTGCGGCCGCAGGAGAGCGGCGGGCGGCACGGGGTGCGGCACTTCACGCTGTCCGCGCCGGACGCGACCGGCCTCGCCGTGCGGCTGGACCGGCCGCGGCAGGTCTCGGTGACCCGGCATCGCGCGGCCGACCTCGCCGCCGTCGCGCACCACGACGAACTGGTGCCGCGGGCGGGGTGCGTGGTGCACATCGACGCGGCGCACCGCGGGCTCGGCACGGCGTCGTGCGGGCCCGACACGTTCGCCTCCTACCTCGTGCCCGCCGGTGTCCACCGCTGGAGCTGGACCCTGCGCGCGCTGTGAGCCGTACCACGCGGCCGATCCGCACCTGCCCGCCGGGCGAACTCGCCTCCTGCACGCCTTGGACGCGCTGTCGGTGGCCGCACCGGTGCGCGGTGCGGACGGCACGGTCACCGCCGCCGTGTCCGTCGTGGTGCCGTACGCGGACGCCCGGACCCCGGGGCCGGCCCCGGCGGTGCGGGGCATCTCACGTGCGCTGGGAGGGCAGCCCCGACGCCTCGCGGGCCGGGGTCATCGCCCAGCGGATGGTCCGGGTCAGGGCCTGCCCGGCGGGACGCACGGCGAGGGTCTCGACGACCGGCACCCGGGGCAGCCACAGCATGCCGCGCGCCCAGGGCGGCAGCAGCGTGACGGCGTTGGCCACCAGCCCGCCGTAGAAGGGCCGCACCGCCAGGGGCAGGGGAGGCTGGAAGAGCAGGAAGCGGGCGGCCGCCCGGGCCTCGGGCGTGGCCCGCAGCTCGGGCCGGTAGGCGGCCAGCCGCGCGGACAGCTCGCGGCGGTCGCGCGGCGGGTCCTCGGCGCCCAGGGCCTCGGCGACGAGGGCGGTGTCGGCGACGTACGCGTCGTAGCCCGCGGCGTCCAGCGGCCGGGCCCCGTAGCGTTCGTGGGCGCGCAGGAAGCTGTCCGTCTCGGCGGCGTGCACCCAGGCGAGCAGGTGCGGATCGGCCGCGTGGTACGGCTCGCCCCGCGCGGTCGTGCCGCGGATCCGTTCGTGGATGCCGCGGACCTGGTCGACGGCCCGGCGGGCGTCCTCGGCGGTGCCGTAGGTGGTCACGGCCAGGAAGGTGCTGGTGCGCTGCAGACGGCCCCACGGGTCACCGCGGTAGCCGGAGTGCCCGGCGACCGCCGCCATGGCGAGCGGGTGCAGGGACTGCAGCAGCAGTGCGGTCAGCCCGCCGATGAACATCGAGGCGTCACCGTGGACCGTGCGGATCGGCCGGTCGGGCCCGAACCAGCGCGGCCCGGGCGTGTGGTGGATACGGGCTCGCGTCTGCGGCCCGCCGGGTCCCGCGACCCGGCGGAACAGGGCCTGGCCCAGCTGCTCTCGGACTCCGGTCAGCACGGTCGGCCTCCCTTCCCTGCCGACCAGTGTCCGCCATGACGGCGGACGACGGGGAAAACGGGCGGTGGCAGCCGGTGCCGGGCCGGGGTCCGGCCACTCCGCCACGGGGCCGGTCCCGTCCGGACACCCCCGCCGGACCAGCCCGCCCACCGGAAGCGGACCCCATCCGACCGGCCACGGGGCCCGGGCCTTCCGCGCGACGAAGGAGGCCCCGCTCCGGCCACGAGGCCAAGGCCCGTCCGGACGGCACGCGCCAGAACCGCCCGGCCGGAAGCAGCGCGTCCCGCCACGAGGCCAGGCCCCGTCCGCGCGACGAAGTCAGCGCCGCTCCGGCCACGAGCCCAGAGCCCGTCGGCACGACGAAATCAGCGCCGCTCCAGCCACGAGCCCAGGCCCCTCCGCACCACACGCGCCGAAACCGCCCGGCCGGAAGCAGCGCGTCCCGCCGCAGGGCCTGGGCCCTTCCGCGCGACGAAGTCAGCGCCGCTCCAGCCGCGAGCCCAGGCCCCTCCGCACCACACGCGCCGGAACCGCCCGACCGGAAGCACCGCGCGTCCCGCCACGGGGTCCGAGCCCCTCCGGACGACGGAGTCAGGGCCCTCCGCCCTCGGGACCTGGCCCGTCCGGGCGCCGTGTGGTCGGGGGAAGCAGGGCCGGTCAGTCGCCGGGCGCAGGGGGGCTCCCAGCCGCCGGGCGCAGGGGGGCTCCCAGCCGCCAGGCGCAGAGGGCTCCCAGCCGCCGGGCGCGGGGTGGCTCCCGGCCGCCGGGGTCAGGGGCGCCGCTGCGTCGCCGTGCGGTCGGCGTGGCCGCCCGCGCCGAGCAGGCCGGTGTTCCGGACGGGCCCGGCGGCCTCCAGGCGGGGCAGTTCGCGGCGGGCCACGCGCAGCACCACGGGCGGCATGGCCGAGCGCACCGGCTGTGCCAGCCGCAGCCAGCCCGGCGCGTACACCGCCGTCCGGCGCCGCTCCAGGCACCTGACCAGGCGGGCGGCGACCACGTCCACGGAGTGCACGCGCCGGGCCGGCGGGGGCATGTGGGCGCGCAGCTCGCGCAGGACGTCGTACCGGTCGGCGTCACGGATCATGTCCGTGTCCGTCCAGTTGATGTACGCGATGCCGACGCCGACGCCCCGGTGCGCCACCTCCGCCCGCAGGGCGTGCGCGAAGGCCTCGACGCCCGCCTTGGAGGCGCAGTAGGCGCTCATCAGCGGGGCGGCGCCGATCGACGCCAGGGAGGCGACCTGGAGGAAGTAGCCCGCGGTGTCGAGCAGGTCCGGCAGGAACGCCCGGGCCGTCTGGGCGCTGCCGGTGAGGTTGACGTCGATCACCCGCCGCCAGACGTCCGGGTCGGAGTCCAGGAAGGCGCCGCCCTCGGCGACACCGGCGTTCGCCACCACCGCCGAGGGGCGGCCCAGCCCCGCGCGCACGGTGCGGGCCGCCGCCCGCAGGGCGGGCAGGTCGGTGACGTCGGCCTCCACGGCCAGCGCCGGGCCCGGCAGCGAGGCGGCCACCGCCTCCAGCGCGGCCTTCTCGTGCCCGAGGAGCGCCACGCGGGCGCCGCGCCGGGCGCTCTCGCGTGCCACGGCGGCGCCCACGCCCCGGGCGGCTCCGGTGACGACGACCGTGCGGCCGGCGAGCGGACTGCTGTGCATGGGCGCCCCTCCTTCCCGCTCAGGGGGCGACGGGTTCAGCGTCTGGTTCCGGTGCGGTCGCGCCGCGCCAGGATCCGTTGCGCCCGGGCTAGCCCCGGTGCCCGGTTGCGGCGCAGCGCCGCCCGGGCGGCGTTGGACCCGGGCGCGCCGTGCACCCCGCCGCCCGGGTGGGCTCCCGAGGAGGCGAGGAACAGTCCGGGCACCGGGGTCTCCGGGCGGCCGGTGCCGGGCAGGGGGCGGAAGACGAGCTGCTGGTGCATCGCTGTCGTACCGCCGTTGATGGCACCGCCCGCCAGGTTGGCGTCCATGGCCTGGAGGGTGGGGGGCGCCAGGACGCGGCGGGCCCGGATCCGGTCGCGGAAGCCGGGCGCGAACCGCTCCACCTGGCGTTCGACCCGGTCGGCGAAGCGCTCCTGGTCCTTGGCCGACCAGTCGCCGGTGATGTTCTCCTCCCCCGCGTCGGCCCGGATCTCGTGCGGGATGTGGGTGTACGCCCAGGCCGACTCGGTGCCCTCGGGGGAGCGGCCGGCGTCGGAGGTGGTCATCTGGCCGAAGATCAGGAACGGGCGGTCCGGGACCTGCCGCATGGCGAGCTGGGCGGCGAAGCGGGTGAGTTCGTCCACGCCGTCGGACAGGTGCACGGTCCCGGCTCCGGCCGCCTGCTCGGCCTGCCAGGGCACCGGTCCGTCCAGCGCCCAGTCGACCTTGAAGGTGGCGAAGTCCCACTGGAAGCGCCGCAGGTCCTCCAGGACCTGGGCGGGCAGGTGCTCGGGCTCGACGAGTTCGCCGAACAGGGCGGGAACGGAGACGTCCGCGAGCACCGCCCGGCGTGCGGGCACCGCGTCACCGGCCGCCGTGCGCACGCCCACGGCCCGTCCGCCGCGGACCACGACCCGCTCGACGCGCTGCCCGCAGCGCACCCGCCCGCCCAGGCTCTCCAGGCGGCGCACCAGGGCCGAGGTCAGCGCCCCGGAGCCGCCCGCCGGGACCGGGAAGCCGTAGGTCTGCCCCAGCATGGCCATCAGCCAGCCGAAGCCGCCGCTGCCCGACGCCTCGGGGGCGAGGTCGGCGTGCAGGGCGTTGCCGGCCAGCAGCAGCCGGCCGCCCTCGCCGCGGAACTCCTCCTCCCCCAGGCGGCGCACCGGCAGTACCAGGGAGCGGGCCATGCGCAGGCCGCCCGCCGCGCGCAGCCGCATCGCCAGCCGGGCCGTCGCGCGCACCGGCGGGAAGGGGGTGAACAGCGCGTCGAGGAGGTCCGGGCGCAGGCCGTCCCACACGTCGTGCAGCCGCCGCCAGGCGTCGCCGTCTGCCGGGTGGAAGGCGTCGAGGGACGCGGCGGTGGTGTCGACGTCCCGGCCGAGGACGGCGCAGCTGCCGTCGGTGAGGGGGTGCGCCACCACGCTGGGCGCGTGGCTCCAGCGCAGTCCGTGGTCCTGCAGGCGCAGCCCGGCCAGCACGGGCGAGGCGGCCGCGAGGGGGTAGAAGGAGCTGAACAGGTCGCTGACGAACGCGGGGTCCACGCCGCGGTCGTGCCGTACGGCGCCGCCCGGTTCGGGCTGCTCCTCCAGCACCTCCACGCTCCACCCGGCGTCCGCCAGGAGGTTCGCGGCCACCAGGCCGTTGGGTCCCGCGCCGATCACCACGGCGTCAGGCATGGCGGGGCCCGTCCGCGCCACGGCCCACGGTGACCTGCCCCAGGGCGCGGCGGCCGCCTTCCGCGTCCCCCACCCCCGCCTCCTCCTCGCACAGGCGGGCCAGGCGGGCCAGCATGGCCCGGTGGCGCAGCTGGATCAGCGCCTCGAAGCCGACGTTGTGCAGCCGGCCGCCGGCCCCGCGCAGGGGGTGCTCGTCGACGATGACCAGACAGTGATCGCCCCAGGGCCGCAGCTCGATGGCGATGCGGGCGGTGCCGAGCGCACCGGCGTGGGCCTCCAGTTCCAGCCGGCGGCCCTCCTCGCAGAGGCGGACGGTCGTCTCGTTGTCCAGCTGCACCGGACCGAGCCGGACGCGGTAGCGGATCGCGGCGTCCTTGTACGGCCAGTGCCCGCGCACCGGGTGGGACTCGGAGGTCCCCACCACCCACTCCCCGTAGCGGTTGCCGTCGGCGAGGACGTCCCACACGGCACTCGGCGGGACTCGGATCAGGTGATGGCGTACGGCCACGGGTACCTCCTGCTGCCTCGACCGGGTGGTGCGTGCCGAGTGCCCCACCGAGCCGGTTTCACAACCCGGGGGCAACCGTCGCGGCCGGGCGGGAGTCGAACCCCGTGAGGTGCGCTACGGGGGGAGACCGGCATGGCGCGGTGGGACAGGGCGCGACGGTGGGCACGGCGGTGGGCACGGCGGCCGGCGGCGCACCGGTGGTGGCAGCACGGGGTGCGGTGGCTGCTGCTGGTCGTCGTCGCGGTGGCGCTCGGCGTCGTCTGTGCCGCGTGCGGCCTCCCCCGGTGGACGCTGTACGTCTGCCTCCTCCTCGTGCTGATCATGGACGACGCGGTGGGCGGCCGCATGAAGCGCCGGTCCGCCGAGCCGGATCCGGGCGACGAGAAAACCTCCGGCTGAGTTTCCTGGTTCAACCCTTGACGACACGCCCGCGGTGGAGCACATTGGCGGCACTTTGAGAGCGCTCTCAACCCCTTCCCGGAGAGGCCCCCACATGAGCGACACCTCAAGCACCCCCCGCAGATCCCGCAGACCCCGCCCCTTGCGCCGGGCGTTCGTCGCCGTCGTCGGCACGCTCGGCCTCGTGGCGGCCGCCGCCGCGGTCACCACCCCCTCGGCCAGCGCCTCGGCCCCGCCGCCCCCCTCGGGCTGGACCCAGGTGTTCCTCGACGACTTCACCGGCCCGGCCGGCAGCGGCGTCAACACCTCCAACTGGCAGTACGCCACCGGCAAGGGCTACCCGGGCGGCCCCGCCAACTGGGGCACCGGCGAGATCGAGACGATGACGAGCAGCACGGACAACGTCTCCCTCGACGGCAACGGCAACCTGCGCATCACGCCCCGCCGGGACGCCGCCGGCAACTGGACCTCCGGCCGCATCGAGACCAACCGCACCGACTTCCAGCCCCCGGCCGGCGGCACGCTCCGCGTCGAGTCGCGCATCCAGGTGCCGAACGTCACCGGAGCCGCCGCCAGGGGCTACTGGCCGGCGTTCTGGATGCTGGGGGCGCCCTACCGCGGCAACTACTGGAACTGGCCGGCCGTCGGCGAGCTGGACATCATGGAGAACACCCAGGGCATGAACACGGTGTTCGCGACGATGCACTGCGGCACCTCGCCGGGCGGACCCTGCAACGAGACCAGCGGCATCGGCGGTTCGACCACCTGCCAGGGCACCACCTGTCAGGCGGGCTTCCACACGTACCGGATGGAGTGGGACCGCTCCACCAGCGTCGAGGAGATCCGCTTCTACCTCGACGGCGTCAACTTCCACACGGTGCGGGCCAGTCAGGTCGACGCCACGACCTGGCGGAACGCCACCGACCACGGCTTCTTCATCATCCTCAACGTGGCGATGGGCGGCGGCTTCCCCGACGCGTTCGGCGGCGGCCCGGACGCGGGCACCCAGCCCGGCCACGCGATGGTCGTCGACTACGTGCAGGTGCTGTCCTCGGGCGGTGGCGGCACGACACCTCCGCCCACCGGCAACCGCGACGCCTACGGCACCATCCAGGCCGAGTCGTTCGACGCCCAGTCCGGCGCCATGACCGAGACGACCACCGACTCCGGCGGCGGCCAGAACGTGGGCGCGCTGGCCAACGGCGACTGGCTGCAGTTCAAGGGCGTGAACTTCGGCTCCACCGCGGCCCGGCAGTTCAGCGCCCGGGTCGCGAGCGGCGCGGCGAACGGCGTCAGCGGACTGGTCGAGGTACGCCTGGACAGCCGGAGCAACGCGCCCGTCGGGAGTTTCGCGGTGGGCAACACCGGCGGCTGGCAGTCGTGGCGGACCGTACCCGCCAACATCGCCTCCGTGACGGGCACCCACGACGTGTATCTGACCTTCACCAGCGGGCAGCCGGCGGACTTCGTCAACGTCAACTGGTTCACCTTCGGGCGCTGACCCGGCCCGGCACCGGGGCTCCACGCACGCGTGGGGCCCCTTTTCGCTGTCCTCAGCGCAGTTCGGCGCGGAACGCCGCCGGGGTCCGGTCCGTGTGCTGGTGGAAGAACTTGGAGAAGTTCGCGGCGTCCGGGAAGCCGACCGCCGCGCCCACCCGGCCGATCGGCAGGTCGGTGTGGGCGAGGAGGCGTTTGGCCTCCAGGACGACGCGCTTGTCGATGAAGGACTTGGGGGTCTCGCCGGTGGCGGCGCGGACCGCGCGGACCAGGGTGCGACGGGAGTAACCGAGTGCGTCGGCGTAGGCGCTGACGCTGTGATTGGTGGCGAAGTCCCGCTCCACGGCGTCCCGGAACAGGGTGAACGTGGAGTCGGACTGCCGGCGCCCCGCCTCCGCCGAACTCGTGGCCAGGTGCGCGAGGCGCAGCAGGAAGGCCGTCAGGGTGTGGCGCAGCACGGCCGTGTGCAGGCTCAGCGGCAGCGTGGCCGTGTCCTCGTACTCGCGCCGCAACTGGCCGAGGCCGGCGCGCAGTCCGGCGAGCCGGGCCGCGTCGGGGCGCAGCAGGGGCGGCAGGTCGTAGCGGTACAGGCCGGTGGCCTCCACGGTGGAGCGGGGCAGGAAGCCCGGCTGCATGGTGAGCACGGTTCCGCGGTACTCGCTGGTGGGCGAGAAGCGGTGGACCTGCCCCGGGCGGATCCACAGCAGGTCCCCGGCGCCGGCCTCGTACTCGGTGAAGTCGACCATGTGCCGGACCGGGCCCTCGCCGAACAGCATCACGACGTGGAAGTCGATGCGGTGGACGCGCTCCAGCGGCGCCTCGGCGTGCCAGGTGCGGCCGGTGCCCATCGGGCCGACCTGCATGCCGACGCCGCCGACGCTCAGCTCGACCGGGAAGGGGAACGTTCTGATCCCGTCGCCGCCTTGGATGCTTCTGTCCGCCATGTCCGCCTCGTACCGCCCCGTTGCCGTGTCGTGCCGTCGCGCTGTCGATGGGGTGTCCCACTTTCACCACAGGCTGGCACACGCCGACCTTCCGCCAAAAAAGTCAGACTTTTAGTTTTGAACGCGTCAGAGCAGCCTTTCCGCTTCGATCGAGGACTTCTTGAAGATGAGCACGCAGACAGCGGACAGTTTCGAATGGACCGATCTCGACCGGCGTGCCGTCGACACCGCCCGCCTGCTGGCGGCCGACGCCGTCCAGCGGGTCGGCAACGGGCATCCCGGCACCGCGATGAGCCTGGCACCGGCCGCCTACACGCTCTTCCAGAAGGTGATGCGGCACGACCCCGCCGACCCGGAGTGGACGGGCCGTGACCGCTTCGTCCTCTCCCCCGGCCACACCTCGCTGACCCTCTACACGCAGCTGTACCTCGCCGGCTACGAGCTGGAGCTGGACGACCTGAAGGCGTTCCGCACGCACGGCTCCAGGACGCCCGGCCACCCCGAGTACGGCCACACCGCCGGCGTGGAGACCACCACCGGTCCGCTGGGCCAGGGCGCCGCCAACGCGGTGGGCATGGCGATGGCCGCCCGCTACGAGCGCGGCCTGTTCGACCCGGACGCCCCCGAGGGCGAGTCGCCGTTCGACCACACGATCTGGGCGATCGTCTCCGACGGCGACCTCCAGGAGGGCGTCTCCGCCGAGGCCTCCTCCCTCGCCGGCCACCAGAGGCTCGGCAACCTGGTCTTCCTCTACGACGACAACCACATCTCCATCGAGGGCGACACCGCCACGGCGTTCTCCGAGGACGTGCTGAAGCGGTACGAGGCCTACGGCTGGCACGTGCAGCGCGTCGCCCCGCAGGAGGACGGCGACATCGACGTGCGCGCGCTGCACGCGGCGCTGCGGGCGGCGCGGGCCGAGACCGGCCGGCCCTCGATCATCGCGCTGCGCACGATCATCGCCTGGCCCGCGCCGAACGCGCGCAACACCGAGGCCTCCCACGGCTCGGCCCTCGGCGAGGAGGAGGTCGCCGCCACCAAGCGCGTCCTCGGCTTCGACCCCGAGCGGACCTTCGAGGTCGCCGACGAGGTGCTGGCCCACACCCGCACGGCCCTGGACCGGGGCGCCGAGGCGCACGCCGCCTGGGACAAGCGGATCGCCGCCTGGCGCACGGAGAACCCCGAGCGGGCCGCGACCTTCGACCGCGTCAGCAAGGGCGAGCTGCCCGAGGGCTGGGAGGACGCCCTGCCGGTGTTCGAACCGGGCGAGGCGGTCGCCACCCGGGCCGCCTCCGGCAAGGTCCTCCAGGCGCTCGGCCCGGTCGTTCCCGAGCTGTGGGGCGGCTCCGCCGACCTGGCCGGGTCGAACAACACGACCATCGACAAGACGTCGTCGTTCCTGCCGCGCGGCAACCCGCTGCCGGAGGCCGACCCCTACGGCCGGACCGTGCACTTCGGCATCCGCGAGTTCTCCATGGCCGCGGAGATGAACGGCATCGCGCTGCACGGCAACACCCGCGTCTACGGCGGCACCTTCCTGGTGTTCTCCGACTACATGCGCAACGCGGTGCGCATGTCGGCCCTGATGCAGCTGCCGGTCACCTACGTGTGGACGCACGACTCGATCGGCCTCGGCGAGGACGGCCCGACCCACCAGCCGGTGGAGCACCTGGCCGCGCTGCGCGCCATTCCGGGCCTGAACGTGGTCCGGCCCGCCGACGCCAACGAGACCGCGATCGTCTGGGCGGAGATCCTGCGGCGGCACACCACCGACCCGGCCCCGCACGGCCTGGCGCTCACCCGCCAGGGCGTGCCCACCTACGAGCCGAACCCGGACGCGGCGCGCGGCGGTTACGTTTTCGCCGACTCCTCCACCGAGGTGCCGGAGGTGGTGATCGTCGCCACCGGCTCCGAGGTGCAGCTCGCGGTCGCGGCCCGCGAGACGCTGGAGGCCGGGGGGACCGGCACGCGGGTGGTGTCGATGCCGTCCGTGGAGTGGTTCGAGCAGCAGCCGCGCGCCTACCGCGACAGCGTGCTCCCGCCGTCCGTGAAGGCCCGGGTCGCCGTCGAGGCCGGGATCGGGCTGACCTGGCACCGGTTCGTCGGCGACGCGGGGCGCATCGTCTCGCTGGAGCACTTCGGGGCCTCCGCCGACGCGCGGACCCTGTTCGCCGAGTACGGCTTCACCCCCGAGAACGTCGTCGCGGCCGCCCGGGAATCCCTCGCCGCCGCGCGCGGTTGATCCGACCGCCCGAAGGAAGATGATCACTGTGACCGAAACAACCGCGAGCGCGGGAGCACTGAAGCGCCTGTCCGACGAGGGCGTGTCGATCTGGCTGGACGACCTGTCCCGCCGGCGCATCGAGTCCGGCAACCTGGCCGAGCTGGTGCGCACCAAGGGCGTCGTCGGCGTCACCACCAACCCGTCGATCTTCCAGGCCGCCATCGGCTCCGGTGAGGGCTACGAGGAGCAGCTGGCCGACCTGGCGGTACGGGGTGTGACCGTCGACGAGGCCGTCCGGATGATGACGACGGCCGACGTGCGGGCCGCGGCGGACGTGCTGCGGCCGGTGTACGAGGCCACAGGCGGCCGGGACGGCCGGGTCTCCATCGAGGTCGACCCCCGGCTGGCCCACGACACGGCGGCGACCGTCGCCGAGGCCAGGCAGCTGGCCTGGCTGGTGGACCGGCCCAACGTGATGATCAAGATCCCGGCGACGACGGCGGGTCTGCCGGCGATCACCGAGGTGATCGGGGCGGGTATCAGTGTCAACGTGACCCTGATCTTCTCCCTGGAGCGCTACCGCGAGGTGATGGACGCCTACCTCGCCGGTCTGGAGCGGGCGCGTGCGGCGGGCTCGGACCTGTCGGCCGTCCACTCGGTGGCGTCCTTCTTCGTCTCCCGGGTCGACGCCGAGATCGACAAGCGGCTGACGCTGCTGGGCACGGACGAGGCCCTCGCGCTGAAGGGCCGGGCGGCCCTGGCCAACGCGCGGCTCGCCTACGAGGCGTACGAGCAGGTCTTCGCCGGACCGCGCTGGCAGGCGCTGGAGGGGGCCGGGGCGAACCGCCAGCGCCCCCTTTGGGCCTCCACCGGTGTGAAGGACCCCGCCTACGAGGACACCCTGTACGTGGACGGACTGGTCGCCCCCGGCACGGTCAACACCATGCCGGAGGCCACCCTGGACGCCGTCGCCGACCACGGCGACGTCCGGGGCGGCACGGTCACCGGCGGTTACGACCGGGCCCGGGCGGACCTGGCGGCCGTCGAACGGCTCGGCATCGCATACGACGAGGTGGTGCGGCAACTGGAGGACGAGGGAGTGGCCAAGTTCGAGGTGGCCTGGCAGGACCTGCTGGACGCGGTCACCAAGTCCTTGAACAGCAAGGGAGTTGACGCGGAATGAGCGAGGACATCCACCGGACGGCCGAGCAGGAGACGAAGGGGACCAAGGAGGACAAGGAGGCGCGGGCGGCCCAGGAGGCGGCCGGAGTCGAGCAGACGGGGGTGAGCGGCGCGCGGGAACCGGCCGAGGGCGAGCGGGCCGGTGACGGCGGCACACCCCGGTCCGCCGCGCACCCGGTCCGGGCCGACACCGACTTCGTCAACCCCCTGCGCGACGCCCAGGACCGCCGGCTGCCCCGGATCGCGGGCCCCTCCGGGCTGGTCATCTTCGGCGTGACCGGCGACCTGTCCCGCAAGAAGCTCATGCCGGCCGTGTACGACCTGGCCAACCGGGGCCTGCTGCCGCCGGGCTTCTCGCTGGTGGGCTTCGCCCGCCGGGACTGGGAGGACCAGGACTTCGCGCAGGTCGTGCACGACGCGGTGCGCGAGCACGCCCGCACGCCGTTCCGCGAGGAGGTCTGGCAGCAGCTCGCCGAGGGCATGCGGTTCATCCCCGGCGACTTCGACGACGACGACGCGTTCGAGCAGCTGCGCTCCGCCGTGGAGGAGCTGGACGCCTCCCGGGGCACCAGCGGCAATTACGCCTTCTACCTGTCGGTGCCGCCGAAGTTCTTCCCCAAGGTCGTCCAGCAGCTGAAGAAGCACAAGCTGGCCGACGCCCCGGAGGGCTCCTGGCGCCGCGCGGTGATCGAAAAGCCGTTCGGGCACGATCTGGAGTCGGCCGAGGAGCTCAACCGGATCGTGCACGACGTGTTCGACCCGGAGCAGGTCTTCCGCATCGACCACTACCTGGGCAAGGAGACGGTCCAGAACCTGCTGGCCCTGCGCTTCGCCAACCAGATGTTCGAACCGATCTGGAACCGGTCGTTCGTCGACCATGTGCAGATCACCATGGCCGAGGACATCGGCATCGGCGGCCGCGCCGGCTACTACGACGGCATCGGCGCCGCCCGCGACGTGATCCAGAACCACCTGCTGCAGCTGATGGCACTCACCGCGATGGAGGAGCCGGCCGCCTTCGACGCCCCCTCGCTGCTCACCGAGAAGCTGAAGGTCCTCAAGGCCGTGCGGCTGCCGCAGGACCTCGGGCAGGGCACCGTGCGCGGCCAGTACGCGGCGGCCTGGCAGGGCGGCGAGAAGGTGCGCGGCTACCTGGAGGAGGAGGGCATCGACCCGTCCTCCACGACCGACACCTATGCCGCGATCCGGCTCCAGGTGGACAACCGCCGCTGGGCCGGGGTGCCGTTCTACCTGCGCACCGGCAAGCGGCTCGGCCGCCGGGTCACCGAGATCGCGGTCGTCTTCCAGCGGGCCCCGCACTCCCCCTTCGACTCCACGGCGACCGAGGAGCTGGGCGCCAACGCGATCGTCATCCGCGTCCAGCCGGACGAGGGCATGACGGTCCGCTTCGGCTCGAAGGTGCCGGGCACGTCGATGGAGATCCGGGACGTGACGATGGACTTCGCCTACGGCGAGTCGTTCACCGAATCGAGCCCCGAGGCGTACGAACGGCTGATCCTGGACGTCCTCCTGGGCGACGCCAACCTGTTCCCGCGGCACCAGGAAGTGGAAGAGTCCTGGAAGATCCTCGACCCGATCGAGCAGTACTGGGCCACGCACGGCCGGCCCGCGCAGTACGCGGCGGGCAGCTGGGGACCCGCGGAAGCCGACGAGATGCTCGCACGAGACGGACGGAGCTGGCGCAGGCCATGAAGATCGACCTGACCGACACCACGGCAAGCAAGATCAACAAGGCGCTGGTGCAGGGCCGCCGCGCCATCGGCACGCCCGCCGTGGGCATGGTCCTGACGATGGTGATCGTCACGGACGAGGAGAACGCCTACGACGCGATCAAGGCGGCCGAGGAGGCCTCGCACGAGCACCCCTCGCGCACCCTGGTCGTCATCAAGCGGCACGCCCGCACCCCGCGCGACCGCCAGTCCTCCCGGCTGGACGCCGAGGTCCGGGTGGGCGCCGACGCGGGCACCGGCGAGACGGTGATCCTGCGGACCTACGGCGAGGTGTCCGACCACGCCGACTCGGTCGTGCTGCCGCTGCTGCTGCCGGACGCGCCGGTGGTGGTGTGGTGGCCGGTGGACGCCCCCGACAACCCCGCCAAGGACCCGCTCGGCGCCCTGGCCCAGCGGCGGATCACCGACCTGTACGCCGTCGAGGACCCGCTGGGCACCCTGGAGCGGCGGGTCCGCTCCTACGCGCCCGGTGACACGGACCTGGCCTGGACCCGGCTGACGCCCTGGCGTTCGATGCTGGCGGCGGCGCTGGACCAGGCCCGGGCGAAGGTGATCTCGGCGGCGGTGGAGGCCGAGGCCGAGAACCCGGCCGCCGAGCTGCTGGCCCGCTGGCTGGAGGCCCGGCTGCACGTCCCGGTGGACCGCGTGGTCACCGCCGGGCCGGTCGTGACGGCCGTGCGGCTGGGTACCGAGAACGGTGAGATCGTCATCGACCGTCCCGAGGGCCCGCTGGCCACGCTGACCCTGCCGGGCCAGCCGTCCCGGACCCTCGCGCTGAAGGTCCGTGCCACGTCCGAACTGATCGCCGAGGAGCTGCGGCGCCTCGACGCCGACGAGATGTACGCCATCGCCCTGAACGGCGAGGCGACCGAGGAGACCCCCGCTCATGTCTGACTCCCCCGCCGGCTCGCCCCGGCTCACCCAGCGGCCCGAGTGGGCCGCCCTGGCGGACCACCGCGCGAACGCGCTGCCGCAGCCGGACCTGCGCGAGCTGTTCGCCGAGGACCCGGGCCGCGCCGAGCGCTACGTCGTGCGCGTCGGCGACCTGCGCATCGACTACTCCAAGCACCTGGTCACCGACGAGACGCTGGCCCTGCTGCGGGAACTGGCCGCGGCCACCGACGTGTTCGGGCTGCGGGACGCCATGTTCCGCGGTGAGAGGATCAACTCCACCGAGGACCGGGCCGTGCTGCACACCGCGCTGCGGGCCCCGCGGGACGCGGTGGTCGAGGTCGACGGTGAGAACGTCGTGCCGGGTGTGCACGCCGTGCTGGACCGGATGGCCGCCTTCGCCGACCGGGTCCGCTCGGGCGAGTGGACCGGCCACACCGGCAAGCGCATCCGCAACGTCGTCAACATCGGCATCGGCGGCTCCGACCTCGGCCCCGCGATGGCCTACGAGGCGCTGCGCGCTTTCACCGACCGTGAGCTGACGGTGCGTTTCGTGTCGAACGTGGACGGCGCCGACCTGCACGAGGCGATCCGCGGCCTGGATGCGGCCGAGACGCTGTTCATCGTCGCGTCGAAAACGTTCACCACCATCGAGACGATCACCAACGCCACCTCCGCGCGCTCCTGGCTGCTGGAGGCGCTGGGGGACGACAAGGCGGTGGCCAGGCACTTCGTGGCCCTGTCGACGAACGCCGGGAAGGTCACCGAGTTCGGCATCGACACGGACAACATGTTCGAGTTCTGGGACTGGGTCGGCGGCCGCTACTCCTACGACTCGGCGATCGGCCTGTCCCTGATGATCGCGATCGGCCCGGACCGCTTCCGGGAGATGCTCGACGGCTTCCGCATCGTCGACGAGCACTTCCGCAACGCGCCGCCCGAGTCCAACGCCCCGCTGATCATGGGCCTGCTGGGCATCTGGTACGGCAACTTCCACGACGCCCAGTCGCACGCGGTGCTGCCCTACAGCCACTACCTGTCCAAGTTCACCGCCTACCTCCAGCAGCTCGACATGGAGTCCAACGGCAAGTCGGTGGACCGCCAGGGCGAGCCGGTGCGGTGGCAGACCGGACCGGTGGTGTGGGGCACGCCCGGCACCAACGGGCAGCACGCCTACTACCAGTTGATCCACCAGGGCACCAAGCTCATCCCGGCCGACTTCATCGGCTTCGCCCGGCCCGTCGCCGAGCTGAGCGACGAACTCAAAGCGCAGCACGACCTGCTCATGGCCAACTTCTTCGCCCAGACCCAGGCCCTCGCCTTCGGCAAGACGCCCGAAGAAGTGCGGAGCGAGGGGGTGCCCGAGGAGCAGGTGGCGCACCGCACGTTCCGCGGCAACCACCCCACGACCACCATCCTGGCCACCGAACTGACCCCGTCGGTCCTCGGGCAGCTCGTCGCCCTGTACGAGCACAAGGTGTTCGTCCAGGGCGCGGTGTGGGACATCGACTCCTTCGACCAGTGGGGCGTCGAACTCGGCAAGGTCCTCGCCAAGCGCGTCGAACCCGCCCTGACCGAGGGCGCCGACGTCCCCGGTCTCGACCCGTCCACGGCCGCCCTGGTGGCCGCCTACCGCAACCTTCGGGAAGTGAACTGACATGCAGATCGGACTTGTGGGTCTCGGCAAGATGGGCGGCAACATGCGCGAGCGGTTGCGCAACGCCGGCCACACCGTCGTCGGTTACGACACCGACCCCGGGAAGTCGGACGTCCCCAGCCTCGCCGACCTGGTCAACGAGCTGGAAGCGCCCCGCACGGTCTGGGTCATGGTCCCGGCCGGCGACCCCACCCAGCACGTCATCGACCGGCTGGCGGACCTCCTCAAGCCGTACGACACGGTGGTGGACGGCGGCAACTCCCGCTGGACGGACGACGAGAAGCACGCCGAGGAGCTGGGCAAGCGCGGCATCGGCTTCGTCGACGCGGGCGTCTCCGGCGGCGTGTGGGGCCTGAAGAACGGCTACGCCCTGATGGTCGGCGGCGAGAAGGAGTACGTGGACCGGCTGCGGCCCATCTTCGACGCGCTCAAGCCGGAAGGCCCGTACGGCTTCGTCCACGCGGGCCGGGTCGGCGCCGGGCACTTCGCCAAGATGGTCCACAACGGCATCGAGTACGCCATGATGCAGGCCTACGCCGAGGGCTGGGAGCTGCTGGAGGCCGTGGACTCGGTGGACAACGTCCGCGAGGTGTTCCGCTCCTGGCAGGACGGCACCGTCATCCGCTCCTGGCTGCTGGACCTCGCGGTCAACGCGCTCGACGAGGACGAGCACCTGGAGAGCCTGCGCGGCTACGCCCAGGACTCCGGTGAGGGACGCTGGACGGTGGAGGCGGCGATCGACAACTCCGTGCCGCTGCCCGCCATCACCGCCTCCCTGTACTCCCGGTTCGCCTCCCGGCAGGACGACTCGCCGCAGATGAAGATGATCGCGGCGCTGCGCAACCAGTTCGGCGGCCACGCCGTCGAGTCCGCGAAGAAGGCGTAGCACCGTGGGCGATCTGCTGCTGGTCCGCCACGGCGAGACGGAGTGGAGCCGGAGCGGACAGCACACCAGCTTCACCGACCTGCCCCTCACCCCGCGCGGTGAGGAGCAGGCCGGGTCGCTGGCCCCGCTCCTGGCGGACCGCCCCTTCGCGCTGGTCCTCACCAGCCCGCTGGCCCGCGCGGTGCGCACCGCCGCGCTCGCGGGCCTGGCGGGGGCCGAACAGGACCCGGACCTGCACGAGTGGCACTACGGCGCCTACGAGGGCGTCACCACCGACGAGATACACCGCACCCGCCCCGGCTGGGACCTGTGGACCGACGGCGCCCCGCCCGGGCCGGACGGACCAGGGGAGTCCCCCGAGGAGGTCGGCAAGCGCGCCGACCGGGTGCTCGCCCGGGTGACCGGGGCGCTGCCGGAGGGCGACGTGGCGCTGGTGGCGCACGGCCACTTCCTGCGCGTCCTGACGGCCCGCCGGCTGGGGCTGCCGCCGTCGGAGGGGCGGTTGTTCCGGCTGGAGACGGGCACGGTCTCCCGGTTGTCGACCGAGCACGGCCGGCCGGTCATCCAGGAGTGGAACATCAGGGCATGACCGGCCCCCGGCCGGAGGCGGGTTGACAGCCTCCGGCCGGGACCACCAGAGTCCCCGTCGATGCGGATCGACGACATGACACCCGCCGAGCAGCGGGTGTGGCGCGCCTTCCCGCGCGGGGCGGACGTGGACTTCCGCACGGCGGCGGACGAGGACCCGGCGCGGGGCGCCGACTGGGGACCGGGCCGGACCGTGCGCGCGGACGTGCTGCGGGCCCTGCTGCTGAGCGCCCCGCGGGAGGACGGCGAGACACCCGCCCTGCGGCTGGCGGGGGCGCGGATCACCGGCGAACTGCGCCTGCAGTACGCCGATGCCGACCACGCCGTGCGGCTCAGCTCCTGCTTCTTCGACGAGGTGCCCGTGCTGTACGCGGCGCGGCTGCGCCAGCTCAATCTGCGCGGTTCGGTGCTGCCGGCCTTGGGCGCGGAGACCCTGCGCGTGGACGGCGTGCTGCGCCTGTCGGACTGCCGGTTCGCCGGGCCCGTGCGGCTCGGCGGGGCGCAGATCGCCGGGGCGCTGTTCCTGGACGGGGCGGAGATCGGCGAACCGCCCGAGGGACGGCCGGCGCTCCAGCTCAACCACGTCACCGTCGGCGACGGCCTGTCCGCGCCGGGGCTGCGCGTCCGGGGCGAGGTCCGGCTGGCGGGCGCCTCGGTCGCCGGGACGGTGGACCTCAACGGCGCCCGGCTTCGGGCCGGTACCGGCGCGGTCGCCGTCGACGCCGAGACGCTCACCGTGGAGGGCGACGCCCTGCTGCGCGACACGGACGTGCTCGGCTGGATCGGGCTGCGCGGCGCCCGGGTCGCGGGCCGCCTGGACCTGACCGGGGCCCGTCTGGCGAACCCCGGCGGCACGGTGCTGCGCGCCAGCAGCTGCTCGATAGGAGAACTGTGGCTGCGCAGGAGCCCGCCCATGGACGGCACCCTCAACCTGCGCCGCGCCCAGCTGGACGTCCTGTTCCTGGAACCGGACTCCGTCCCCGCCGAGGTGCTGCTCAACAGCCTCGTCTACACCTCGCTCACCCCGCACGAACCGGCCGGGCGGCGCCTGGTGATGCTGGAGCGGGACCGCGAGGGCTATGTCCCGCACGCCTACGAGCAGTTGACCGCTGCCTACCGCCGGATCGGCGACGACGACGCCGCCCGGGTCGTGCAGCTCGCCAAGCAGCGCCGCCGACGCGCCACGCTGCCCTGGTACGGCCGCTGGTGGGGCCATGTGCAGGACGCTGCCGTCGGCTACGGCTTCCGGCCCCTGCGCGCGGCCGGCTGGCTGCTGTCGCTGCTGCTGACCGGCTCGATCGTCTACGCGCTGCACCACCCCGAGCCGCTCAAGGCCGACGAGGCACCGGAGTTCAACCCGGTCTTCTACACCCTCGACCTGCTGCTGCCGGTGATCTCCTTCGGGCAGGAGGGCGCGTTCGCCCCCACCGGCTGGTACCAGTGGCTCTCCTACGCGCTCGTCCTCACCGGCTGGATCCTCGCCACCACGGTCGTCACCGGCGTCACCCGGACCGTCAGCCGCCCGTGAGGCCCCGCACCGCGTGCTGTGCCGCCAGCCGCACGGGCGCGTTCACGGCGCCGTAGCCCCGGTAGCCGCCGTCGCGCTGGACCAGTTCGAAGAAGACCCGGCCCACCGTGCGGGTGTAGCAGTGGCGGAACACGCCCCGGGCGTCCCGGTCGTAGAGGATGCCCAGGTCGCGGTAGGTCTCCAGCTCGCCGTCGGTGAGATCGAAGCGGGCGGCGAGGTCGTCGTGGTAGTTCGCGGGGACCGGCAGCAGGCTGCCGCCGGCCGCGCGGAAGCGGCGGGCCGCGGTGACCACGTCGTCGGTGGCCAGGGCGAGGTGCTGGGCGTGCAGGGTGTCGTCGGCCGGCGCGGCGCCGACGGAGAGGACGATAC
Source organism: Streptomyces sp. NPDC085931 (assembly GCF_044540565.1). Classification (NCBI taxonomy): domain Bacteria; kingdom Bacillati; phylum Actinomycetota; class Actinomycetes; order Kitasatosporales; family Streptomycetaceae; genus Streptomyces; species Streptomyces sp. NPDC085931. The sequence goes on from NZ_JBITSK010000001.1 coordinate 82,510, forward strand.
GGACGCCGCCGTCGGGGCCGGCGACGGCCCGGCTGCGCAGCAGCCCGTAGGGATCGGCCACGTCCACGCTCTCCTGCGCGTCCAGCCCGAGCACACCGCGGTGGAAGAGGACCGCCTCGTCGAAGTGGTGCCAGGGCTGGGTGAGGGCGACGTGGTCGATGCCGCGGACGCCCAGGCCGGGGGCGGGCCGTGCGGTCTCCTCGAAGCCGGCGCGCCAGTCGGGCGGTCCGGGCCGGCCGGTGGCGCAGAAGAACAGCTCCGTGCCGTCGGGGGCGGCGACCGCCTCCGGGGCCGCGTCCCCGGCCGGCCGGCGGCGCGGCAGCACCGGCGCGAGCAGCGCCTCGGCGCGCCGGACCGCCCCGGCCGGGTCGGGCGACTCCAGCCCGATCGCGGCGAGCCGGCCGCCGTCGCGGCGGACGGCCGGGCCGGTGTCGACGAGGATCCGGGCCTCCCCCTGCTCCCACAGGGCGACGGGTGCGCCGCGGTGCCGTGCGGTGCGGGTGAAGCCCAGGGCCCGCAGCAGGGCGGTGAGGGGTTCGGCGTCGGAGGTGACCAGCCCGGCGAAGGCCACCCCGGTGGGGACGACGGGTCCGGGCAGCGGCGCCCGCCCCACGGTCTCCTCCAGGAGCAGCAGCGACCGCCGGGCGTCCACGGCGGTGGGTCCGGCCTCGGCCTGCCGGAAGACGTCGTTGAAGACCTCCAGGGACAGCGGCCCGTCGTAGCCGGTGGCCAGCACGTGCCGGAGCAGGCCGGCCAGGTCGAAGCCGCCCTGGCCGGGGAAGCAGCGGTAGTGGCGGCTCCACTGCAGGACGTCCATGGCGGGCAGCGGGGCGTCGGCGAGCTGGAGGAAGAAGATCTTCTCGCCGGGGATGTCCTCGATGCCCCGGGGGTCCGAGCCGCGCGAGAGGATGTGGAAGCTGTCCAGGCAGGTGCCGAGCGCGGGGTGCCCGGCCGCCTCGACGATGCGCCAGGCGTGGTCGTAGGTGCTGACGTGCCGGCCCCACGCCAGGGCCTCGTAGGCCACCCGGACGCCGAACTCCCGGGCGGTGTCGGCGAGTCGGCTCAGCTGCTCGGCGGCGAGGGCGTCGTCGTCCACCGCGTGCGGACGGACGCTGGAGCAGACCAGGACCGTGTCGGCGCCGAGTCTGCGCATCAGCTCGAACTTGTGCCGGGCGCGCCGCAGGTTCCGCGCGAACTCGTCCTCGGGGACGGCCTCGACGTCCCGCATCGGCTGGTAGAGGTCGATGCCCAGGCCCAGGTCGGCGCAGCGGGCGCGGATCTCCTCGGGCGTGAGAGGGCTGACCAGCAGGTCGTTCTCGAAGATCTCCACCCCGTCGAAGCCGGCCCGGGCGGCGGCGTCGAGCTTCTCGGTGAGGGATCCGCTCAGACAGACGGTGGCGATGGACGTACGCAACGTCGGTGTCCCTTCCGGGGGTCAGTGGGGCGCGCCGACCGCGCCGGACAGGGCGGTCAGGTCCGCCAGCATCCGTGCGGCGTCGGGTTCCCGCCCGGTGAACAGGCGGAACGCGTCGGCGGCCTGGAAGGCGGCCATGCCGCCGCCGTCGAGGGTGGCGCAGCCCAGGGCGCGGGCGGTGCGCAGCAGTTCGGTCTCCAGCGGGCGGTAGACCACCTCGGCGACCCACAGTCCGGGGTGGAGCAGCTCCGCGGGCAGGGGCAGGCCGGGGTGGGCGGCCATGCCGGTGGGGGTGGCATGGACGATGCCGTCGGCGTGTGCGAGCAGCCGCGACCGCCCCCGCGGGGCCGCGGCGGCCGCCCGGCCCCGGCCGAAGGCCCGGTTCAGGGACGCGGCGAGGGCCTCGGCGCGGTCCGGCAGGGCGTCGACGACGGTGAGGTGCCCGGCGCCGAGGGTGAGGAGGGCGTGCGCGACGGCCGCGCCCGCGCCGCCGGCGCCGAGCTGCACGACCCGCTCCAGCGGCGCGTCGGGCAGACCGCGGGCGAAGGAGGCGGCGAATCCGGTGACGTCCGTGTTGTGGCCGACCGCCCGGCCGTCCTCGAAGACGACGGTGTTGACCGCGCCCAGCGCCTCGGCCTGCGGGGCGAGCGCGTCCAGGTGCTCCAGGACGAGCTGTTTGCAGGGGTGGGTGATGTTGAGCCCGTCGAACCCCAGGTCACGGGCGGCCCGCACCAGGTCGCCCACCGCTTCGGGCGGCACCCCGAGGGGGTCGATGTCGATGAGCCGGTACAGCAGGCGCAGGCCCTGGCGGTCGGCCTCCCGCTCGTGCAGCGCCGGGCTGAGCGACGGGCCGATCCCGGAACCGATCAGTCCGGCCAGATACGAGTCCTTGGGCACGCGCGCCTCCCGAGCGGCTCAGTAATGTACGAACCAGTACGTTATCTGTAGCACCCGCGTGCGGGTTCGGGAAGGCCCCGGCCGGCCGGGGCCCTGCTTCTACAATCACCGGCACCGGCCCCCTCGCCCGAAGGAATGTGATGACCCGCGTCGAAGAACCGGCACGTCCCGGCGAGCGCATCCGTGACGCCGCCCGCACCCGGGCCGAGATCCTCGACGTCGCCACACAGGAGTTCGCCCGGGCCGGGTACGACGGGGCCCGGGTGGACGAGATCGCCGCCCGCACCCGCACCACGAAGCGGATGATCTACTACTACTTCGGCGGCAAGGAACAGCTGTTCACGGCGGTGCTGGAGCGGGCGTACGGGGTGATCCGGGAGGCCGAGCAGCAGCTCGACGTCGACCACCTCGACCCCGTGGCGGCGATCCGGCGCCTGGCCGAGCTGACCTTCGACCACCACGAGCAGCACCCCGACTTCATCCGTCTGGTCAGCATCGAGAACATCCACGAGGCGCACCACATCGCCGGCTCCGAGGAACTCGGCAGGATCGGCTCCCCGGCCCTGGACGTGATCCGCCGGATCCTGGCGTCGGGCCGGGAGTCGGGCCTGTTCACGGCCGACGTGGACGCCGTCGACCTGCACGCGATGATCTCCTCGTTCTGCTTCTTCCGGGTCTCCAACCGGCACACCTTCGGCGCCCTGTTCGGCCGCGACCTGCTCGACGAGGCGCAGCGCGCCCACTACCGCGCCATGCTCGGCGACATGGTGATCGCCTACCTGACGGCCGAGCGTGCAGCGGACTGAGCGCCCGGCGCGCGACCCCTTGACACCGGCGGCACGCGAGCGCAGCATCACTGGCCACCCCCTGTTAACTATCCAGTGGGTTCATTAGCCGCGATCCGGCCCGCCCTCTTCGCACCTCCCCCGCGCATCCCTCGCATCTCCCCTCCTGGTCGCCCGTGTCCGCTCCGCCTGTGGTGGAGCCCCCCAAGGAGCCGCCGTGTCCGTCCCCGCCACGCCGCGAGGGGCCGCCGCCCCGCCCGGCCAGCCCCGGAAAGCCGCCACCGCCGCCTGGATCGGCAGCGCGCTGGAGTACTACGACTTCTTCCTCTACGGCAGTGCCGCCGCGCTGATCTTCCCCGAGGTGTTCTTCGACGCGTCCGACCCGGCCACCGCGACCCTGCTGTCGCTGGCCACGTTCGGTGTCGCGTACGCCGCCCGCCCGGTCGGCGCACTGGTCCTCGGCCACTTCGGCGACCGGCTCGGCCGCAAGAAGATCATGGTCTTCACACTGATGCTGATGGGCCTGTCGACGTTCCTCATCGGCTGTCTGCCGACCCGGGACCAGGTCGGCACCCTCGCCCCGGTCCTGCTGGTGCTGTGCCGCGTCCTGCAGGGCATCTCGGCCGCGGGCGAGCAGGCCAGCGCCAACTCCATGACGCTGGAACACGCGCCGCCGCACCGGCGCGGCTTCTTCACCAGCTTCACCCTCAGCGGCACCCAGGGCGGCCAGTTGCTGGCCACCCTGGTCTTCATCCCGGTGGCCGCGCTGCCCGAGGAGCACCTGCTGTCGTGGGGCTGGCGGGTCCCGTTCTGGCTGAGTGTCGCGGTCGCCGTCGCGGGCTGGGTCATCCGGCGCAAGCTGGACGAGACGCCGGCCTTCGCCCGGCAGGCGGCCGAGGAGGGCGTCGTGACGATGCCGCTGCTGGTGCTGGTGCGCGAGCACTGGGCGGACGTGCTGCGGGTGATCGCGGGCGCGCTGATCGCCTCCGTCAGCACGATCTTCACGGTGTGGGCACTGGCGTACGCCACGAGCGACGCGGTCGGCATGTCCCGCACGTCCATGCTGTGGGTGGCCGCCCTGGCCAATGTCGTCGCGCTGGCGGCGATCCCGCTGTGGGCCACGCTGTCCGACCGGATCGGCCGCCGCCCGGTGTTCCTGGCCGGCGCGGCCGGCAGCGCGGTGACGATGTTCCTGTACCTGTGGGCGGTCTCCACGGGCTCCTACCCGCTGACGTTCCTGACCGGCGTGATCTGCTTCGGCGTGGTCTACAGCGCGGCGAACGGGGTGTGGCCCGCCTTCTACGGCGAGATGTTCTCGACCCGGGTGCGGCTGTCCGGCGTGGCCATCGGCACGCAGATCGGGTTCGCGGCGGCCGGGTTCGCCGTCACCTTCGCGGCCCGGATCGCCGGGCCGGAGGGGGACGACTGGCCGGCGGTGGCGCTGTTCACGGCGGCCCTGTGCGTGCCTCCGGTGATCGCGGCGGTGACCGCGCGGGAGACCCACCGGGTGCCGACCGAGGCGCTGGGCGAACGCACCCCGCGTCCGGCGGCGCGGGCCGGGAAGGTGGCCGTCTGACCACCGCGCCCGCCGGATGCCAGCGTGGGAGCCGGCGGCCGGCTCCCACGCCCCCGTGTGCCGCCCCGGGTTCGCTCACCCGTTTCTGCGCGATCATGAAAACGTCCCTGCAGCAGGATGGGATCGAAGGCGGCGGGGTATGCCGGACTCCACCGCGAGAGCGCGACGGAGGAAGAGCCATGGCACAGCTGCGAGAAGAGGTCGAGCCGGTCGAGGCGGGACTGGACCCGCGGGCGCTGGAGCGCCTGGACCGGCATCTCGCCCGTTTCGTCGACGAGGGGCGGCTGCCCGGCTTCCTCGTCTCGATCGCCCGCGGCGGACGCGTCGCCCATCTCGTCACGCACGGCTCGCGCGACATCGCGGCCGGGCTCCCCGTCGAGGCGGACACGCTGTGGCGGGTCTACTCCATGACGAAACCGGTCACCGCGGTCGCCGCGCTGCTGCTGGTGGAGGAGGGCCGGCTGTCCCTGGACGATCCGGTCGCGGACCATCTGCCGGCCTTCGCCGAGCCGCGGGTCTACGCCGGCGGCTCGGACGAGGGCGTCCGGACCCGCCCGGCCCGCGGCCCGATACTCGTACGGCACCTGCTGACCCACACCTCGGGCCTCACCTTCGGCTTCTACCACTCCCATCCCGTGGACGCCCTGTACCGCCGGGCCGGACTGGAGTCGTCCGTGCCGCCGGGCGCGGACCTGGCCGAGACGATCGAGGTGTACGCGAGCCTGCCGCTGCAGTTCGAGCCGGGCACCGAGTGGAACTACTCGGTGGCCAGCAACGTCCTGGGCCGGGTCGTCGAGGTGGTCTCCGGCCGGCCGCTCGACGCGTTCTTCGCCGAGCGGATCTTCGGGCCCCTCGGCATGACGGACGCGGGACTCCACGTCACCGACGAACAAGCGGTCCGGCTGTCCGAGATGTACGGCGAGAAGGAGGGCGGCGGCATCGAGCCGATCCCGGGGCTGCCGCTGCGGGGCCGGCCACGGTTCCTGTCGGGCAGCGGCGGCATGGTGTGCTCGGCCCACGACTACCACCGCTTCATGGAGTTCCTGCGGCGCCGCGGCGAACTGGACGGCGTCCGGCTGCTCGCCCCGCAGACCGTGGACCTGATGACCCGCAACCACCTGCCGGGCGGCGCCGACCTGCGCGCCTTCGGCAGCCGCCCCGCCCACGACGAGCCCGGCAACGAGGGGATGGGCTTCGGCTTCAACTGCTCGGTGGTGATCGACCCGGACCGGACGCAGGTGCCGTCCGGGCGCGGTGCCTTCGGCTGGAGCGGGGTGGCGACGACGACGTTCTGGGTGGATCCGGGCCGCGACCTGACGGTGCAGTTCATGACGCAGGTGCGGCCCCGGACCTCGCACACGGTCTTCAAGGACCTCAAGCGGCTGGTGCACGAGGCCCTGACAGGTCCCCTCCCCGGCTAGCGGTCGACGCGGAGGGTGAACTCCACTCCGTCGCGGCCGAGTTCGGTCAGCCACTGCCGTGACCGGGCCGCCGTCCCGGCCGCGCGGTTCAGGCCCGGCGGCAGGGAGCCGTCCAGGACGTGGCGGACACCGAGGGCGAGGGTGCGCGAGACGCAGCGGGCCATCGCGCTCTCCCCCGCGTCGCCCACCAGGTCCAGCAGGTAGCCGCCGGACCAGCCCTGTCCCGCCGCGGACCGCACGTCCAGGGACACGGCGAGGACGACCCGGTCCCGGTCGTCGTCCGTGGTGGGGTACCTGGCGGCCAACTCCCGCGCCAGGTCGGCGATCCGGGCGTCGTCGCCGCGCTTCAGCTCCTCGAACACCGCGTCCCAGGCCCGCAGCCACCCTTCCAGCCGCAGCGTGCCCCGCACGAACGTCCGCGGCGACCAGGCGTCCGGCAGGCCGTACTGCGCGACGAACGGGACGCTGTCGCGGTTGGGGTAGACCTCGAACGTCTCCCCGTCCACGACGTGCCGCCGGGTCGCCTCCCAGGGGCGCTCGGCGACCGTCTCGGCCCCGTCCTCGAGGTAACGGGCCGGTGAGCGCAGGGCGTTGAGCACGCCGGCGGGTGCCCAGCTGAAACGGTAGGTGAAGTCGTTCGGCTCGGCGGGGACGCCGCCGCAGTACGAGGTGAGGGAGTACGAGGCGGGCGTCCGCTCGCCGATCGCCTCCCGGGCCCGGGCGACCAGGTCGTGCGCGAAGAGGTGGTCGATGCCCGGGTCGAGCCCGGCCTCGGTGAGGACGACGACCCCGGCCTCCCGGGCGGCGGGCACCTGCTCCAGCACCGCCTGCGACACATAGCTGGAGCAGGCGAAGTGCGCCCGGAGGCGGACGCACGCGGCGAGCAGCGCCGCGTGCTCCGGTGCCGGCAGCATGGACACCACGGTGTCACCGGGCGCCAGTTCGGCGGTGAGCGCGGACCGGGTGTAGGCGCGGGGCTCGGCCCGTCCGGTCAGGCCCAGCCGGCCGAGGGCCTCGGCGGCGCGGCTCTCGGTGCGGTGCCACAGCCGCACGCGCTCCGCGGCGTCGCACAGCGCGGCCAGTCCGCTGCCGGTGGACAGGCCGGCACCGATCCAGTGGACGGTGCCGCTCGCCGGGTGGGGGTCAGTGGTCACGGTGATCCCCCTCGTCGAGACCGTGCTCGCGCACCGCCCGGCGGAACCTCTCCAGGCAGTGTCCCCAGGGTCCGGTCACCCCGAAGTCGAGCAGGTGGGGCAGCAGGGCGGCGGAGAAGTCGGCGCTGGACTCCAGCGGCAGCAGGGAGGGCAGGTTGTCGATGGCGATCAGGTCGAGCGGCGGCTGTGCGCGCAGCCGCCGCACCGGCTCGTCCCAGTCGGTGGTCTCGTCGTACACGGGCAGGACGTTGAGCGGGGAGCCGACGTCGCAGGTCACGTCGCACAGGGTGCGCAGACGGCGGCCGGGGGCGTCGAGGTCCTGCTCGCGCAGGAAGGGCGGGACGGGGGTGGTCGCGAGTACCGCGTTCACCATGACGTCGTGCCGCAGCAGGGCGGCCCGGTCCAGGTCGCGGGTCTCGGCGAGGTCCCAGCAGGTCGGGTCCACACCGGCGGTGGCGAAGGCCACGCGTGCGCCGCGGCCGCTGCGTCCCAGGGCGCCGACGACCAGGGCGGTGAACTCGGCGTCGCCGTCTGCGGGCTTGAGGACCTCGTCCAGTTCGGCCTTGGTGGTGGGCACGAGCGGCGCCCGCAGCCGGCCCCGGTGCCGCAGCACCGCCAGGGCGGCGCCCAGGTAGCCGGCCCAGAAGCCGAAGGCGGCGAGGCGCCGCCCGGAGTCGTCCACCAGGTACTCCAGGTCGTACAGCGTCCCGCCGCCGGCGGCGAACCGGCCCAGCAGCTCCGCCGCGCCGGGCTGGGCCTTGTAGGCGTGGCCGAAGAAGATGTGCCGGTGCGTCAGCGCGGCCGGCGCGTCGGGCAGTTCCTTCAGGCCGAGCACGACGGCGTCGCGCGGGGCCGACACCCAGGAGCCCGCCGGGGCGACCCGGCAGCCGGCCGCCTCGTACTCCTCGATCGGGAAGACCCGTTGCGGGGACTCCTCGACGGTCAGTTCCACTCCGCGCTCGACGAGCCGCCGGGCGTCGTCGGGCACGACGGGCGTGCGGCGCTCGGTCGTTCGGGCCTCGTGGCGCAGCCACAGCTGGAGCTCGGTCATACCGGGTGAGCCTCCGGACGTGAGGCGCCGGCCGCGGCGGGCCGGCGCTCAAGGGGCGGACGTCCACGAAGCGTACGCGGCCCGACCACGGGTCGCGCACGGATCCGCCCAGGTCACGTCGTGGGGACCGGCCCCGCGTCAGGAGGAGCTGACCACCGCGTCCAGGTGCGGCAGGTGGTGGTCGAGGCGCTCCCGCTTGGTCCGCAGGTAGGTGATGTTGCTCTCGCACGGCGGGATCAGCAGCGGCACCTGCTCGGCGACGCCGATGCCGTGGGCCACCAGCGCCTCGCGCTTGCGCGGGTTGTTGGACATCAGGCGCACCGAGCGCACCCCCAGGTCGTCCAGGATGCGGGCGGCCACACCGTAGTCACGGGCGTCGACCGGCAGGCCGAGGGCGAGGTTCGCCTCGACGGTGTCCAGGCCCTCCGCCTGCAGGGCCATCGCGCGCAGCTTGGCGAGCAGGCCGATGCCGCGGCCCTCGTGCCCTCTGAGGTAGACGACGACGCCGGCGCCCTCGGCGACCACCGCGCGCAGGGCGGCGTCCAGCTGGTCGCCGCACTCGCAGTGCTGCGAGCCGAAGGCGTCACCGGTGAGGCACTCCGAGTGCAGCCGGACGAGGACGTCGTCGGTGGCGAGTTCGCCGTAGACCAGCGCGACCTGTTCGTCGCCGCGGTCGTGGTCCATGTAGCCGATCGCCTGGAATTTCCCGTACACCGTGGGCAGGGGTGCATTCACGACGCGTTCCACGCCGGTCCGCTGCGGTGACTTCGTGCCGAGTACGCCTATTTTTTCTGTCATGATTCTCGAGTTCCTAAGCAGAGACGAAAGGCCGTGACGTGATGAGTGATCTGGTGCCGGCGGACACCACGGAAGACGTACGGACGCGGGGCGCCGATGTCTCACGGCAGGTCGCGGTGCTTCCCGTGGGCAGCTTCGAGCAGCACGGTCCGTACCTTCCGCTGGCGACCGACACGCTCGTCGCCTGTGCCGTCGCGCGGGAGATAGCCGGCGCGTACCCGGTGCACCTCCTTCCTCCGGTGACGATCTCGTGCTCGCACGAGCACGCGGCCTGGCCGGGGACCGTCAGCATCTCCTCGGTGACCCTTCATGCGGTGGTACGGGACATAGCGGCCTCGCTCCGCCGGTCCGGGGTCGACGCCCTGGTGGTGGTCAACGGGCACGGCGGAAACTACGTGCTGGGCAACGTCGTTCAGGAGTCCTCCGCCCGCGGCGAGCGGATGGCGCTCTTCCCGGCCCCGGAGGACTGGGAGGCGGCGCGCCGGCGGGCGGGGGTGGTCACCTCGCTGCTCACCGACATGCACGCGGGGGAAATAGAGACCTCCATCCTTCTGCACGCTCATCCCGAAATGCTCCGACCCGGTTATGAGACCTCCGATTTCGTCGCCGACGACCGGCGTCATCTGCTCACCCTCGGCATGTCCGGCTATACCGATTCCGGTGTCATCGGCCGTCCTTCGCTGGGGTCGGCGGAAAAGGGGAAGGAACTCCTGGCGAGCCTCGCGGATTCCTTCGGGACGTATTTCTCGATGCTGACCTCCGAGGCGTAGGCGCCGCGCGGGCCGGGGCCCGGGTCCGCGGCGGCCCGGGTCCGGTCCGCGGCGCGCAGGCCCGCGTACCAGCGGGCGACGAGCACGACCAGACCGGGCAGGCTCGCCACGAGGCTGAGCACGCCGTAGACGACCGCGACGGCGAGTCCCCGCCCGGCGCCGAGGCCCGCGGCGCCGAACGCCCAGGCGGTGACGCCCTCCCGCGGACCCCAGCCGCCGACGTTCAGCGGCAGTCCCATCGCCAGCAGGGCGAGCACCGCGAGCGGCACCAGGACGGCGACGGAGGCGGCGGTCCCGGCGACCCGGGCGGCGAGGACGAACATGGCGACGTAACCTGCCAGGACCACCACGGAGGAGGCAAGCACTCCGGGTCCGTTACGGCGGGACAGCAGCCCCTCGCGGGCCTCGGCGAGCAGCGCGCGCGCCGTCCCGCCCCGGCGCGAGGGCACGGCCCGGTTCATGCGCAGGGCGAGGAGGACGGCGAGGGCGCCCAGTACGGCCAGGGCCGCGAGCGGGGCGATGTGCCGTGCCTCGTCCCGCACCGGGGACGGCATCACCGGGAGGATCACCGCGGCGGCCGCGAACAGCGCGAGCTGCCCTGCGGCCCGTTCGAGGACGACCGCCTTCACGCCGCGCCGCAGGTCCCCCTCGCTTCGTCCGTGCCGCACCGCCCGGTGGACGTCGCCCAGGACGCCGCCGGGCAGGGCCGCGTTGAGGAACAGCGCGCGGTAGTAGTCGGCCAGGGCGGGCCCGAACGGCAGCCGGATGCGCAGGCCGCGGGCGACGAGGGCCCACCGCCAGGCGCTGAACACGGTGGTGACGGCGCCGATGCCGAGCGCGAGCAGCAGCGTCACGGCGTCGATCCGGCGCAGCCCGTCGAGGAAGGCACCGGTGCCGAGCCGCCAGAACAGCACCCCGACGATGGCGACTCCGGCGACGGCCCCCAGCCGCGTACGGGTCCTGCGGGAGCCGAACCGGCCGAGCAGAACGCGCAGGGACGAGGGGACGCCCGGGACGACGCGCGCTGCCGTGGTGCCGGTCATGGGCGACGGGGTCGCCGGTGCCTCGGCGGGGCCTGCCGCGTCCGCGCTCTGGGCGCCGGAGGCGGCATCGCCGCGCGTCGGGCCCGGGCGCGCCGGCTCGGGGATCCCCGGAGCGGGCCGGTCCGCAGGCCCGGGCACGGCGTGGTCGGCGCCCGCCGCCGGCGGTCCGGCGGTGGCGTGCGGCCGGGGGCGCGTGCCCGTCGCCCGGGGGGTCATGACGCTCCGCCCGCCGGACGGCACAGGGCCAGCAGATCGGTGTGGTGGACCGTGACGCGCAACTCGCCCGCCGCGCACGCCCGCAGGCGGTTGTTCAGGTAGACCTCCGCCTCGGCCCGCAGCTCGGGACGCTGCTCGACGGCGGCGCCGACCCAGCCGCGCAGCCACTGCTCGGTGAGCGCCGCCTGCTCGGGGCCGAGCCGCCAGGGGCTCGGGTGCAGCCGCACGGTCGCGCCGAGCGCGGAGAACGCCTCGGCCGCCGCGGTGACCGCGTCGGGGCCGAGCAGGCCGTCGCGGCGCTGGTGGTCGTTGAACGCCCGGGTGATCTCCGCGTCGAGCGGATGGGACGGGGTCAGTTCCACCCGGCCCGCGACGGACAGGGTCAGCAGCGCGGGGCAGCCGGCTCCGGCGCAGGCGGCGGCGAGGGCGTCGATCTCCTCCTGGGTGAGGACGTCCAGCAGGGCGGACGCCGTCACCAGGGACGCGCCGTGCAGGGCGTCCGCGGTGAGCCGGGCGACGTCGCCGCGCCGGGTCTCGACGCTGACCCGGCTGCCGTCGGCGCCGGAGCGCGGGGAGGCGACGGCGGCGAAGTGCAGCAGGTAGGGGTCGCGGTCGTGCAGGATCCAGTGCTGCGCGCCGTCCAGGCGGGGGGCGAGCCAGCGGCCCATGGAGCCGGTGCCGCAGCCCAGGTCGTGGATGACGGCACCGCCCGGCCTGCCCGGCAGGTTGGCGAGCCGGATCCGCAGCGGGTCGAGCAGGTCGTGCGCCCGTGCGGCCGCGTCGGCCGGCTCCCGCAGCTCCAGCCACTCGGGCGCGTAGCGGGGCGGGTCGTCGGGAGCGGCCTCCCGCAGCTTGACGGTGGGCCGCGAGCCGGATGCGCCGCTGGGGCCCGCACCGGGGATGACCGCGCCCGGGGTGTGCGGGGGTGCGGAGGGGGTGCCGGGTCCGGGCCGGGCCGGGACCGGTCCGCCCGGCTTCGTCGTCGTCGCCGGGTTCGTCATGCGCCCCTCCGGGGTTCGGTCGGGAGCCGGCGCAGGACCGCCGCCAGGCTCTGTGCGGTCGTCGCCCAGCCGTCGAGGGCGGCGCGGCGGCCGCGGGCGGCGGCCTTCAGCCGGCGTCGTACGTCCGCCTCGCCGAACCAGCCGCGCAGTTCGGCGGCGATGGCGGCGGGGTTCTCCGGCGGCACGAGGATGCCGGGCACCCCGCCGTCGGGTGCGCGGCCGACCGCCTCGGGCAGTCCGCCGACGTCCGTGGCGAGCACCGGGATGCCCCGGGCCAGCGCCTCCGTCACGGCCATGCCGTACGTCTCGGCGTAGGACGTGAGGACCATGAGGTCGGCGGTGGCGTAACTGGCGTCCAGCGCGGCGCCGGACCGCGGTCCGGCCAGCTCCAGCCGGTCCTCGAGACCGTGCCGGGCGATGAGGGACCGCAGATGGGCCACGTACTCCGGGTCCTGGGTGAGGGCGCCGACGCACACGCAGCTCCACGGCAGGTCGGTGATCGCGGCCAGGGCCTCCACCAGCCGGTGCTGTCCCTTGCGCGGGGTCACGGCGGCCACGCACAGCAGCCGCGACACACCGTCGGTGCCGGGCGCCAGGGGCGCGATGTCGGCGCCGGGAGCCGCGACGTGGACCCGCTCGGGGGGCAGGCCGTGGTGGGCGACCAGGCGGCGGACCGCCCAGTCGCTGGTGGCGATCACCGCCGGCACCGTCCGCAGCACCGCCCGTTCCCTGGCGTCGAGTTCGGCGGCGACGGCCGCGTCGAGCCCGGTCTCGTCGCCGAGCGGCAGGTGGACGAGGACGGCCATGCGCAGCCGTTCCGCCTCCGGCACCACGATCTCCGGCACGCCGCAGGCGACGAGCCCGTCGAGCAGGACGACGGAGCCGTCGGGCAACGCGGCGAGCGTGCGGGCGAGTTCGGTCCGGGCGGCGGCCTGCGGCCGGGGCCAGGCGCCGGCCACGGGGTGCTTGCCGACCTGCCAGCCGAAGCCGGGCAGGTCCAGGCAGACGCGCCGGTCGTAGGCGTTGCCGCCGCTCGGGGTGGCCGGGTCGTCGACACCGCCCGGCAGCACGAAGTGCACGGTGCGCAGGGACATGGGGATGATCTCGGCGTTCTTCAGGGCGGCGTGCTGCACGGGCACGTAGTCGAGCCGCGCCGGTGCGCCTCCGGTCGAGCCGGGCCGCTCGACGGTCGTGTCGGTCACAGCGCACGCTCGTAACTCGCCCAGGCGATGTGCGACTCGTGCAGGGTGACGGTGAGGCCGGCGATGCCCTTGGCGCCCTCGCCCAGCGCGCCCTTGTGGATGCGCTCGGCGAGCCGGTCGGCGATGACCTTGGCCAGGAACTCAGTGGAGGTGTTGACCCCGGCGAAGTCGGGTTCGTTGTCGAGGTTGCGGTAGTTCAGCTCGCTGACGACGGCCCCGAGTTCCTGGGTGGCCAGCCCGATGTCGACGACGATGTTGTCCTCGTCCAGCTGTTCGCGCCGGAACGTGGCGTCCACCAGGAACGTGGCGCCGTGCAGGCGCTGCGCCGGTCCGAAGACCTCGCCGCGGAAGCTGTGGGCGATCATGATGTGATCGCGGACGGTGATGCTGAACAACGGACGACCCTCCAGGTGCGGCGCGTCTGCTCCCCCGCTGATGGCTGCCGGGGATGCCGAGTAGTACGGCTGCTTCCCTTCCCCCGTTCAGCGTGGGCTACGTCTTTTCTCAGGTCAGGCGCTCTTGTCGCGGCCGATGTCGTACCGGATGGAACGAATCGTCAGCCGATGCGTCCCTCGCTCTCGGCGTAGCGGACGCGGTGGCACAGGGCGGGGATCTCGCCCGAGGCGAGCCCCGGCAGCACCTCGGGCAGGTCCTCGAAGGCGCATTCCCCGGTGATCAGGGCGTCGAGCGCCGGGGCGGCGAGCAGGTCGAGGGCGACGGCGAGCCGGTCGGCGTAGGTGCGGCCGGGGCGGGCCGGGGAGACGGTGCCGACCTGGCTGGAGCGGATGGTCAGGCGCCGGGAGTGGAAGGCCTCGCCGAGTGGCAGGCTCACCTTCCGGTCGCCGTACCAGCTCAGTTCGACGACGGTGCCCTCGGCGGCGAGCAGTTCCAGGGAGCGGGCGAGGCCCTGTTCGGTGGCGCTGGCGTGGACGACCAGGTCGCGGTCGCCGTCGGCGTCCTGCGGGGTGGCGAAGGAGACACCGAGCGCCTCGGCGGTCTTCGCGCGGGACGGGTCGGCGTCGACGAGCTGGACGCGCACGCCCGGGAAGCGGGCGAGCAGCGCGGCGACGGAGCAGCCGACCATGCCGCCGCCGACCACGGCGATCCGGTCGCCGATCAGGGGCGCCGCGTCCCACAGGGCGTTGACGGCGGTCTCCACCGTCCCCGCGAGCACGGCCCGTTCGGCGGGGACGGTGTCCGGCACGGGTGTCACGGCGCTCGCCGGCACGACGTACCGGGTCTGGTGCGGGTAGAGGCAGAACACGGTGCGGCCGGCGAGCGTCCCGGGCCCTTGCTCCACCACACCGACGTTGAGGTAGCCGTACTTGACCGGGCCCGGGAAGTCGCCCTCCTGGAAGGGGGCCCGCATGGCCGTGTGCTGGCTGACGGGCACGCCGCCGCGGAAGACCAGCGTCTCGGTGCCGCGGCTGACCCCGGAGAACAGCGTGCGCACCAGCACCTCGTCCTCGCCGGGCTCCCGCAGGGCGACGTCCCGGATCGCGCCTCGGCCGGGCGAGTCGATCCAGAACGCGCGTCCGGTGTGCTTCATCGAAGTCCTCCTGAACGATCGGGAAGCTGCTTGCGTACCGAGGGGTGCACAGGCCGCGCACAAGGTAGCGGCGTTGATCGACTCTGTCACACGGCCGGAGGGTGTTCGGTGGCCCTGAACAACACTTACGACGCGAGGCTCGTACAGCAGGAGACCGCCGTGGGGGCGGGGGTGCAGATCCTGCTGCTGGCCCTGATCGGCACGGCGATCGGGATGGGCCCGGCGGGCTGGCTGAGCGGCCTCGCGTTCGCGATCGCCACCTGGGCGGTGCTCTCCCGGGCCCTGCACCGCTCCCGGCTGCGCTCCTTCGGCGCGGCGAACCGGGTCACCCTCGGCCGGGCCACCCTCGTCGGCGGGGTCACCGCGCTGGTCGCCGACTCCTTCCAGAGCTCACCGCCGGTGTCGCTGTTCGTCGCGCTGACGGCGGTGGCCCTGATCCTCGACGGTGTCGACGGCAAGGTCGCCCGGCGCACCGGCACCTCCAGCCCGCTGGGCGCGCGCTTCGACATGGAGGTCGACGCGTTCCTGATCCTGGTGCTCAGCGTGTACGTCTCGATGGAACTGGGTCCGTGGGTGCTGCTGATCGGGGCCATGCGGTACGTGTTCGTGGCCGCGGCCAGGGTGTGGCCGTGGCTGACGGCGGCGCTCCCGCCGAGCACGGCCCGCAAGACGGTCGCCGCCCTGCAGGGTGTGCTCCTGCTGCTGGCGGGCGCCGGTCTGCTCCCCCACGCGGCCAACTTCGCCGTGGCGGCGCTGGCCCTGGGCCTGCTGGTGTGGTCGTTCGGCCGGGACGTGCTGTGGCTGTACCGGACCTCGCGGGCGCAGGCGGCCCCGGCACGGCGCCCCGTGCCGGAACTCGTCGCCGGCTGAAGGGCCGCCGGGTCAGTCGCCGAACCGCTCCCGGGCCGCCTCGATGTGACCGAGGTACTGGTGGGTCCAGCCGCAGATCAGGTCGACCGTGGCGCGCAGGGCCCGGCCCGGTTCGGTGAGCGTGTACTCGACCTTGGGCGGCACGGTGGGGTGCACCGTCCGGTCGACCAGGCCGTTGCGCTCCAGCATCCGCAGGTTCTGGGTCAGCATCTTGTGGCTGACGCCCTCGACCTCGTCGCGCAGTTCGCTGAAGCGGAGCGTGCGTTCACCGAGGGCCTCGATGATCAGCAGCGCCCACTTGTTGGCGACGTCCGAGAAGATCTCCCGCGCCAGGGAGTCCGCCCGCCGCAGGTCCGCGTGCTCGGGAATGTCCCTGAGCTGCTTGGTCACCATCTGGTTCCCCTGTCACCGAAAAGTGCGTTCTTCCAGGTCGGCGTTCACTCTCCTACGGTTTCCCAGTAACCACAAGAGAGCGCGGCACGGCTGCGCGCCACGGAAGGACGGGAACCATGACCACCCTCGACCTCTACGACCACGGCATACCGGCCGAGCGGCACTTCGGCTACACGCAGGCGATCCGGTCCGGGGAGCTGATCCATGTCTCCGGGCAGCTCTCCTTCGACGAGGCGGGCGGTTTCGACCCCGGTGACGACGTCGCCGCCCAGCTCGCGGGGACGTACGCGAACCTCGACAAGGTCCTGGCCCACTTCGGGGCCACCCGCAATCAGGTCGTCTCGCAGACGCTGTACGTCGTGGACCTGGTGCGCAACGCCGACGTGGTGGCGGAGGGCAACCGGGCCTACTTCGGTGCCCACCGCCCGGTCAGCACGGCCCTGGGCGTCACCGAGCTGACCTTCCCCGGCCAGGTGGTCGAGATCGCCTGCGTGGCGGACACGCGACTGCCGGCCTGAGAACCGGGGGGCGCGGGCCCGCCCGGCGGGAGGGAGCGCTCCGGCGGCACTCAGGGTGTGAGCCGGAGGGCACCGGCAGCGCCCCGATCGGGGCACGGGATTTGACAGTGGCGGCGATCACTCCCTAAAACCTAGTCACATGACATCCATTTTCAAGACGGTGGGCCGGTCGTGAGGGTCGCGTTCGTCGGCAAGGGCGGCAGCGGCAAGACCACGCTGTCGGCGCTCTTCTCCCGCCACCTGGCGCGCTCCGGTGCCCCGGTCCTCGCCGTCGACGGCGACATCAACCAGCACCTGGCCGAGGCGCTCGGCCCCGAGGAGCGGCCCGCCGTCCCCCTGGGCCCGCACCTGGCGGAGATCAAGGACCTCCTGCGGGGCGGCAACCCGCGCATCGCCTCCGCCGAGGCGATGCTCAAGACGACCCCTCCCGGCCGCGGTTCCCGTCTGCTGCGCGTGCTGGGCGACGACCCGCTGCACGCCCGCCACGTCGGCCGGGCGGGCGGCGTACCGCTGATGGTCACGGGCGAGTTCGACGAGTCCGACCTGGGGGTGGCCTGCTACCACTCCAAGCTCGGCGCGGTCGAGCTGTACCTGAACCACCTGGTGGACGGCCCCGGCGAGTACGTCGTGGTCGACATGACGGCCGGCGCGGACGCCTTCGCGTCGGGCCTGTTCACCCGCTTCGACCTCACGTTCCTGGTGGCGGAGCCGACCCGCAAGGGTGTCTCCGTCTACCGCCAGTACCGCGACCACGCGGAACAGTTCGGCATCCGCGTCGCCGTCGTCGGCAACAAGGTCACCTCCGAGGACGACCTGCTCTTCCTCAAGGAACAGGTGGGCGACGACCTGCTGACGCACCTGGTGCAGTCGCCCTGGGTCCGCGCGGCGGAACAGGGCCGGCAGCGGGGCGAACTGGAGCCCCACAACCGGCACGCGCTGAACGTCCTGCGCGAGACGGTCGACGCCCAGGTCCGCGACTGGAACCGGCTCCACCGCCACGCGGTCGAGTTCCACCTGCGCAACGCCCACGCCTGGGCGAACGACCGCACGGGCGAGAACCTGGCGGCCCAGGTGGATCCGGAGTACGTACCGGGCGGCCCGGCGGGCTCCTGAGCGACGGCGTTCGCGGCAGCACTCGCTCGGCAACCGGCAACCGGCAACCGGCAACCGGCAACCGGTCGGCGTACTCCCCTGATGGTGGCGCGAATAGCAATTGGCACGAAGCCGCGCTCATCACTAGGCTCACTCTCGCTGCGCACCTTCCCGGAGGGTACGAGGCGGTGTTCCACGGTCCAGTCCGCTGGTCGTGAGTGAAGAGCGGTGATCCACCATGTGGACCTCACGTCTGTGAGGGCGGATGCCCGGTAGGGCGATCCCTGCCATTCCGAACTCACCACTGGAGTGGCCCCTCATGGAACCGGTCGAGTACAAGCCCGCGCGTCGTTCCTGGTCTCGAGAGATCCTGGTCGGCGCCGCCGCAGGAGTTGCCTCCAACCTTGTGTGGGAGCTGCTGACGGCGGCAGCGCGCCTCCTCGTCTGAGTGAGGCATGTGGCGGGTCCGGCGAGCCCGCCACTCTTCTCTTTGCGTCAGCCCCGGAGGCAACTGGCGAGAGATGCTCAGAAGAGACGTCGCTGCCCGTGATCGGGCTTGTTCTGTTTCCTCCTGTTGCGCGATCGGTTGCGCCCCCGCGTGGGCCGGGGCAGATGGTTCGTCCGTGCCACGGGCGGAAGGTTCTCCCACGTGGGCCGCAGGCCGTCGATCCGTACGTCGCCGACGATCTGCTTCAGGTATGCCTGTGTCTCCTCGTCGGGCGAGTAAAGGACGGTCGCTCGACCGGCCCGCGTCATGAGCACGTGATACGCGTGGCGGATGCATCGGGCGAAGTCCTCGTCGTCCGGCTTTCTGCCTCGAAGACTGGGATCGAAGGAACCAGGGACCGCCACGCGCTTGACTCCGGTCTCCGGGTCCTTGCGCGCCTTGCCCTTCTGGAAGACCCAGCGACCACCGCGGCGGACCATGTCCTCGCCGATGATCACGCCGCACCAGTCCCATTCAAGTCCCTGTGCGGTGTAGACGCAGCCGATCTGGTTGATGCCGGCGGGATGGACGGACCAGATCTTGGAGGGCGGCACGGTCCCGTCCTCGCAGAAGCTCTCGCTGTACGCGTTCCACGGCCTGTGCCAACCGCCGATGCGCACATCGGCCTCGAGCCGCCTGCCCGCGCCCTTGCCCAACGGCTTGGTCCAAGGCCAGCAGAAGCCCGCGACCATGCGGGCAGAGGCCCCGGCGTCCGCCTCCGCCCTGATGATCCGCTCCATCTCCTCCGGACTGTCGGCAACCTCGACGTGCATGAGTCCATCCGGAGTCCAGGGCTGCGGCTCGTTTCCGGTCAGCCCGAGGACGTCGCGCACCCAGCGCACATACGCATCGCTGCCGCCGCATCGGTACTGGGCGGTCAGCTCGTAGCGGGCCGGAACGATGCCACGGGCCCTGGCCGCCTCCGTGATCAGCTCGACCGTCCCCACCTCGTTCGGGCGGACCGACTGGCTCCCGTCGAGGAAGAACACCGTGAGGCGGGAGGCGTCCAGCAACTCCTCCACCTGAGGTTTCGTACCCTGTGCCTCTGCGGGCAGGTAGCGGTTCGTGGTCCTGTCCCGCAAGCGGTGCGCCTCGTCGCAGATGAGAACGTCGAGGGGCGGCTCGGGCGGCGTGACGAAGCTGCTGAAGTAGGTGAAGCTCTCCTTGAACTGCTTGTCCCCATAGCCGACGTGCTCCTGGAGCGCACCGTTGAAGGCCCTGCTGCCGCTGGAGTAACGGACCGTGCGTCCGGCGGCTTCGAACCAGGCCTTGAGCTGGAGCCCGACCGCGCTCTTGCCCGTGCCGGCGCCGCCGGTCACGACGAACACGGCCCTTCGGTCGTCCGGCACGAGCGTCGGCTGGTCCGGATCCCCGAGTATCAGGGATGCCTTCTCCATGACGTCGTCGGCGATCTCCTTCTGTTTCCTCCGCAGGGTGAACACGGTGTCCTCGCCCCGGGACCTGATCATCGCGTCCAGCAAGGGGGTGTTGCGGAGGTTCATTTTCTTCAGCAGCAGTTCGGCAGCGTGGTCACCACCGTCCTCCGCGAAATGTCCGCGCAGGTCCGCCAGCAGTTTCGCGCGGCGGTCCCTGGTGTACGTGCGCGCGTAGATCCCCGTGGGCGCGTCACTGTCGAGCAGGGGCTTCGCTGATTCCTCCGTGGCGTTGTGGAGATAGGCGAACCCGCCGCACTCGACCTCGAGGCCGTCCAGCGGTCCCGAGTCTCCGGTGAACAGGTCGAAGCATTCACGCAGTTGCAAGGCAGGATGCCGCTTCGGTTCGATGATGCCCGGTACGCGCACCAGTTCGGCCGTCGCGGCCTCGACCCGGGTGACCGTTGACCAGCGTTTCAGTTCGACGAGCTGGAACGACGGATGGTGAGTCTCCGGATGGCGGCCTGCCAGGACGACGTCGATCAGGCGCTGGTCGTTTCGGTCCTCCGGCTCCTCCACCGTCGCTGCGCATTCGACGATCATCTCGACACCGCCACGGTCCGCCGCCACGAGGTCCTTGGCGAGTTCGACCAGGCTCTCCGCCCAGGCGGTTCGTTCGGAAAGTGAGGCTTCCGTGCCCCGGAAGTGCTTCCATCGCGCTGCGAGGTGGGGCACCATCCGACGACGGGAATTCAGGGTGAGCAGGTCCTGCGCGGTCAGCCTCAGCAGGAGCATGGACACGAGTGGGTCCCCCAGGGCACGAGTGACTCGTGCGGGTGGGGGCATGTCCTCGTGGGGAGGAAGCCCGTCGGGCCGCGATCGGTATCGGTGATCTTAGGTGCGCGGTGTGCCGGACAGCTTGTTCCAGGCCACCGGCCCCACATCCCATATCGGCTGATCGACGGGCCGTGGACGTGGGCCGCCCGTCATGTCCCTACAGGTGTGAGGCGCGGCCGGCCCACCAGTTCCCGAAGCTTGTCCTGGGTTTCCGCGTCCGTGGAGTAGACGACCGTGCCGACCATGCCTCTGGTGAGGAGAACCTTGTAGGTGTTGCGGATCAGACGATCGACGTCCGCATCGGGAGTGGAGCGCTTGAAGGCCGGGTCCTTGGATGCCGTACGGTCGGTGACCCAGCGGTCACCGCGCCACACCAGGTCTGGCCCGATGATGACGCCCGCCCAGTCGTACTCGAATCCCTGGGCGGTGTAGACGCAGCCGATCTGACCGAAACCCGCCGGATCCGTCGCCCACAGGGCGGAGGGCGGCGCACCGGACACGGAGCGGTCGCCCCGCAAATTCCAGGGACGGGCCCAGTCCCCGATGCGCACGTCCGCGGGAAGCGGCTCCCCCGGCTTGGGCTCCGGCGACCAGGGCCAGCAGTAGCCCGCGGACATCCGGGCACCGTAACCCTGGGCGCGTCGGCCGTCCAGAAAGGACTCCATCTCCTGCGGGCTCTCGACGATCACCAGCCGCATGCGGTCGTCGGGCTCCCACACCACCGGCCCGCCCGCTTCCAACCCCAGCAGGCGCACGACCCAGCGCAGGTAGGCGCCACTCCCACCGCAGCGGAACTGGCTGTCGAGTGGAACGACATGACAGGTCAGTCCCCGGCGCGCGGCCGCCTCCTTGATGTCTTCGATCCGGCCCATCTCACCGGGACGGACGACCTGGTGCTCGTCGAGGAGGAAGACGGGCACCTTGGCGACGTCCAGCAACTCGTCGATCTGCCGCCTCCCGGTCCGGTGCGCGGCCGGCGTGTACCGGTTGGCGGACGTTTCACGGATGCGGTGCGCCTCGTCGCAGATCAGGACGTCCAGGCTGTTCTTCTCGGCCGTCATGAAGCTGTTGAAGTACTTGAACAGCTCCTGCACTTCCCGTTTGCGGGAGCCCGCCACCTTCCGCATGGTCTTGGTGAACGACTGGGACCCGGTGGCGTGCAGTGCGGGGACGCCCTGACGGTACAGCTCGCCGAGCAGGGAGAGAGCGATGACACTCTTGCCGGTGCCGGGACCGCCGGTGACGACCACGACCTCCTTGTGGTCCGACCGCTTTGCCCTGCGCACGGCGTTCAGCACCATGCGGTACGCGACCTGCTGTTCGTCGAGGAGGACGAACTGCTCGCGCTCGCGCACCTCCTGGGCCGCCACCGACATCAGCTGCTTGGACGGGACGGTCTTCCCGGCCAGCAGCTCGTCGGCGGCCCGGGCACCAGCCTGCTTGTCGCTGAGCCTCGCACGGAGATGGTCGAGGAACGCACCGCGACGGTCCGCGGTGAACAGCAGGCCGTGCTCGTCGCGCTCCACTGCGCGCAGTCCTCCGACCCCGAACTCGGTCGCGTTGTGCAGGAACGCGGCTCCGCTGACGCGCCGCGGGTGCTGGGCCACAGCACCGTTGAAGTTGACCAGGTACTCGCAGTAGCGGCGGACCTGCTCGATGGGATTCAGGACCGGGCGCGCGTACGCGTCCACGTGGCACAGCGCCGGGTCTTCCTCATCAGGCTCGGCCTGGCTCCACTGTTTCAGTTCCACCACGACGTATGACGGATCCCCCGTATCCGGGTGGACCCCTGCGAGCACGGCATCGGCGCGCTTGCTGTTCAAGGGGAGCGCGTACTCCAGCATGACCTCCACCTCACCGAGCCCCGCGTCGTTGAGCGCGGCTGTCAGGGCAGGAATGCTCCGCTGCCAGGATCGGACCTCTGAGGGTCCGGGCCGGTGGCCGTGCACGTGGGTGAACTGCTCGGTGAGGTGGAGGTAGAGGGAACTGTCGAGCGCCATGGTGGCGACCGATGCGGCAGACGCGCGGAACAGCAAGGACTTCCCCCGGGCAGCACGAACTGACTCGTGCGGGTGGGGGCATGTCCTTCGAGACTCCACCGAGGCGGAGCGGAAGCCCGTCGGGCCGCGATGACTACGGTTCAGAGGTTACCTGGGAGGTGGAGGCGGCCTGAACTACCCCTTCTGCTCCACCCGCACCCAGTCCACCTCCGCCCGTACTCCCCCGGCCGCGATGCGGTCCACGCTGGACTGGGGCAGGCCCCAGTACGGGGTCGTCACCTTGTTCCAGCCCGCCGGGTAGGCGCCGCCGAGGGCCAGGTTGAGGATGACGTACTGGTTATGGCCGAAGACCCACTGGCCGCGGGTGGATTCGAGCTTGTTGCGGGTCGTCTCCTGGACCAGGCGGTCGTCGACGAAGAAGCGCATCGTCGTGGGGGTCCATTCGACCGCGTACGTGTGCCACTCGTCCGCCCGGCCGCCCCCGGGGTAGACCTGGCGGGCGCCGATGTTGCCGTCCGCCGAGTAGCCGGGGCCGTGCAGGGCGGTGCTGGTCCAGTCGGCGTAGCCGATGTTCTCCATGATGTCGGTCTCGCCGGAGGACGGCCAGCCGACCGACGGGTCGTCGACGTCGCTGCCCAGCAGCCAGAACGCCGGCCAGAAGCCGTCGCCGACCGGGAGCTTCATACGGGCGCTGACCTTGCCGTAGGTGAAGTCGAAACGGGTGTGGGTGTCGATGCGGCCGGAGGTGAAGTCGTAGGTGGCGCCGCCCGCCCGGGTGCAGCCCTTGCAGTGCTTCGCCGACAGCACCAGCGCGCCGTTCTCCGTGCGGATGTTGTCCGTGGAGTCGACGTACGCCTGCGCCTCGCCGTTGACCGAGCCCATCTCCGTGCCGGTGCGCACCACCCGCCACTTGTTCCGGTCCAGGGCCGGGGCGGTGAAGTCGTCGAAGAACGTGGTGCGGTAGCTGCCGGACTGCTCGCCCGGGAGCGCCGGGTACGCGGCCGTCGCGCTGCCGCCCGTGCCCC
Organism: Streptomyces sp. NPDC085931; assembly: GCF_044540565.1. NCBI lineage: Bacteria > Bacillati > Actinomycetota > Actinomycetes > Kitasatosporales > Streptomycetaceae > Streptomyces > Streptomyces sp. NPDC085931. The sequence continues at coordinate 105,982 of NZ_JBITSK010000001.1, forward strand.
AGACCTCGAACTCGTAGAGGGAGTAGCCGAACTGGGCGGTGGCGGGGGGCGGGTTGTAGAAGGAGCGGCGTTCCTTGCCGAGCATGCGGACGTAGCGGCCCGTGACCGGCTGCGGGAGGCGGATCGCGTCGTGGCGGCCGACCGCCTCCCCGGGGGACTTGACGTCGGCGCGGCGGGACGCGACCTCGGCGGCCGAGGGGCGGTGAACCGTGCGCCAGGTGCGGTTGTCGTCGGAGACCTGCAGTTCGTAGTCGACGGCGTAGGCCGCCTCCCAGTACAGGTCGACCGAGTCGATCGTCGAGGGCGCACCGAGGTCGACCGAGACCCAGCGGTTCGCGTTCCAGTCGCTCGACCAGCGGCTGATGTCGGCCTTCAGGTCCGCCGGCCGGCCGCCGTCCGTCACGAACGCCGGGGAGTTGCCCGCGTGCTGGTAGTAGTTCGCGTAGGCCGGGTGGTTCAGGGCGAGGTTGGTGCGGGTGGTGGACGCGGGGGCCGGCTCGCCGCCGTAGATCCTCATCGACCAGAGCGAGTAGCCGTAGGGGGTGGCGCGTTCCACGCCGCGCAGGCGGACGTAGCGGGCCGTCACCTCCTGGGGGTAGGTGTGGGCCCTGACCGAGCCGCCGGTGCCGGCCGTCTCCGTGAAGAAGGGTGACCAGTCGGTGCCGTTCTTCGAGGCCTCCAGCACGTAGCGCTTGCCGTAGGCGGCCTCCCAGTCCAGGACGACCCGGTCGACACGGATCGTCGAGCCGAGGTCGACGCGGATCCATGCGGTGTCCGAGAAGTCGCTGGACCAGCGGGTGGAGCCGTTGCCGTCGAAGGCGCGGCCGGGGGACGTGTCGGCGTTCTCGCTGCCGGACGCCGTGACGGCGGCCGGGTTCACGGCGTACGCGGCGGCCGCGCGGTCGGTGTCCCAGGCGGCGGCCGCGGCCCGCGCCTCGGGGGCGGGGGCCGCGAAGGCGGGGCCCGCGGTCAGCAGGGTGAGGGCCGCGAGTGCGGTCAGGAGGGTGCGGGGCGTACGGGACGGCATGGCTCTCCTCCGGTTCGATGTGCCTGACGGCACCGAAAGGACGTGGCTCGAATGGCGTGTACCTGACAGTGCAGAGGTTCAACGGGGGGTGAGCCGGGGTGGGCGCGGGCTCCCGCATCCCCGCCCACCCCGGCGCTCGTGGCTCAGGCGGCCTCGCGCGCCCGGCCCCGGTGGGTCCGCACCACCTCGGCGTACCGGTGGCCCGTCCCCTTGATCGTGCGCTTCTGCGTCGCGTAGTCGACGTGGACCAGGCCGAACCGCTTCTCGTAGCCGTACGCCCACTCGAAGTTGTCCAGCAGGGACCAGGCGAAGTAGCCGGCCAGCGGGGCGCCCTGGCGGGCGGCGGAGGCGCAGGCCGCCAGGTGCCGCAGGAGGTAGTCCTGCCGCTCGGGGTCGTCGACGGTGCCGTCGGGGCGGACGACGTCGGGGAAGGCCGAGCCGTTCTCCGTGACGTACAGCCGGCGCGCCCCGTACTCGCGGGTGAGGCGGAGCAGCAGGGTCTCGATGCCGCCGGCGTCGATCTCCCAGTCCATGCCGGTGCGCGGGACGCCCTCCCGGCGGACGGCCCGGGCGTACGGGGCGGGACCCTCGGGATCGTCGGCCACGGTCTGCGGGAAGTAGTAGTTCAGGCCCAGCCAGTCCAGCGGGGCCGCGATGGCCGCCGAGTCGCCGGCCTGCTCGGGCAGTTCGACGCCGTAGACCTCGCGCATGTCCTCCGGGAAGCCGCGGCCGTGCACCGGGTCGAGCCACCAGCGGTTGGTGTGGCCGTCCATGCGGCGGGCCGCGGCGAGGTCCTCGGGGCGGTCGGAGGCCGCGTGGATGGTGGAGAGGTTGTTGACGATGCCCACCTGGGCGTCCGGGACCGCCGCCCGGATGGCCCGGGCCGCGAGGCCGTGGCCCAGCAGCAGGTGGTAGGAGGCGCGGACCGCGGCGGTCAGGTCCGTCCAGCCGGGGGCCATCTTGCCTTCCAGGTGGCCGATCCACGCCGAGCACAGGGGCTCGTTGAGGGTGGCCCAGTGGCCGACACGGTCGCCGAGCCGCTCGGCCACCACCGAGGCGTAGTCCGCGAACGCCAGGGCGGTGTCGCGCTCCGGCCAGCCGCCGCGGTCCTGCAGCGCCTGCGGCAGGTCCCAGTGGTAGAGGGTGACGGACGGGGTGATGCCGGCCTCCAGGAGGCCGTCGATCAACTCGTCGTAGAAGGCCAGGCCCTTGGGGTTCACGGGGCCGTCGCCGCCCGGGACGACGCGCGGCCAGGCGATCGACAGGCGGTAGGCGTTGACGCCCAGCTGCCGCATCAGGGCGATGTCCTCGCGCCAGCGGTGGTAGTGGTCGCAGGCGACGTCGCCGTGGTCACCGCCGGCGGTCTTGCCCGGGGTGTGCGAGAAGGTGTCCCAGATCGACGGCGCACGGCCGTCCTCCGCCACGGCGCCCTCGATCTGGTACGCCGAGGTGGCCGTGCCCCACAGGAAGTCGTCGGGGAGGGCGGCGAGGTCGATGGTCACGGAAGTCCCTTCGGAAACAGGCGAGTCGGTCACTTGACGGCTCCTGCCGTCAGGCCGGCGACGAGATAGCGCTGGAGCAGCAGGAAGCCCGCGACGACGGGCACGCTGACGACCAGCGAGGCGGCCATGATCTGGTTCCAGTACACGTCGTTGAGGGTCGAGTAGCCCTGGAGGCCGACGGCGAGGGTGCGGGTGGTGTCGTTGGTCATCACCGAGGCGAACAGGACCTCGCCCCAGGCGGTCATGAAGGCGTAGACGGCCACCGCGACGATGCCCGGGACCGCCGCCGGCACCACGACCCGGAACAGCGCGCCGAGCGGGCCGCAGCCGTCGACCAGCGCCGCCTCGTCCAGGTCGCGCGGCACCGAGTCGAAGTAGCCGATCAGCATCCAGATGGAGAACGGCAGCGAGAAGGTGAGATAGGTGAGGATCAGCCCGCCGCGCGAGCCGAACAGGGCGATGCCGGTGGCGTTGCCGATGTTGACGTAGATGAGGAACAGCGGCAGCAGGAACAGGATGCCGGGGAACATCTGCGTCGACAGGACGGTGACCGTGAAGACGCGCTTGCCGCGGAAGTCGTAGCGGCTCACCGCGTACGCCGCGAAGACCGCGATCACCACCGAGCAGACCGTCGCCGCCCCCGCCACGATCAGCGAGTTGACGAAGTAGCGCGCGAGCGGGACGGTCGACCAGATGTCGACGTAGGGACGGATCGTCAGCTCGGTCGGCAGCCAGCGGAACTCGCCCGTGACGTCCGCGAGCGGCTTCAGCGAGCTGGACACCATGACGTACACCGGCAGCAGCACGAAGCCCGTCAGCAGGGTCAGGAACACCCGCCGGGACCACAGGAAGGACCGGGGCGGGGCCAGGGGCGAACTCATGGGGCGGCCCTCCGTCCGCGCGAGGTCAGCGCCAGATACACGCCCGTCACCAGCAGCAGGAACAGCAGCAGGAGCACCGACATCGCCGAGCCCGTGCCGAAGTTCCAGGTGACGAACGACGCCTGGTAGATGTGCACCGAGATGAGGTCGGCGGCCGCCGGCGCGGTCCTGCCGAACAGGACGTACGGCGTGTTGAAGTCGTTGAACGTCCACAGGAACAGCACCAGGACCAGCACCTGGTTGACCGGGCGCAGCGACGGCAGGGTGATGCGGCGGATCTGCTGCCACACGCCCGCGCCGTCCAGGGCGGCCGCCTCGTACAGCTCGCGCGGGATGTTCTGCAGCCCCGCCATCACGATGAGGAACGCGAACGGCCAGCCCTTCCACACCGACACGGTCAGCAGCGCGATGAAGCTGTTGTCGCCGATGAGCCAGAAGGACGGCTTGTCGGTGAGGCCCAGCTGGTCGTGCAGGACGTGGTTCACCAGGCCGTTGTCGTGCTGGAACATGAACACCCAGGTGATGACGGCCGCGTAGACCGGCAGGGCGTACGGGACCAGGAACAGGGCCCGCAGCAGGCCGCGGCCCCGGAAGGTGTCCTGCATGAAGACCGCCGCGGCCGTGCCGATCAGCCAGCACAGGCCCACCGACAGCACCGTGAAGGCGACCGTGACGAGGAAGGAGTGCAGCAGCGCCTCGCCGACGGGGGCGTCGAAGTCCACCGACACCTTGTAGTTGTCGAGGGCGGACCAGGGGGCGGTGCCCCAGTCACGGATGTAGAACTGCGTGAGCTCCTTGAAGCTCATGACGACGCCGATCACCATCGGCACGAGGTGGACGAGGAGTTCGAGGAGCAGCGCGGGCAGGAGCAGCAGGTAGGGCAGGCCGACGCGGCGGACCCGTCCGGTGCGGCGGCGGGGACCGCGCGCCGCACCGGGCGGGCTCGTGCGGACCGGCGGCGTGCCGGCTTCAACCGTGGTGGTCATGTCGCTCAGGCCGCCGGCATCTGCTGCTGGGCCTTCTCCAGGGCCGCCTTCACCGACGCGGTGGTGACCGCGCGTCCGGCGGCCGCGTCGGCGAACAGGTCCTTGATCGCCGTGCCGACGGCCGTCTCGAACTGCGACTCGTCGGCGACCTGCGGCAGCGCCACGGCGCTCTTGGCGAGGGTGTCCTTCAGGACGGCGTTGGCCGGGCTGGCGAACGCGGCGTCCGACTGGGCGGTCTTGACCGGCGGGATGGAGCTGTAGGCCTTGTTGAGGATCTTCTGCTCGTCGTCGCTGGTCAGGAACTTCACGAACTTGGTGGCGCCGTCGAGGTTGTCGGTGTTCTTGAAGACGGCGAGGTTGATGCCCGCCACCATCGAGTTGACCTGCCGGCCGGTGCCGGGGGTGCCGGACTGCACGGGCACGGGCGCGATGCCGTAGTCGTCCTCGCTCATGCCCTGGGACTTGAGGTTGGCGGAGGCGGACTGCCACAGCAGCATCGCCGTCTTGCCCTTGGCGAAGTCGCTGACGGACTGGTTCTGCGCGTACTCGGCGTTGCCGGGCGCGATGACCTTGTCCTTGGCCATCAGGTCGACGTACTGCTTGACCGCGGTGACCGCTCCGCCGCTGGTGAAGTCGGGCTTGCCGTCGGCGGTGAAGAAGTCGGCGCCGTGCTGCTTGGCGAAGACGTAGGCGTGGTGGATGTTCTCGGACGGGTTCGAGCCCTCGGCGCCCAGGCCCCACTTGCCGTCCTTGGAGAGCTTCTTCCCGGCGGCGACCAGCTCGTCCCAGGTGGCCGGCGGCTTGGAGACGCCCGCCTCGGCGAACATCTTCTTGTTGTAGTAGAGCGCGTACGCCATCGAGTACAGCGGCACAGCGGCCGGGTCCTTGCCCTGGGCGCCGGTGGAGCCGAGCGCCGAGTCCACGAAGCGGTCCCTGCCGCCGATCTTGTCGAAGTTCTTCGCGTCCCAGGGCAGCAGGGCGCCCGTGGCCTGGAGCGAGGCGCTCCAGGTGTTGCCGATGTTCAGCACGTCCGGGCCCTGGCCGGAGGTGGTGGCGGTGAGGATCCGGTTGAGCAGGTCCGACCAGGGGACGACCTCCAGCTTCACCTTGATCCCGGTCTGCTTCTCGAACTTGTCGAGCTCGGGCTGGAGGACCTTCTTGTCGATCTCGATGCTGGCGCCCTGGTTGGAGGCCCAGTACGTCAGCGTCTTGGGCGAGTCGTCGGACCCGCCGCCGGTGGCGGAGCCACCTCCGCAGGCCGAGGCCGCGAGGACGAGTGACAGGGTGACGGCGCCGGCTGCCGCGGCTCGGGTACTGCGCATGCTGCTCGTGTCCCTTCCGGGAGGACGGGAATTCGCCTCCCAGACCGTGCTCCCCCGCCGGGAGGGAGCCGTCATGGCTTAATTTAGGACGTGAGTTAATCCGTGGAAGGCAGAGACGTCAAGGGTTTGGACGTACTCTCCGAAGTCTCGCCGCACCCCCTTGACGCATCTGTTCCACGGATGAACCATTCAGCGGCGAGAGAGCGCTCCCCGCACCCCACGCCGTTCACTTCCTGAACCAGGAGAGCCGCCCCATGCCCACTGACTCCCCGTCGTCCGGCCTGCCCTCCCCCGGCCGCCGCGCCGTCCTCGGTGCCGCGGCGGCGGCCACCGTGCTCGCCGGCCTGCCCGGCACGGCCGCGGCCGCCCCCGCCGCCGGGAAGCGGCCCGTACCCAGGAGGCCGCGCGCCCTGCCCGGCGGCGGCGACCTCGGCCCCAACGTCGTCGTCTTCGACCCGTCCACGCCGAACATCCAGGGCAGACTCGACGAGATCTTCCGGCAGCAGGAGTCGGCCCAGTTCGGCACCGGCCGCTACCAGCTGCTGTTCAAGCCCGGCACCTACCACGGCCTCAACGCGCAGATCGGCTTCTACACCTCGATCTCCGGTCTCGGCCTCTCCCCCGACGACACCACCATCAACGGTGACATCACGGTCGACGCCGGCTGGTTCAACGGCAACGCCACGCAGAACTTCTGGCGTTCGGCGGAGAACCTGGCCGTGGTCCCCGTCAACGGCACCAACCGCTGGGCGGTCTCCCAGGCCGCCCCGTTCCGCCGCATGCACGTGCGCGGCAACCTCAACCTCGCGCCGACCGGGTACGGCTGGTCCAGCGGCGGCTACATCGCCGATAGCCGGATCGACGGCCAGGTGCAGCCGTACTCGCAGCAGCAGTGGTACACCCGGGACAGCGCGATCGGCGGTTGGCTCAACGGCGTGTGGAACATGGTGTTCTCCGGCGTCGAGGGCGCCCCCGCCCAGGGGTTCCCGAACCCGCCGTACACCACGCTGAACACCACGCCCGTCTCCCGCGAGAAGCCGTTCCTGTACCTCAGCGGCAGCGAGTACCGGGTCTTCCTGCCCGAGAAGCGGACCAACGCCCGCGGCGTCACCTGGGGCAGCGGCACCCCGCGCGGCACCTCCCTGCCGCTGACCCGCTTCTACGTCGCCAAGCCGGGTGTCTCGGCGGCCACGCTCAACCAGGCCCTGTCCGAAGGGCTGCACCTGCTGCTGACGCCGGGGATCTACCACCTGGACCGGCCGATCCGGGTGGACCGGGCCAACACCGTGGTCCTGGGCCTCGGCTACGCGACGCTCATCCCCGACAACGGCGTCACGGCGCTCAGGGTCGCCGACGTCGACGGGGTCCGGCTGGCCGGATTCCTCATCGACGCCGGGCCGGTCAACTCCCCGACCCTGCTGGAGATCGGCCCGCCCGGCGCCTCCCGGGACCACTCCGCCAACCCGACCACCGTGCAGGACGTGTTCGTCCGCATCGGCGGGGCCGGCCCCGGCAAGGCCACCACCAGCATGGTCGTCAACAGCCGCCACACCATCGTCGACCACACCTGGGTCTGGCGCGCCGACCACGGCGATGGCGTCGGCTGGGAGACCAACCGGGCCGACTACGGCGTCGTCGTCAACGGGCACGACGTCCTGGCGACCGGCCTGTTCGTGGAGCACTTCAACAAGTACGACGTGCAGTGGTTCGGCGAGCGCGGCCGCACGATCTTCTTCCAGAACGAGAAGGCGTACGACGCGCCGAACCAGGCCGCGATCCAGAACGGGTCGATCAAGGGCTACGCGGCCTACCGGGTCGGGGACAACGTGACCACCCACGAGGGCTGGGGCCTGGGCAGCTACTGCTACTACAACGTCGACCCGACCATCGTGCAGCACCACGGCTTCGCCGCGCCCGTGCGGCCCGGAGTGCGCTTCCACGACCTGCTCGTGGTCTCGCTGGGCGGCAACGGACAGTACGAGCGCGTCATCAACGACACGGGGGCGCCCACGTCGGGGACGTCGACCGTGCCGTCGACGGTGGTGTCGTACCCGTAGCGAGGAACCGGTCCGCTCCCGTGCGAGCACGGGAGCGGACCGGCAGCCGTGGGGGCGGGCCGGTTCCTTTCCGCCGAGGCTGGGGTCCGGCCGGGAGTCCCGCACGGGGGCGTGGGAGGCGACCGGCCGGGTCGTCCCGCACGGAGGCGCGGGGAGCGACCGGCCGGGTCGTCCCGCACGGAGGCGCGGGGAACGACCGGCCGGGCCGTCCCGCACGGAGGCGCGGGGAACGACCGGCCGGGCGGAGCGCACCGCGGCGCGGAAGCGGACCGGCGGGGCAGAGCGCACCGCGGCGCGGAAGCGGACCGGCCGGACCAACCCGCACGGCGGTGGCGGAAGGGACCGGACAAGGCTCCACCGCACCGCGCGGGAAGGGACCGGCCGAGGGCCGAGCGGCGCTTGAGGGAGACGCTGCGGGCCGGGGCGCCGACGCGGTCGGCGAGGCTACCGCACCGCGGCGCGGCGGGAACCAACCGAGGCTCCCACCGCACCGCACCGCACCGCTGGGCGGAAGCGGACCGGCCGGGGGCCTACCTCGCTGAGGCGGCCGCCGTCGGCGCCGGCGCGTAGCCGGTGGGCCGGGCCGTGAACGTGCCACGGCCCTGGGTGCGGCTGCGCAGCCGGGTCGCCCAGCCGAACAGTTCGGCCAGCGGCACGGTCGCGGTGACGACCGCGGCGCCCGCCCGGGTGACCGAGCCGGTCACCCGGCCGCGCCGGGCGGCGAGCTCGCCGAGCACGCCGCCGACCGTCTCCTCGGGCACCGTGACCGTGACCTCGGCGACCGGCTCCAGCAGGACCATCGCGCAGGCGCGCAGCGCCTCGCGCAGTCCCAGCCGGCCGGCCGTGCGGAACGCCGTGTCCGAGGAGTCCTTCACATGGGTCGCCCCGTCGGTGAGCGTGACGCGCAGCCCGGTCACCGGGTGCCCGCCGAGCGGCCCCTCGACGAGGGCGTCCCGGCAGCCGGCCTCGACCGCCCGCACGTACTCCTGCGGTACGCGCCCGCCGACCACGGCCGAGCGGAACATGAAGCCACCGTCGTACGGCTCCACGTCGAGCACGACGTGGGCGAACTGCCCGGCCCCGCCGTCCTGTTTGACGTGCCGGTAGACCAGCCCCGTCACGCCCCGGCCGACGGTCTCGCGGTGACTGACCCGGGGACGGCCGACGCCGACCTCCAGGCCGAGCTCGCGCCGGAGCTTCTCCACCGCCACCTCCAGGTGCAGTTCCCCCATGCCGGACAGCACGGTCTGCCCGGTCTCCGGGTCGGTGCGCGCGACCAGCGACGGGTCCTCCTCGGTCAGGCGCGCCAGCCCCGACGCCAGCCGGTCGGTGTCACCGGCGCCGCGCGCCTCCACCGCGACCGACACCACCGGCTCGGGCGCACCGGGCGGTTCCAGCAGCAGGGGCGCGTCCGGCGCGCACAGGGTCGACCCGGCGCGGGCGTACTTCAGCCCGACGACGGCGACGATGTCCCCGGCGACGGCATGCTCCAGCGGTGTGTGCCGGTCGGCCCGCACGCGGAGGATCCTTCCGATCCGCTCGGTGCGGCCGGCGGTCGCGTCCCACAGTGTGTCCCCCTTCCCGATGGTTCCCGAGTAGATCCGCAGATAGGTCAGCCGTCCGGTCGCGGTGGCCTGCACCTTGAACGCGAGGGCGAGCGGCGGCGCCGCCGGGTCGGGGGCCCGCCGCTGCTCCACCCCGGCGTGGGTGCCGCGCACCGGTGCCACGTCCAGCGGCGACGGCAGCCACGCCACGACGGCGTCGAGCAGCGGCTCGATCCCGCGGTTGCGGTAGGCGGAACCGCACAGCACGACCACGCCGTCCCCGCTGCGGGTCAGGTCCCCGAGGGCGGCAGCGAGGGTCCGCTCCGCGAGCCCGCCCGTGGCGCAGAACTCCTCCAGGGCGCCCGGGTGCAGCTCCGCCACGGCCTCCTCCAGGGCCCGGCGGCGGGCGAGGGCCTCGTCGAGCAGGTCGTCCGGTACGGGCAGGTCGTCCGGGGTGTCGCCGCCGCTCCAGACCAGCGCGCGCATGCGGACGAGGTCGACGACCCCGGTGAAGGCGTCCTCCGCGCCGATCGGCAACTGGACGGGCAGCGGCGCGGGGTGCAGCCGCTCCCGGATCGACGCCACGGCCGTGTCGAGGTCGGCTCCGGCCCGGTCCATCTTGTTCACGAACGCGATGCGCGGCACGCCGTGCCGGTCGGCCTGGCGCCACACCGACTCGCTCTGCGGCTCCACCCCGGCCACCGCGTCGAACACGGCGACGGCACCGTCGAGCACGCGCAGCGCGCGCTCCACCTCGTCGGCGAAGTCGACGTGCCCGGGGGTGTCGATGAGGTTGATCCGGTGACCGTCCCAGGCGCAGCTCACCGCCGCGGCGAAGATGGTGATGCCCCGGTCGCGCTCCTGCGGGTCGAAGTCCGTGACGGTCGTGCCGTCGTGGACCTCGCCGCGCTTGTGGGTGGTTCCGGTGGCGAACAGGATCCGTTCGGTGACGGTGGTCTTGCCGGCGTCGACGTGGGCGAGGATGCCGAGATTGCGGACGGCGGCGAGCGGGTTCGAGTGGATGCGCACGGCCCGGGGCCTTTCGATGCGAGGGGGAGAAGGGCAGCGCGATTACGGGACAGGGAACTCGGAGATCGACTCGACGGCCCGTCAGAACACGCCTGCAGGCCCGGGGTTCGTCCCGATCAGCCGGTGCCGCCGCGCAGCGGGCACCGGGGGGACGAAGACACGAGGATCACCGCGTAGCGCGGGAGGGCGACGGCGGCAGCGGTGTGGTCACGCACGGCCGTCCCCCTTCATTCGTCACGCCGGAGCCCCGCCCGGATCGTGGGCGGCGCGGATACGCCCGTGAGTGTAGGGAGCCTCGTGGAGACGGGGCCACGGATTATTCATGGTGAACGCAGCAGGCAGAGCATCCCCAGCGTGCGGCAGCCCCCGGTCGACGTGGCGGCCGGGGGCTGCGTGCTGTCACCGCTCGCTGTCGTCTCCGTCGTCTGTGTCGTCCGGTGCGGCGCGGTCGTCGATGACGATGCGGACCGGGTCGGCTCCGTCGCCGCGGTGGCGGCGGGTGAGGATGGCCCGCACGGTCTCGGTGAGCCGTTCGTGCAGGTGGGCGGCGATGGCGCGGGTGCCCGGGTCGGCGGCGGTGTGGCTGACGTGGTGCAGGCTGGTCAGGGCGGCGACGAGGCTGGGACCGGAAACCCTGGCCAGGATCGTGCCCTCGGTGTCCTGGACGCCGGCCGGCAGGTGGAAGTGCTGGTCGGTGCCGGCGTGTTTGACGAGGAACTCCCAGGTGTCGCGGTGGGCGTGGAGGGTGGCGGCGGAGATGCCGGCCGCGGCCCGCAGGGTTGCCTGGTCGGGCTCGGGTGGGTCGCCGGCTTCGCTGGTCGGCTGAGGCGCGGGGTCGGCCGGTTCCGGCTCGGGCGCCGCCTGGGGCGTCGTCCGGACCTCGGGGTCCGGGCCGGGTGGGTCGGCCGGGGTCTGCCGCGGGCCGGCGGTCTCGGCCTGGAGCCGGTTGTCGAGGCGGGTGAGGGCTTCGCGGACGGCGGCGAGGTCGCTGCCGATGCCGGTGAGACGTCCGGTCGTGATCTTGTCGGTGCGGGTCAGGGCGTCGCGGGCGATCTCCCGCATGTCGGTGAGGCCGCGGGTCAGGGCGGCGTCGGTGTCCTGGCGGATTCGGTCGATGGTGTGCTGCTGGTCGGCGACCTGCTGCTTGACGGCGGCGAGGTCGGTGGCGAGCCCGCAGAGCTGGTCGATGACCTGCCGGAGCTGGGCCCGGTCTCCACTGCCGAATGGCACGCTTCCCCCCTTGCGGTCACGGGTGACCTTGAAAGGGTGATGCGATGGCGACTTGTCGACAAGGCCGCGATTTCGGCCAGGCACCGGAGCGGCCTGGCCGGCGGAACCTCGCGGCCGGGACGCCTACTCCGGCGGTGTGGGGGTGTCGTGGGTGCGGTACATCGCCTGGACGTCCAGTTCCAGTTGCACCGTCGGGCCGACCACGGCGATGCCCCGGGCCAGCATGGAACGCCAGTTGAGTGTGTAGTCCTCGCGGTGCAGTTCCGCCGTGGCGAGGGCCGCGCAGCGCAGTTCCTGGCCGTAGCCGCCGTTCACCGTGCCCAGGTAGGTCGTGTCCAGTGCCACCGAGCGGCTCACCCCGTGCATCGTGAGGGTGCCCAGCAGCGACCACTTGCTGCCGCCGCGGTAGGCGAAGCGGGTGCTCGTGAAGTCGATGTACGGGAAGCGTTCGACGTCCAGGAAGTCGGCGGAGCGCAGGTGGTTGTCGCGGGTGGTGTTGCCGGTGGTGATGCTGGCGGCGTCGATGCGGACGCGCACCCGCGAGTCGGCCATGTCCTGGGCGACCTGGATACCGCCGTCGAAGCGCTCGAACCGGCCGTGCACATGGGCCATTCCGACATGCTTGGCGATGAACCGGATCGCGGTGTGCGGCGGGTCGAACAGCCAGGTGCCGGGCGTCGGCAGCTGCATGGCGTCGGCCGTCTGCAGCCAGACGCGCTCGGCGGACGCCGCGGCTCCGGCCGCGATCTCGATCGTCTCCCGGTGCGGCCGCAGGCCCTCCGCGGAGATCAGCAGGCTGTACCGGGCGGGCGGCAGCGCTGCGAGGAAGTAGCCGTACGGGTCGGTCGTGCCGCGCGCGGCCACCCGGTGGGTGTCCAGCGCGGTGACGGTGACGTCCGCGGCCGCCAGGGGCGCGCCCGTCGGGTCGACGACCTCGCGGGCGACGGCACCGGCACCGGCCGGGAGGGGGACGGCGAGGCCCGCCGCTGCGGCGGAGGTGCCTTTGTGCCACCGGCGCCGGAGCAGTGCGAGGGCCATGTGGTTCACCTTTCTTCGGGTGTGCGGCCGCCCGGCGGCATGCGGCGCACGCCGAAGGCCGCACCTTGCTGCGGTCACACCCCCCTTGTCGATCTTGCTGTGCCGAGCCGGCGCGCGGGTGTCTCAATACGAGACACCCGCGGCCGTCACCGGAAGGCGCCGGCGTGTTCGGCGGCCCACTGCGCGAAGGTGCGTGCCGGGCGGCCGGTGACCTTCTCGACGGTGCCGGAGACGGTGCGGCCCACCTCGGGCGTGTTCCCGTACGCCTGGAGCAGGAAGTCGATCACGTCCTGGGGCAGGTGGGCGGCCCGCCACTGCGCGACGGCCTCCTCCTCGGTCAGTTCGACCAGGGCGATCTCCCGGCCGACGGCGGCGGAGAGGATGCGCACCTTGTCGCCGACGGTGAGCACCTCGGGGCCGGTGATCACGTACTCCTGGCCCGCATGGCCCTCCTCGGTCAGCGCGACCGCGGCGACGGCGCCGATGTCGCCCTCGTGGACCATGGCGCTCAGCCGGGAGACGAACGGCTCGCGCACCTCGCCCGCTGCCGTGATGCCGTCCGCCCACTCCAGGGCGTTCGCCATGAACTCGACCGGCATGAGCACCGTCCAGTCCACGCCGTCCTCGGCCCGCACCGCGTCCTCCAGCGGGGTGGGACCGCCGCCGTGCAGCACGGTGACGCGGCGGACGCCGGCCGCGCGGGCCAGTTCCAGGATCCGTGGGCCGGTCGGCAGCGGGGCGAAGGCGGCGCCGCCGAACGTGATCAGGTGCAGGCCGCTCACGCCCTCCAGCGCCGGTGCGAGCCCGTCGGGTTCGGTCAGGTCGCCCCCGACGATCTCGACCTCGTCCGGGAAGGCGGCCTTGGCCGGGTCGCGGGTGAGGGCCCGCACCTGGTGCCCCCGTACGAGCAGTTCGGCGACGACCCGGCGGCCGACGGTTCCGGTGGCGCCGGTGACAAGGATCTTCTGCGTTTCCGTCATGCCCCGACCCTAGGAAGGCTCGCGGTCACCTTCTGTCCGCGACAGTGCCGCCCGCAGCCGGGCCGGCCTCCCCCGCAGGCGGCGAGCAGCACACCACGCGCCCTCCCCGGCCACCTCGCGAGGGCGTGGGGCGTGCGGACCACCGTGTGCGGTGTGTGGACCACCGCGGGCGGCACGCGGCGTGCGGCGTGCGGACCACCGCGCTCGGTGTGCGGACCACCGCGGTTGTTTCCCGTTCAACCGAACGCGCTACGGTGGGCCGTGCCGTGACCACCGCAGATCCTCCCCCCACCACCGCCCGGTCTTCGCTGCGCCTCGCCCGCGAGCGCTTCCTGGCAGGGGAACCGTTGCCCGGAGGTGTGCCGGAGGAGGTCGTCGCCGCGTGGCGGCGGGCCCGGTTCTTCGGCGTACCGCACGACTTGAGGCAGCGGGCGCTCCCCTCGGCACGTCCCGCCGAGCCGGCACGCCCCGCCGAGTCGGCGCTGCTCGCCGCGGCCGGGCCGGTGCTGGACCGGGTCGTCCCGGCCCTGGGCGCGGACACGGCGCTCGTGCTGACCGACGAGCGGCTGCGCGTGCTGCGGACGGCCGGACGCGTGCCCGGAGTCGAACCGTCTGCCGTGCTGTCGGAGCAGGAGGTCGGCCACAACAGCGCGGCCCTGGCGCTGCGTACCCGGCGCCGGGCCGAGGTGCACGGCCCGGAGCACTTCCTGGACCGGTGGCAGGAGGTGTCCGCCGTCAGTGTCCCGGTGCTCGCCCCGGACGGCGGCCAGGTGCTCGGCACGCTCACCGTGACCGCACCGCTGTGCGCCACAGGTGCGCCGCATCCGGGGGCCGCCCTCGCGGAGGCGACCGCCGCGGCGGTCGAGACGGAACTGCGGGCGCGCTCGGGCCGGCCCGAGCGGGTGCTGCTGGACGCCTATGTGCGCGCCTCGCGGGGCCGGGGCCGGGCCGTGGCCGCCCTCGACGGCCGCAACCGGCTGATCAGCGACGCGGCGCGGGGACTGCTGACGCCCGAGGTGCTCGACGCGCTGGAGCGTACGGCGGCGGACGCGCGCCGCGCCGAGGCACCGGGGCTCGCGGCGGAGCGCCAGGGCGCGTTCGGGCGGGACACGGAGTCGCGCTCGGCGGTGTTGCCGGAAGGCGCCGGCTGCACCGCGCACGTCACGCCCGTGCGTCTGGAGGGCACCGTCGTGGGCATCGTGGCGGTCCTGGAAGCGCTCGGTGATCCGGCGCCCCCGCTGCCGGATCCGCCGCCCGCGACGGTCACCCTGACCGGCTCCTCGCTCCCCTGGCGGCATGCCGTGGGACGCGCGGTGGAGCTGGCGCGCTCCCGGGAGCCGCTGCTGCTGGCCGGGGAACGCGGCACGGGCAAGGCCGCGCTGGCCCGCGAGCTGCTCGGGCCGGGCCCGGTCCGGGACGCCGACGCGGCACTGGACACCGACTTGGAACAGGCCCTGCGCGGGACGCGACCCGGCCGGCCGCTGCTGCTCCGGCACGCCGAGCGTCTCGCGCAGCCCGGCGTCGCCGCGCTCAACTCCCTGCTCGACGCCCGCCCCGACACCCCGCTCCTGGTCACCTACACACCGGGCGCGCCGGCCGGCCCGTGTCTGCAGCGCCTGCTGGACAAGCTGTCGGCCCGCACGGTGACCCTGCCACCGCTGCGGGAACGGGCCGAGGACGTACGGGAGCTGCTGCCGGTCCTCACTCCCCGCCCGGCGCCCGGCCTGCCGCCGCTGACCTGGACGCTGGACGCCCTGCGGGCGCTGGAGCAGTACCCGTGGCCCGGCAACGTCACCGAACTCGCCCATGTCGTGCGGGCGCTGGCGGAGCAGCGGCGGGTGGCGGGCCCGGTCCGCCGGGCGGAGCTGCCGGACGCCGTGCGCGAAGGCCCCGCCGCACGTCCCCTGAGCCCGATGGAGCACGCCGAACGCGCCACGATCCTGGAGGCGTTGCGCCGCCACGGCGGCAACAAGGCGCGTGCCGCCGCGGCGCTGGGGATCGGCCGGGCGACGCTGTACCGCAAGCTGCGGGGGTACCGGGGCGCGGATCGTCCATGACGGTGAGTGACGAAAGGGGGGCGATGCGCACACCGCAGCGGGGGGGGGAACCGCCGCGCGACACGAGAAAGGGTGCCGACCATGAACTGGTCGGCACCCTGCGTGTCCGTGTCCGAGGGGGGACTTGAACCCCCACGCCCGATAAAGGGCACTAGCACCTCAAGCTAGCGCGTCTGCCATTCCGCCACCCGGACCAGGTGTCCGTCGCCTTGCCAGGGGTGCTCCCCGGGGCGACAGGCACAACAATACCAAGCTTTCGGAGTGCCTTTCACCTGCGTTTCCGTCCGCCGGGCGGGGGTCCCGGACCTCGTGGCCCGTTGCCTCTAGGGTCGCACCATGAGTGACTGGATGGTGACGCAGAGCCCTGTCGCGGGTCGCCGCCCGCGGCCCCTGTCACCGCTCAGGGAGCATCTGCGGGACACGTTCTGGTTCGCCCCCACGGCGGCGATGGCCGCCGTCTTCCTGGTGTGGCTGGGCGCACAGGCGCTCGACACGGCACTCGTGGAGGCGCTCCGGGAGGAGGGCGACCACGACACGCTCGACGAGCTGCTGCGGTTCGCGCAGGACGCGAAGGCCGTGGTGAGCGCGGTCGGCTCGGCGATGATGACCTTCATCGGCGTGGTGTTCAGCATCTCGCTGGTGGCCGTGCAGATGGCGAGCGGGCAGTTCACCCCGCGCGTGGTGCGGCTCTTCGTCCGCAGCCGGATCACCAAGGCGACCTTCGCGGTGTTCCTGGCCACGTTCGTGCTGACGCTGCTGGTGCTGACCGCCTTCGACAGCGCCGACGACGCCCGCGCCGTGACGTCGCTGCCGCTGGTGCAGTCCGTCCTCACGCTCTGCATGGTCGCGCTGAGCCTGTTGCTGTTCGTGCTGTACGTGAACAGCACCCTGCGGCTGATGCGGATCAGCCAGGTGATCGCGCGGATCGCCGCGGAGTCCTTCCGGGTGGCCGCCTCGATGCCGGCGAGCGCCGCGGGGCAGGAGGCGCCCGGCCTGGGCGCCGTCACCGCGTGGGTGCCGCACGAGGGGCGGGCCGGGGTGCTGCGGGACGTGCACATCGCGCGGCTGGTGCGGGTGGCGCGCAAGCACGGGGTCGTGCTGCGGCTGCTCCCGCGGATCGGGGACTTCGTGGTGCCGGGCACGCCCGTGCTGGCGGTCCACGGCGGTGCCGCCCCGCCGCGCGCGGCGCTGCGCCGCACCGTCTCGGTGGGGGTGGAGCGGACCTACCACCAGGATCTCGGCTTCGGGCTGCGGCAGTTGGCGGACATCGCGTTGCGCGCGCTGTCGTCCGCGATCAACGACCCGACGACCGCCGTCCAGGCGCTGGACCGGATCGTGCAGTTCCTGGCGGCGCTGAGCCGGCACCCGCTGGACGCCGCCCTGCACCGGGACCGGGACGGGGCGGTGCGGCTGGTGCAGCCCGTGCCGGGGTGGACCGAGCTGGTGGATCTCGGTTTCACGGAGGTGCGCGGCTGCGCCGCGGGCAGCCCTCAGGTGTCGCGGCGCCTGCTGGCCGGGCTGGACGACCTGTTGTCGCTGGCGCCGCGGGACCGGTGGGAGCCGCTGCTGCGCCACCGCGCACTGCTCCGCCAGCAGGTCGCCCGCACCGCCCCGACCCCGGCGGACCGCGCCTTCGCCCTGCACCCGGACCGGCAGGGCATCGGCTGAGGAGCGGGGCCGGACCGGCCTCGTGGAGCCGGGCACACGGCCGCGCCCACGCACCACACCCCGAACCCCAGGCGGACCGCCCCCGTGGAGTCACACGCAGCGGCCCCGCGCCCGCGCACCACAGCCCGAACCCGAGACGGACCGGCCCCGTGGAGCCACACACAGCGGCCCCGCGCCCCGCACACCACACCCCGAACCCAGGCTGACCGGCCCCATAAGGCCGCACACAGCGGGCCCCCGCCCCGCACACCACGCCCCGGACAGGGCCGCCGGACCGGACCCGTGAGGCCGGACACAGGCCCGCACACCACGCCCCGGACAGGGCCGCCGGACCGGCCCGTGATGCCGGACACAGGCCCGCGCACCGCGCCCCGGGTCCCGCCGCCCCCGCCCCGCTCCCCTCAGGGCACCAGCTGGTACTCCGGGAAGTTCCCCGGCAGCCGCTCCCCCGCCGGTCCGTGTGTCACCGCGCGCACCAGGAGTTCGCCGCCCACGAACGCCCCGCGCCAGGACGCCCCGAGTCCGCCGAACAGCTCGTCGCGGTCGCCGCGGGAGCGGGGCCTGCCGTGGCCGACCTTGAACGCGCGGATCTGCGGGGCGAGCCGCTCGTAGGTGGCCCGGTCGTCCGTGGACAGCGTGGCCACCAGCGCCCCGTTGGAGGCGTTCATCGCGGCCAGCAGCTCCGCCTCCGTGTCGACCAGGACGATCGTGTCGACCGGGCCGAACGGCTCCGCGTGGTGCAGCGGGGAGGAGCGCGGCGGGTTGAGGAGCGTGACGGGCTGGACGTAGGCGGAGGTGTCCTGGCCGGGCAGGAAGCGCGCGTCGTCGGGGCTGCCGCGGTGCAGCGGCACCGCCCCGCGCTCGACCGCCTCGGCGACCTGGTCCCGCAGCTCCTTCGCCTTCGCCGCGTTGATCACCGGCCCGAAGTCCAGCTCCGGGGCGGGGTCGTCGGGCTTCTCCACGGCGAGCGGATGCCCGACCCTGAGCGCGCGCACCGCCGGAAGGTACGCCGCGAGGAACGCGTCGAACAGCTGCCGCTGGACGACGAAGCGCGGATACGCCGTGCAGCGCTGTTTGCCGTAGTCGAAGAGCTTGGGGATCACCGCGGTGAGCGCGTCCCAGTCCGAGTGGTTCCAGATGCCCCAGGTGTTGAGTCCCTCCTGTTCGAGGACATGGCGTTTACCGAGGTCGGCGACGGCCGTGGCGACCGCGGCGCCGGTGTCGCGGCCCCCCACGAAGGAGACGCAGCCGATCTCGGGCGCCCGTACGAGCGCCTCGGACAGCTCGCTGCCGCTGCCGCTGACGAGGGTCACGGGGATCCCCTCGCGGGCGGCGAGCGCGCAGGCCAGGGTGAGACAGGCGACGCCGCCGTCGGTCGGGGTCTTGGCGATGACCGCGTTGCCCGCCAGCGCCTGGACCAGCATGGCGTGAACGAGCACGCTCATCGGGTAGTTCCAGCTGGCGATGTTGGACACCGGTCCGTCCAGCGGGGCCCGGCCGGCGAGCATCGGTTCGATGCCGTCGACGTACCAGCGGACCCCGTCGATCGCCCGGTCGACGTCCGCCTGGGCGAGCCGCCAGGGTTTGCCGATCTCCCAGACGAGCAGCAGCGCGAGGAGCGCGCGGTGTTCGGTGAGGGCGTCGAGGGTGGCCGCGACGCGGGCCCGGCGTTCGGGCAGCGGGACGTGCCGCCAGGCGCGGTGCTGGTCGAGGGCGGCGCGCACGGCCTGCCGGGCGGTGGCCCCGTCCAGCCGCGGCGGGCCGGCGATCGGGCTGCCGTCGACCGGGCTGGCGGCGGGCAGGACCCGGCCGTCCGCTCGCCAGCCGGCGTTCCAGAGGTTGAGGACCCGTTCCTCGCGGAAGGCCTCGGGGGCGGCGGCGAGGCAGCGCCGCCAGGTGTCGGGCCAGGACGTGCCGGGTTTGAGGGTGAGGGTGGGTGGCATGGGGTCGCTCCGCTCTCGGTGCACGGTCGGGGGCGGAAAAGGGCGGTCTCAGAGGGTCCGCTGCCGGTCGTCGAGCAGCGCGAGCACGAGCTTCGCGGTCTCGGTCGGGGTGCTGCCCACCCGCACGCCGGCCGCCTCCAGTGCCTCCTTCTTCGCCTGCGCTGTACCGGAGGAGCCGGACACGATGGCGCCGGCGTGCCCCATGGTCCGGCCCTCGGGCGCGGTGAAGCCGGCGATGTAGCCGACGACGGGCTTGGTGACGTGCTCGTGGACGTACGCCGCCGCGCGTTCCTCGGCGTCGCCGCCGATCTCGCCGATGAGCACGATCAGGTCGGTGTCGGGGTCGTCCTCGAAGGCGGCGAGGCAGTCGATGTGCGTCGTGCCGACGACGGGGTCGCCGCCGATGCCGACGCAGGTCGAGAAGCCGATGTCGCGCAGCTCGTACATGAGCTGGTACGTCAGCGTGCCGGACTTCGAGACCAGGCCGATGCGGCCCGGTTTGGTGATGTCGGCCGGGATGATGCCCGCGTTGGACTGGCCGGGGGTGATCAGGCCCGGGCAGTTGGGGCCGATGACGCGGGTGCCCCTGGCCCGGGCGTGGGCGGTGAAGGCGACGGAGTCGTGGACGGGGATGCCCTCGGTGATGACGACCGCGAGCCCGATTCCGGCGTCGGCGGCCTCGATGACGGCCGCCTTGGCGAAGGCGGGCGGCACGAAGACGACGGTGACGTCCGCTCCGGTGGCGCGCATCCCGTCGGAGACCGACCCGAAGACGGGTACGGGACGGCCGTCGAAGTCGACGGTGCGGCCGGCCTTGCGCGGGTTGACGCCGCCGACGATGTTCGTGCCGGCCGCGAGCATCCGCCGGGTGTGCTTCATGCCCTCGCCGCCGGTCATGCCCTGGACGAGGACCTTGCTGTCCTTGGTGAGGTGGATGGCCATGGCGTTCCCTCTCGTCAGGCCGTGGTGGCGAGTTCGGCGGCACGGGCGGCGGCGCCGTCCATGGTGGTGACCTGCTCGACCAGCGGGTGCGCGTGCTCGTCGAGGACGGCCCGGCCCCGGGCCGCGTTGTTGCCGTCGAGACGCACGACGAGGGGTTTGGTCAGCCGGACGCTGTCCAGTGCCTGGACGATGCCGTCGGCGACCGCGTCGCAGGCGGTGATGCCGCCGAAGACGTTGACGAAGACGGACTTCACGTCCGGGTCGGAGAGGACGATCGACAGGCCGTCGGCCATGATCCGGGCGCTCGCGCCGCCGCCGATGTCGAGGAAGTCGGCGGGCCGCGCGCCGCAGCCCGCGACCACGTCCAGGGTCGACATGACGAGCCCGGCGCCGTTGCCGATGATGCCGACCTCGCCGTCGAGCTTGACGTAGTTGAGGCCCTTGGCGGCGGCCGCGGCCTCCAGCGAGTCTCCGTGCTCGGCCTCGTCGGCGCCCCATCGGGCCTGCCGGAAGCGGGCGTTGTCGTCGAGGGTGACCTTGCCGTCCAGGGCGAGGATTTGCCCCTGCCGGGTGCGGACGAGCGGGTTCACCTCGACCAGGAGGGCGTCCTCGCGGACCAGGACCTCCCAGAGCCGGACGAGGACGTCCACGGTCTGCGGCGGCAGTCCGGCCGCCTCGGCGATCTCGGCCGCTTTCGCGGAGGTGACGCCCTGGGCCGGGTCGACGGGGACGCGGGCCACGGCCTCGGGGCGGGTGGCGGCGACCTCCTCGATGTCCATGCCGCCCTCCGCCGAGGCGATCGCGAGGAACCGGCCCGCGGCGCGGTCGAGTACGTAGGACACGTAGAACTCGGTCTCGATGTCCACGGGCTGGGCCAGCATCACCGTGCCGACCGTGTGGCCCTTGATGTCCATGCCGAGGATCTGACGGGCAGTGAGCTCGGCGGCCGCGGGATCGGCGGCGACTCTGACTCCGCCCGCCTTCCCGCGCCCGCCGGTCTTGACCTGGGCCTTGACCACCACGCGTCCACCGAGCCTGCGGGCGATCTCGCGTGCTTCCTTGGGCGAGTCGGTGACCTCGGCCCTCGGCACCACGATGCCGTGTTCTTCGAAGAGTTCCCTTGCCTGGTGCTCGTACAGGTCCATTCCGGCTCCTGTCTGAAAGTGCCGCACGCCCCCTGGACACCACCCACCGGATGCGGGATAACAAGCTTCATACAGTATTCGTCGACTGTATGCAATGTACCGCGAGCCGCTCCAACCCCCTACGAAGGGACAGGACTTCGCCATGCCCGACGACACCCAGGACGTGATCTCCGGTGGTCATCTCGTAGCCAAGGCGCTGAAGGCCGAGGGGGTCGACCGCATCTACACGCTGTGCGGCGGCCACATCATCGACATCTACGACGGCTGCGTCGACGAGGGCATCGAGGTCGTCGACGTCCGTCACGAGCAGGTCGCCGCCCACGCCGCCGACGGCTACGCGCGCATCACCGGCAAGCCCGGCTGCGCCGTGGTCACCGCGGGTCCGGGTACCACCGACGCGGTCACCGGGGTCGCCAACGCCTTCCGCGCGGAGTCCCCGATGCTGCTGATCGGCGGTCAAGGGGCCCTGACGCAGCACAAGATGGGCTCCCTGCAGGACCTGCCGCACGTCGACATGATGAACCCCATCACCAAGTTCGCGGCGACCGTGCCGGACACGGCGCGCGCGGCGGACATGGTGTCCATGGCGTTCCGCGAGTGCTTCCTCGGCGCGCCGGGCCCCTCCTTCCTGGAGATCCCGCGCGACGTGCTCGACGCCAAGGTGCCGGCCGACAAGGCGCGCGTGCCCCGGGCCGGTGCCTACCGCGCCTCCACCCGCTCGGCCGGTGACCCGGAGGCGGTCGAGAGGCTCGCCGACCTGCTGGTGCACGCCGAGAAACCGGCCGTCCTGCTCGGCAGCCAGGTCTGGACGACCCGCGGCACCGAATCGGCCATCGAGCTGGTGCGCACGCTGAACATCCCGGCCTACATGAACGGCGCCGGCCGCGGCACCCTCCCGCCCGGCGACCCGCACCACTTCCAGCTCTCCCGCAGGTACGCCTTCTCCCACGCCGACGTCATCGTCATCGTCGGCACGCCCTTCGACTTCCGCATGGGCTACGGCAAGCGGCTGTCGGCGGACGCGACCGTGGTGCAGATCGACCTGGACTACCGCACCGTCGGCAAGAACCGCGACATCGACCTCGGCATCGTCGGCGACGCCGGACTGGTGCTGAAGTCGGTGACCGAGGCGGCCTCCGGGCGCGTCAACGGCGGGGCGTCCCGGCGCAAGGAGTGGCTGGACGAGCTGCGCGCCGCCGAACAGACCGCCCTGGAGAAGCGGTTGCCCAGCCTCAGGTCGGACGCCTCGCCCATCCACCCCTACCGCCTGGTCAGCGAGATCAACGACTTCCTCACCGAGGACTCCATCTACATCGGCGACGGCGGCGACATCGTCACCTTCTCCGGGCAGGTCGTGCAGCCCAAGTCGCCCGGGCACTGGATGGACCCGGGCCCGCTCGGCACGCTCGGCGTCGGCGTCCCGTTCGTACTCGCGGCCAAGCAGGCCCGGCCCGACAAGGAGGTCGTCGCGCTCTTCGGCGACGGCGCGTTCTCCCTGACCGGCTGGGACTTCGAGACCCTGGTCCGCTACGACCTCCCCTTCGTCGGCATCGTCGGCAACAACTCCTCCATGAACCAGATCCGCTACGGCCAGGCCGCCAAGTACGGCAAGGACCGCGAGCGGGTCGGCAACACCCTCGGCGACGTCCACTACGACAAGTTCGCCCAGATGCTCGGCGGTCACGGCGAGGAGGTCCGCGACCCCGCCGACATCGGCCCCGCCCTGCGGCGCGCCCGCGAGTCCGGCAAGCCGTCCCTGATCAACGTCTGGGTCGACCCCGACGCGTACGCCCCCGGAACCATGAACCAGACCATGTACAAGTGAGGAGCGCTTGGCATGACCCAGACCTCGACCAGGGCTCTCGACGGCATCCGCGTCCTGGACATGACCCACGTCCAGTCCGGGCCCTCGGCGACCCAGCTGCTCGCCTGGCTCGGCGCGGACGTCGTCAAGCTGGAGGCACCGACCGGCGACATCACGCGCAAGCAGCTGCGTGATCTGCCGGACGTCGACTCCCTCTACTTCACGATGCTCAACTGCAACAAGCGGAGCATCACCCTCAACACCAAGACCGAACGCGGCAAGGAGATCCTGACCGAGCTGATCCGGCGTTCCGACGTGATGGTCGAGAACTTCGGGCCGGGCGCGGTGGACCGCATGGGCTTCACCTGGGACCGCATCCAGGAGATCAATCCGCGGATCGTCTATGCCTCCATCAAGGGGTTCGGCGAAGGCCCGTACACCAACTTCAAGGCGTACGAGGTCGTCGCCCAGGCCATGGGCGGGTCGATGTCGACCACCGGCTTCGAGGACGGGCCGCCGCTGGCGACGGGGGCCCAGATCGGGGACTCGGGAACGGGTGTGCACGCTGTCGCGGGCATCCTCGCCGCGCTCTACCAGCGGGAGCACACCGGCCGCGGGCAGCGGGTCAACGTGGCCATGCAGCACGCCGTGCTGAACCTGTGCCGGGTGAAGCTGCGGGACCAGCAGCGCCTGGCGCACGGGCCGCTCGCCGAATATCCCAACGAGGACTTCGGCGACGAGGTTCCCCGGTCCGGGAACGCGTCCGGCGGCGGCCAGCCCGGCTGGGCCGTCAAGTGCGCGCCGGGCGGGCCGAACGACTACGTCTACGTCATCGTGCAGCCCGTCGGCTGGCGGCCGATCAGCGAGCTCATCGGCCGGCCCGAGCTGGCCGACGACCCCGAGTGGGCCACGCCCGAGGCGCGGCTGCCCCGGCTCAACAAGATGTTCCAGCTGATCGAGGAGTGGTCCTCGACGCTGCCCAAGTGGGAGGTGCTGGAGCGGCTCAACGCGCACAACATCCCCTGCGGGCCCATCCTGTCCACGCGGGAGATCATCGAGGACCGGTCGCTGGTCGCCAACGAGATGGTCGTCACCGTGCCCCACCCCGAGCGGGGTGAGTTCGTGACCGTCGGCAGCCCGCTCAAACTGTCCGACTCCCCCGTCGAGGTGACCAGTTCCCCGCTGCTCGGCGAGCACAACGAAGAGGTCTACGTCGGCGAACTGGGCCTCGGGGACGAGGAACTGCGCCTGCTCAAGTCGAACGGGGTGATCTGACGTGATGGCCGAGGACCGCCGGGCGCGCGTGCGCTTGCTGCTCGACGCCGTGCAAGCCGAGGGCCGGACCGCGCTGACCGCGCCCGAGGGCAAGGTGCTCGCCGACGCGTACGGCATCGCCGTGCCGGGCGAGGAGCTGGCCACCGACGTCGACGAGGCCGTGGCGTTCGCGGCGCGCTTCGGCGGGCCCGTGGTGATGAAGATCGTCTCGCCGGACATCCTGCACAAGACCGACGCCGGCGGGGTGATCGTCGGGGTCGAGGGCGCCGCGGACGTACGGGCCGCGTTCCACCGCATCATCGACAACGCCCGCGCCTACAACGCCGACGCCCGCATCTCGGGCGTGCAGGTGCAGGAACTGCTGCCCAAGGGCCAGGAGGTCATCGTCGGGGCGGTCACGGACCCGACGTTCGGGAAGGTGGTCGCCTTCGGGCTCGGCGGGGTGCTCGTCGAGGTGCTCAAGGACGTCACCTTCCGGCTCGCGCCGGTGGACGCCGACGAGGCGCTGTCGATGCTGGACTCCATCCGCTCGGCGGAGATCCTGCGCGGGGTGCGCGGACAGGCCGCTGTGGACCGGTGGGCCGTGGCGGAACAGATCCGCCGGGTCTCTGAACTCGTCGCCGACTTCCCGGAGATCGCGGAGGTCGACCTCAACCCGGTGATCGCCACCCCGGAGGGGGCGGTGGCGGCCGACATCCGGGTGATCCTGGCCGAGTCGCAGCCCACGCCGCGCCGCAAGTACTCCAGGGACGAGATCCTCACCTCGATGCGGCGGCTGATGCAGCCCGCCTCGGTCGCCGTCATCGGCGCCTCCAACGAGCAGGGGAAGATCGGCAATTCGGTGCTGCGCAACCTCGTCGACGGCGGGTTCGCGGGCGACATCCATCCGGTGAACCCCAAGGCCGATGACATTCTGGGCCGCAAGGCGTACAAGAGTGTCACCGACGTTCCCGGTGAGGTGGATGTGGCGGTCTTCGCGATCCCCGCCAAGTTCGTCGCCTCGGCCCTGGAAGAGGTGGGACGCAAGAAGATCCCGAACGCCGTGCTGATCCCCTCCGGGTTCGCGGAGACCGGCGAGCACGAACTCCAGGCGGAGATCGTGGCGATCGCCGAGCGGCACGGGGTGCGGCTGCTCGGGCCGAACATCTACGGCTACTACTCCACCTGGCAGGACCTGTGCGCCACCTTCTGCACGCCCTACGACGTCAAGGGCGGGGTGGCGCTGACCTCGCAGTCGGGCGGCATCGGGATGGCCATCCTGGGCTTCGCCCGCACCACCAGGACGGGCGTGTCGGCGATCGTCGGGCTCGGCAACAAGTCCGACCTGGACGAGGACGACCTGCTGACCTGGTTCGGCGAGGACCCGCACACCGAGTGCATCGCGATGCACCTGGAGGACCTCAAGGACGGGCGCGCCTTCGTGGAGGCCGCGCGGGCCACCGTGCCGAAGAAGCCGGTGGTCGTCCTCAAGGCGGGCCGTACGGCGGCGGGCGCGAAGGCGGCCGGTTCGCACACCGGCGCCCTGGCCGGTGACGACGCGATCTACGACGACATCCTCCGCCAGGCCGGTGTCATCCGGGCGCCGGGGCTGAACGACATGCTGGAGTACGCGCGCGCGTTGCCCGTGCTGCCCGCTCCGCGCGGGGACAACGTCGTGATCATCACGGGCGCCGGCGGCAGCGGGGTGCTGCTCTCCGACGCGGTGACGGACAACGGCCTGTCCCTGATGGAGATTCCGCCGGACCTCGACGAGGCGTTCCGGAGGTTCATCCCGCCCTTCGGGGCGGCCGGCAACCCGGTGGACATCACCGGGGGCGAGCCGCCGTCGACGTACGAGGCGACGATCCGGCTGGGGCTGGAGGACCCGCGCATCCACGCGCTCGTCCTGGGCTACTGGCACACGATCGTCACTCCCCCGATGGTCTTCGCCGAGCTCACCGCGCGCGTGGTGGCCGAGTTCCGCGAGCGCGGGATCGTCAAGCCCGTGGTGGCCTCGCTCGCGGGCGACGTGGAGGTCGAGGAGGCCTGCCAGTACCTCTTCGAGCGCGGGGTCGTGGCGTACCCGTACACGACGGAGAAGCCGGTGGCCGTGCTCGGCGCGAAGTACCGCTGGGCGCGGGAGGCGGGGCTGCTGGGGGGCGGTACATGAGGTGAGGCAGCGGGGGGACGGCCGACGGTGCGCGTCGGCCGGCCCCGGGACCCGCGCGCGCACGAAAGGCATGGGACAGGGGGCGCTGGCCAGATCTTTCGACGCAAGGGGTGCGACACGACATGACAACGACCGATCTGCCCACCACGGTTCCCTACCGGGAGGTCACCGACGCGAACGGTCGCGTCTACCGCCTCGGTGAGACCGACATCGACATCATGGGGCGCAAGCGCAAGTGGATGGTGATCCTGCCCTGGATCGGGATGATGGGCATCTCCTCCGCCGAGTACGCGTTCGCGTCCGCCGAGGAGACCCTGCACACGGCGCACAGCTGGGACAGCATGCACATCTTCTGGATGATGACCGTCTGGGTCTTCTTCCAGGCCGCGGTGGCCTTCCCCGCGGGCAAGCTGCGGGAGAGCGGACGGCTTCCGGCCCGCTGGGCCATGATGTGCGGCGCGGCGGGGACCCTCATGGGCTACCTGTCCCTGGCCTTCGCGCCGCACGTCGTCTTCGCCTACATCGGCTTCAGCATGTTCAGCGGCATGGGCGCGGGCATGGTGTACGCCACCTGCGTCAACATGGTCGGCAAGTGGTATCCCGAGCGCAAGGGCGGCAAGACGGGCTTCGTCAACGGCGGTTTCGCCTACGGCTCGGTGCCGTTCGTGTTCCTCTTCAACGGTTACATGGACCTGACCAACTTCCGCTGGGTGCTGGTCTCGGTGGGCGTGTTCCTGGCCGGGATCGTGGCCTGCTCCGGTTACTTCTTCAAGGACCCGCCGAAGAACTGGTGGCCGGCCGACATCGACCCGCTCAACCCGCCGAAGGACCCGCGCGCGGCCCGGTCGCTGCGCATGAACCCGCCGGCGGTGCGCCAGTACTCCCCCAAGGAGGCGTGGAAGACCGGCCGGGTGGCCCTGATGTGGTTCTGCCTGGCGTGCACGTCCGGCGTGAACATCTTCGGCATCGCCTTCCAGGTGGAGATCGGCGAGGAGGCCGGCTTCGCGGGCGGCATCGTCGCCACCGCCATGTCCCTGAAGGCCATCGTCAACGGCACCGGCCGCGGTGTCATCGGCTGGCTCTCCGACCTGTACGGCCGCAAGCGGTGCCTGCTGGTCGTCTGCGTCATCCTGGGCCTGTCCCAGTACGGCATCCTCTGGTCGGCGAACGCGGAGAACCTGCCGCTGTTCCTGATCTTCTCCTCGATCTCCGGCTTCGGCGGCGGCGCCATCTTCCCGATGTTCGCCGCGCTCACCGCCGACTACTTCGGTGAGAACAACAACGCCTCCAACTACGGCATGGTCTACAGCGCCAAGCTCGTCTCCGGCCTCGGAGCGGGCATGGGTGCCGTGGTCGTCGGCGCCTGGGGACACTCCGGAGCCTTCATCCTGGCGGGCTCCATCTCCCTGTTCGCCGGCTGCGTGGCCGTGTTCCTCACCCCGCCGGGACGCGACAAGCGCACCGACCGCATCACTCCGAACCCCCAACCGCTCGGCGAGGACACCCCCTGACATGACGGCAGACCCGCACGCAGCATCTCCCTCCTCTTCCGACGCCGCACACCGTCCCTACCGCGAGGTGACCGACGCACGCGGCCGCGTCTACCGCGTCGGCGAGACCGACCGGGACATCCTCGGTCACTCGCGCACGCTCATGGTGTATCTGCCGTGGATCGCCATGATGGCCATCAGCGTCTTCGAGTACGCGTACGGCTCGGCGGAGGACACCCTGTCCCACGCCCACGGCTGGACGCAGAGCAACACCTTCTGGATTCTCAGCGTCTGGGTGTTCTTCCAGGCCGGCGTCGCCTTCCCCGCCGGCTGGTTACGGGAGAGGGGCCACCTCACGGCGCGTGCGGCCATGTACCTCGGGTCCGGCATGTGCCTGGTGGGGTTCCTCGCTCTGTCCCACCTGGGCAACGTCCTGCTGGCGATCCTCGGCTTCGGCGTGGTCGGCGGCACGGGCGCCGGCCTCGTCTACGCCACCTGCATCAACATGGTCGGCAAGTGGTTCCCGGAGCGGCGCGGCGCCCGCACCGGCTTCGTCAACGGCGGGTTCGCGTACGGGTCGCTGCCGTTCATCTTCATCTTCAACTACGGCTTCGACACGGCGAACTACCACCGGGTCCTGGACCTCATCGGCTGCTACGTCATGATCGTGGTCGTGGGCTGCGCGTTCTTCTTCAAGGACCCGCCGAAGAACTGGTGGCCGAGGGACATCGATCCGCTGTCCTTCGCCGGTGACACGAAGAACGCCGCGAGCCTCGCCAAGAACCCGCCGGCGGTGAGGCAGTACACCCCCAGGGAAGCCATCCGGACGGGCATGCTGCCCCTGATGTGGATCATGGTTGTGATGACCGCGGGCGTGTCGATCTTCGGGATCTCGTTCCAGGTCGACTTCGCCAAGGACGTGGGGTTCGGCCCCCTGGTCGCCGCGTCCTCCATGGGCGTCATGGCGGTCGTCAACGGCATCGGCCGCGGTGTGGTGGGCTGGCTGTCCGACCGGTGGGGCCGCAAGTCCACCCTGGTGTTCGTCATCGTCGTGCTGGGCCTCTCCCAGTTCGGCGTGATCTGGGCGGGTGACCTGCGAAGCGAGTGGCTGTTCCTGTTTTTCGCGTTCCTGTCCGGCTTCGGCGGAGGCGCGTTCTACCCGCTGTTCGCCGCGCTCACCCCGGACTACTTCGGGGAGAACTACAACGCCACCAACTACGGTCTCGTCTACAGCGGCAAGCTGATCAGCGGTCTGTTCGGCGGCGGACTGGGGTCCATGGTGGTCGCGGCCTGGGGCTACAACGGCGCCTACGCGCTCGCCGGGGGCGTGTCGATGCTCGCGGCGGCGGTCGCCCTGCTGCTGCGCCGACCGGGACGCGCACCGGCCCTGCCCCGGCCCGCGGGCTGACCCACTCCTCCACGACGAGGGCCCCTCACCGGTTCCGGTGAGGGGCCCTCGTCATGCCTTCTGGCCGCTCAGCACTTCTCCCGCAGCGAGTGCAGGTGCGCGCTGGAGCGGCGCGCGAAGGTGAAGGACTCGGCCGGGTTGTCGTGCTCGGCCTGCCAGTGGTGGGCCAGGCGGTGGCCGCGCAGCCGGGTCACGGCGGAGATGAACCGCTGGTAGTCGATGTCGCCGTCGCCGACGTCGGTCATGCGGTAGCCGTACGGGTCCGACGGGACGCTCTCGCCGTCCTTGACGTGGAACAGCGGGTAGCGGTCGGGCTGCCGCAGGACGTAGTCGAGCGGCTCGAACGGCGCGGCCGTGCCGTCGGGCCGCTTGGAGAAGCGGAACTGGCCGACGTACGCCCAGTAGATGTCCATCTCCAGGTACACCAGGTCCGGGTCGGTCTCCTTCAGGAGGATGTCGTAGAGGCGGACCTTGGGGTTGTCGGTGGCGAAGGAGAACTCCTCGGAGTGGTTGTGCTGGTAGAACTTCATGCCCCGGGCCTTGGCGGCGGCGCCGTAGGTGTTGAAGTCCTCGGCGGCGCGCTTCCAGGCGTCGACGGTCGAGCCGTAGCGGAACGGGCCCGAGGCGGTGCCGACGTGCTTCAGGCCGAGGGCCTGGGCGTCGTCGAGGACCTTGGTGAGGTTCTGCGCGAAGGTGTAGGCGTTCGGGTCGTCGGAGTAGTAGCCGACGTGGCTGCCGATCGGGTTGAGACCGTGGCTGCGGGCCAGCCGCTTGAGCTGGGCGAGCGTGATGGGGCCCGCCGATCCCTGGGTGTAGCCGGCGAACTCGACCTCGTCGTAGCCGTACCGCTCCAGCTCGGCGAAGACGGGGCCGAAGCCGAGGGTGGAGACCTTGTCGCGCAGGCTGTACAGCTGGATGCCGAGGCGGCCGGGCGGCAGGACGGCCCGGCCGCGGCCCTTGCCCGCGGCGGCGGTGCCGGTGGTGGCGGCCGCCGGGGCCGCGGTGGCGGGGGCGGCGGCGCCGAGCAGGGCGGCGGCGGTGGCACCGGCGGCCACGCCCAGCATGCCTCGTCTGCTCAGGCGGTGGCTCAGCTCGGGGTCGGGCTGGGAGAAGCGGCTCATGCGGGGAACTCCTCGTGATCGCGGGGCGTTGTCAGTGGTGAGTGCTTCACTGGTGACCAGTCGGGACCGGGGGCATCGGCAGCCGTGGTGGCTGCGGCCACGCCCTCAGCTCAGACCGGCGAGTCGGAGCAGCAGTGACTTCACATCGGTGGCCGCGACGCGGTCGCCGACAGCGCGGGGGGTGGAGCAGATGAGGAGCGGACCGTCGTCGTCGCTCTGCGGAAGGCGGCCGTGGCTGCCCCGAATAGGCGAGGGATCCAGGGGCACCACCGCCATGCGGTAGCGCATGCCGAGTTTCTTGCGGGCCAGCGCGGTGGCCGCCTTGACCTTGACGTAGGGGTCGAGGGGATCCATGAACAGCTCGACGGGGTCGTAGCCGGGTTTGCGGTGGATCTCGACGAGTTGCGCGAAGTCGGGCGCGCGGTCGTCGTCGAGCCAGTAGTAGTACGTGAACCAGGCGTCCGGTTCCGCCACGGCGACGAGTTCGCCCGCGCGCGGATGGTCGAGGTGGTGGGCCTTCTTGCCCTCGTCGTCGAGGAGTTGCTCGATGCCGGGCAGCCCGTCGAGGGCGGCGCGGGTGGCGTCGAGGTCCTCGGGGCGGCGCACGTAGACATGGGCGATCTGGTGGTCGGCGACCGCGAAGGCCCGCGAGGCCATCGGGTCGAGGTACTCCATGCCGTCCTGGGTGTGCACCTCCAGCAGTCCGGCCCGGCGCAGGGCGCGGTTGATGTCGACGGGCCGGTCCACGCGGGTGATGCCGTACTCGGACAGCGCGACGACCGTGCGGCCCTCGGCCCGGGCCTCGTCCAGGAGCGGCACCAGGGCGTTGTCCAGGTCGGCGGCCGCCTGCAGGGAGCGGGGGTCGTCGGGGCCGAACCGCTGCAGGTCGTAGTCGAGGTGAGGGAGGTAGCACAGGGCCAGGTCGGGATGGCGGGTGCGGATGATGTGGCGGGTCGCGTCGATGATCCACCGGCTGGAGACGAGGTCCGCGCCCGGGCCCCAGAAGTGGAAGAGGGGGAAGGTGCCGAGTTCCTCGGTGAGTTCGTCGTGCAGTGCGGGCGGCCGGGTGTAGCAGTCGGGTTCCTTGCGGCCGTCGGCGTAGTAGACGGGACGCGGGGTGACGGTGATGTCGGTGTCGGCGC
The DNA here is from genome assembly GCF_044540565.1 of Streptomyces sp. NPDC085931. Classification (NCBI taxonomy): domain Bacteria; kingdom Bacillati; phylum Actinomycetota; class Actinomycetes; order Kitasatosporales; family Streptomycetaceae; genus Streptomyces; species Streptomyces sp. NPDC085931. Next base: position 137,722 of record NZ_JBITSK010000001.1, read on the forward strand.
CCATGGCATACCACCAGCAGATGTTGGCGACGGTGTAGCCGGGGTGCGCGCGGCGGGCCGCGTCCCACAGCTTGTCACCGGCCACGAGCCCGTTGTGCTGGCGCCACAGCAGGACGTCGCCGAGTTCGCGGAAGTACCAGCCGTTGCCGACGATGCCGTGCTCGGAAGGCATGGTGCCGGTGAGGAACGTGGACTGGGCGGCGCAGGTGACGGCGGGCAGGACGGTGCCCAGCGGGGCGACGGAGCCGGACCGGCCGAGTGCCTTGAGGTGGGGCATGTGGTCGAGGAGACGGGGGGTGAGGCCGACCACGTCGAGGACGAGCAGCGGGGTGGGGCGGTCCGCGCCGGCCGGGGCCGGCTGCTCGGGGGTGCTCACGGCAGCTCCTTCAGGCCGAGGTCGGTCAACAGGTCGCGGGCGAGGGTGAGTTCGGCGGCGATGCCGTCGGCCAGCTGGGCGCGGCCCTTGGGGCGCAGCTCGGGCGGGAGGGCCTGCCAGGTGTAGGTCTCGACCTCCAGGTGACGGGTGAGCGGGGTGGGCCCGCCGACGAGCCGGGTGAGTGCGGCCTTGAGGACCGGGAGGGTGGAGGTGAGGGGCGCGGCGGGGGCCGCGTGGAGGGGGACGTGGAAGTGGGCGCGCCAGGGTGCGCCGTCCGGCAGGGCGTGGCCGGCGAGGGCCTCGTCCAGATCGTCGGTGGCCCGCAGCCCGGCGGCGGTGGCGGTGCGGGTCTGGTGCAGGAAGCGGGGTTCGGCGAAGGCGGCGAGTGCCTCGCGGACCTGGGGCAGATGGGGGTGTTCGGCGTGCAGGGCGGCGGAGAGCTGCGATTTGACGACGGGGACGCGGGCTGCGGCGAGGGCGTCCAGGGCGAAGTGCGGGTCCTCGAAGGAGGTGGCGAGATGGCAGGTGTCCACGCAGATGCCGATGCGGTCGCGGCCGATCGCGGTGAGCGGGGCGATGGCGTCGCGGGTGGTCTCGACGACGCAGCCGGGTTCCGGTTCCAGGCCGACGCGGAGGGAGCGGCCGGTGAGTTCCTCGATGGCGTCGAGACGCTCGGCGAGGGTGCGCAGGGCCGCGTGGGCGGCCTCGGCCCGCCGGTCGTCGTAGGCGGTGCGCCAGGCCAGGGGCAGGGTGGAGATGGTCCCGTCGGTGACGTCGTCGGGGAGGAGCCCGGCGAGTACACGGGCCAGGGCGGTGGTGTGGTCGAGGCGTTCCGGGTCGGCCCAGTCCGGCTTGTACACGCGGTACTTGACCTCTTCGGCGCCGAAGCCCTCGTAGGGGAAGCCGTTGAGGGTGACGACCTCCAGGCCGCGCCGGTCGAGTTCGCCGCGCAGGCCGCGCAGCGCCGCGGGGTCGGTGACCAGGGCGTGGGCGGCGTCCTTGGCGAGCCACAGTCCGATGCCGAGCCGGTCGCGGCCGAGGCGGCGGCGGACGGGTTCGCAGTGGTCGCGGAGCTGGGCGAGCACGCCGTCGAGGGTCTCGGCGGGGTGGACGTTGGTGCAGTAGGCGAGGTGGACGGTGGTGCCGTCGGGGTGGCGGAAGCGCATGGCTCACGCCTCCGCTGCGGGGACGCGGGCCGCTTCCCCGGGCCCGGGGTCCGGCTGCGGGTCCTTCGGGACGCCGCGCAGGACGGAGTTGCCCTCGTGGGTGGCCCCGGTGCCGGTGACGTCGAGGTTCAGCCGGCCGCTGAGTCCGTAGAAGGCGACCGGGTTGCGCCACAGCACCTGGTCGACGGTGTCCTCGTCGAAGCCCTCGGCGAGCATCAGGTCAGCGACCTTGCGGGTCTTGAGCGGGTCGCTCTTTCCCCAGTCGGCGGCGGAGTTGACCAGGACCTGCTCGGGGCCGTAGGCGCGCAGGATGGCGACCATCCGCTCCTCGTCCATCTTGGTGTCCGGATAGACGGAGAAGCCCAGCCAGCAGCCGCTGTCCTTGGCCTCCTTGACGGTGGTCTCGTTGAGGTGGTCGACCAGGACGCGTTCCACGGGCAGGGCGGACTCCCGTACGGCGTCGAGGGTGCGGCGCAGCCCGGCGAGCTTGTCGCGGTGCGGGGTGTGCACCAGGGCGGGCAGGCCGTGGTCGGCGGCGAGCTGCAGTTGCGCGGCGAGGGCGGTGTCCTCGGCGGGGGTCATCGAGTCGTAGCCGATCTCCCCGACGGCCACGACGTTGTCCTTGACGAGATACCGGGGCAGTTCGTCGAGCACGGGCACGCAGCGCGGGTCGTTCGCCTCCTTGGGGTTGAGGGCGATCGTGCAGTGGTGGGCGATGCCGTACTGGGCGGCGCGGAAGGGCTCCCAGCCGAGGAGGGCGTCGAAGTAGTCGCGGAAGGAGGCGGGCGACGTCCGGGGCTGGCCGAGCCAGAAGGCGGGCTCGACGACGGCGCGGACACCGGCGGCGTACATGGCCTCGTAGTCGTCGGTAGTCCGGGAGGTCATGTGGATGTGGGGGTCGAAGATGCGCATCAGGACTCCTTGCCGTGGGGGTGGTCCGGTCCCGGGGCGGGGGTGGCGGACTCGGTCAGGTCCAGGACGCGGTACAGGTCCTCGGGGACGGGGCGGCCGGCGGCGGTGCGCTCGGCGGCGTAGTCGCCCAGCATGCGGGCGAGTTCGCCGTCGCCGCGGGCCCGTCGGGGCAGGTCCGCCACGTGGTCGACGGGCACGCCGGTGAACAGGCACTTCAGTACGGCGTGGCGCCAGGCGTGGGCGTCCAGGTGCCGGGCGGCGTAGGGGCCGACGGCGGCGGTGAGGAGCCGGGTGTCGTTGGTGCGCAGGGCGTCCTCGACGAGCGGCAGGGCGGCCGGGCCGGTCACGAGGTGCGGCAGGGCGTGCAGGACGGCGCGGCGCTCGTCGGCGGTGCCCTGGAAGTACACGCGGGTCAGGGCGTCGGTGCCGGCCCGGGCCGCGTGGAGGATCAGCACGCGTGCGCTGTCGGCGTGGGCGGCCCCGCAGCGGCGGCCGGCCTCGGCGAGGCGCAGCTCCCACGCGGAGATGGGCCCGTGGATGCCGGGGTGGGCGGCGGCCTCGTCCAGGGCGCGCTCCAGCCAGGCGCGGGCGTCCGGGTCGAGGTCGGTGGTCAGGCGGCGGTGGAGGTCGGCGAGCGAGGGGAGGGTGGGGGCCGCGGTGCCGGGGGTGGGCGAGTCGGTGTGGGTCGAGGTGCCGCGGGTGTCCGGGGTGCTCGCGGTGCTCGCCGCGGGGGTGGCGCGGGGGTGGGTCATGGGGTGCTGCTCCCTTCAGGGGTGGTGGAGGGAGCGCCGTGGGGTGGCGCGGTCGGCCGGCGGGCCGGAGCGGGGGGCGGCGGCGCGACGGCCGCGGCGGCCTGCTCGGCGTGGCGGAGGAAGGGCAGGGATCGGGCGGCGAAGTGCGGGCCCGCGTGGGAGTGGCGGGGCAGCTCGACGACGGTCAGGCCCTGGTAGCCGGTGGCGGCGAGGGCCGCCAGGACCGACGGGAAGTCGATCTCGCCGTCCCCGAAGGGGAGGTGCTCGTGGACGCCGCGCCGCATGTCCTCGATCTGGACGTGCCGCAGCCATGGGGCGGCGGCTCGGACGCAGTCGGCGGGAGGCAGGGGTTCGAGGCACTGGCAGTGGCCGATGTCCAGGGTGAGGCCGAGCGGCTCGGGGTCGCCGAGGGCGCGGCGCAGGTGGTGGAAGTCGGCGAGGGTGGCGAGGAGGTGGCCGGGCTCGGGTTCGACGGCGAGCGGGACGCCGGCGGTGGCGGCGGCGTCCAGGACGGGGGTGAGGGTCTCGGCGAGGCGTTTCCAGGCGGTGCCGGAGTCGGTGCCCTCGGGGAGGATGCCGCTGAAGCAGTGCACGGCGTGGGCACCGAGGTCGGCGGCGACACGGACGGCCCGGACGAGGAGGTCGACGCGGCGGGCCCGGTCGTCGGGGTGCGGGTCGAGCAGCGACGGGCCGTGCTTGCGCCGCGGGTCGAGCACGTAGCGCGCGCCGGTCTCGACGGTGACGCCCAGGCCCAGCGCGTCCAGCCGCCGCGCGACGCGCCCGGTGCGGGCGGCGAGGTCGGGGGCGAGCGGGTCGAGGTGCATGTGGTCGAGGGTCAGTCCGACGCCGTCGTAGCCGAGGTCGGCGAGGAGGGAGAGGGCGTCGTCGAGACGGAGGTCGGCGAGTCCGTTGGTGCCGTAGCCGAAGCGGAGCGGGGGGAAGGCGCCGGGCCGGCCGGCCGTCGCGTCCGAGGCCGCGCGGGCAGTGCTCGTGAAGGCGGGGGTGTCCGGGCTCATGTGACGCTCACCTTCTTCGCGAACTTCGCGCCGAGCGGGGCCAGGGCGGTGATGAGGAGGGCGGCGGCCGTGCCCCGGGAGCGGGCGGTGAGGGCGGCCTGGAGGGGGATCGTGGCGCGGATGCCGGCGCCGACGGCGCGTTGGGTGAGCGGGGGTGAGGGGTTCAGGGCGGCGTGGAAGTAGGGGCGGGCGGCACTCGCGGCGTAGGTGGCCGCGCAGGCGGCGGTGAGCAGCTCGGCCGTCGCGTCGGCGGGGTGCCGGCGGCCGGTTCGGGAGCCGGCCGGGGTGCGGGCCGGGGTGAGGGCCGTCGCCGGGGAGGGGCCGGATGCCGGTTCCCCGGGGCGGCGCGTCACCGCGCGGGTCAGCAGAGCCGTCGTCGCGAGGGCCGCCAGCGGGGCCAGGGGGGAGCCGCCCCGGGCCTCCTGGCGGGAGACCGTCGTCACGGCGATGGTGTGGGTGCCGAGGAGGACGGCGGAGGGCAGGGCCCGGGCAGTGCGGCCGGTGGTGGCCGCGGCTCCCAGCAGCAGGTCCAGTCCCCGGGCGGCGCCCATGGCGACGGGTCCGGCCGGCGTGTGCTTCACACCGAGGTCGTAGGCCCAGACGGTCGCGGCCAGGGGTGCGGCCACGGTCAGGGCGGGTCGTCCGGCGCGGGCGGCCAGGGCCAGCCCTGCCGCGGTGAGCGCGCAGGCCGCGGTCAGCGCGGCGGCCGGCCGGATGCGGCCGGAGGGCAAGGGGCGGTGCGGGCGTTCGACGGCGTCGACGTCGCGGTCCGCCCAGTCGTTCAGGGCCATGCCGGCCTCGTAGAGGCAGAGGGAGGAACCGATGGCGAGCAGGGTGCGCCTGTCCGGCCGCGCCCCGGCGGCGGCCGTGCCGGCCAGGGCGTCGCCGGGGACGCTGAACAGGGCGGGCAGACGCAGGAGTTCGGCCCAGGCGCGGCGGGTGCGCCGGCGGCGCTGCGGGGAGCCGGTGTCCGTTCGCCCGGCCGTGCCGCGGGCTGCGGACCCGGGGGCCGCCGTGCCGGTGCCGCCGGGGCGTGGGCCGGGGTTCTCGCCGTCGAGGTGTGGGCCGGGGTTCCCGCCGTCGGGGCGTGGGCCGGGGTTCTCGCGCAGCGTCACAGCACGCCCTCCGCCGTGTCGCCCCGCTGCCCCGCTCCCACCCCGGGTCCGGACTCCACTCCCGCGCCCAGGTCGCCCTCCGGCCGCGTGCCAGGGCTGCTCCCCGTCGCCGCCCCGGGTCCGGACTCCACTCCCGCGCCCAGGTCGCCCTCCGGCCGCGTGCCAGGGCTGCTCCCCGTCGCCGCCCCGGGTCCGGACTCCGCCCCCGCGCCCGGAGCGCCCTCCGGCCGCGTGCCAGGGCCGCTCCCCCTTCCCGTGCCGAGGCCGGTCGCGGCCACGCCACCGAGGGCGGATCCGAACCGGAGCAGGGCCTCGTACTGTTCGGACAGGCCCGAGGGGCCCTCCCCCACCGGGTCCTTGAAGTAGAAGCCGAGAGGGGCGAGCGGGCCGGACAGGCCCTTCTCGTGGGCGCGGGCGGTGAGGCGGGCGAGGTCGAGCACCAGGGGCGCGGCGAGTGCCGAGTCGCAGCCCTGCCAGATGGTCTGCAGGATCATGCGGGTGCCGAGGAAGCCGTCGAAGGCGATGTGGTCCCAGGCGGTCTTCCAGTCGCCGAGGGCGGGGACGTCGTCGATGTGGACCTCGCCCTCGGGGACATGGCCGAGGGTGTCGGCGAGGACGCGTTCCTTGCCGGCGTTCTTCGCCGCCGCGGCGGCCGGGTCGGCGAGGGCGGCGCCGTCTCCGCCGCCGAGCAGGTTCGTGCCGGACCAGGCCCGCACGTGCAGGGCCCGCTGGGCGAACATCGGGCCCAGCACGGCGCGCAGCAGGGTCTGCCCGGTCTTGCCGTCGCGGCCTGCGTAGGGCAGCCCGCTGTGCTCGGCCTCGCGGGCGGCCACGGGGTGGTGCATGCCCTCGGAAGGGGTGAAGTTGACGTAGGGGCAACCCGCGCGCAGGGCGGCCAGGGCGTACAGGGTGCTGGCCGGGAGCGGGGCGCCGGGGCCCTGGGAGGCGGGTTCGGTGGAGGCGACGTTCACCACCACGGTCCGCTGCAGTGCGTGGCGGCGGGTGAAGTCGCGGATGTCGCGGGCGAAGTCCGTGATCAGGTCGGCCTCGCTGCGGGTGTCGCCGGGTGTGGGGCCGCCGGGGCGGATCTCCCGGTCGGCGGCGGCGAGTTCGGCGGCGACGGCGGTGGCGATGCCCGGGGGCAGGACGCCGCCGGCGGTCAGGGTCTCGGCGCGTTTGGGCAGGGGGCAGTCGAGGGTGTCGTGGCCGCCGAAGACGAGGTCGGACAGGGCGAGAAGCCCGCTGTCGGTGAAGGCGGGGGTCTCGGTCACCATGCCGGTGGGCGGGTGCAGTCCCGCGGTGACGGCGGCGCACCCCGTGACGACGGTGGTGGCGACGGAGCCGCGGGCTCCGATCAGCCACACCCCCACACGCGGTCGGGGAAGGGACGCGGACATGGGCAGCCTCCTGGTCGTGCGCGAACCCGGGGGGAGGGGGGAGACGGCGGGCGGGGGTCCGGCGTCCCCCGCCCGCCGCCGTTCACTGGCCCTGGACGGGCAGTTCCTTGAGCTGGATGTTGCGGAAGGAGACCTGGTCGTCGGCGCCGTGGTTCTGCAGGCCGATGTAGCCGTCGGTCAGGCTCCGCTCGGGGTCCTTGTTGGTGAAGTCGTTGATCTTGACTCCGTTGAGGAACACCTGGAGGCGTTCGCCCTGGACCTTGATCTCGTAGGAGTTCCACTGGCCGGGCGGCCGCAGAACCTGGTCACGGGCCTTGATGTTGGCCGACTTGAAGGAGTAGACGGAGCCCGTGGTGCGGTCGGGCGCGTCCGTGGCGTCGATCTGGATCTCGTAGCCCTTGTTCACGGCGGACCAGGGGTCGTCGGAGGCGGGGAAGCCCACGAAGATCCCGGAGTTGTCGTCGCCCTGCGTCTTCCAGTCGAGCTTGAGGGAGTACGACTTCAGCTCCTTGGCCTGGTACCAGAGCAGGCCCATGCCGCCCTCGGTCTCCATCACGCCGTCCTTGACGGCGAACTTGCCGGGGCCGGCCTGCTTCCAGCCGTCCAGGGTCTGGCCGTTGAAGATCTTCCGGTGGTCCTTGCCCGGCTTGCAGTCCGCCTTCACCTGGCCGGTGGCGTACTGCAGGCCGCCGAGCAGATGCGCGCGGAAGGCCTCGTCGGCGTAGGACTCCTTGGTGTGGCCGCCGCCGGTGTAGAAGGAGCGGCCGCCGCCGTAGCTCTGGCACCAGGCGATCGGGTGGTCGCCCTTCATGGTGCCGCCCTGGTAGGTGGTCTCGTCCAGGGTGGCGAGGACCTTGGCCTGCTCGCGCGGGTTGGTGCGGTAGTTGTACCACTCGTCGGTGCGCTCCCAGGCGTCGCCCAGGTGCGCGGTGGACGGGTGGTCGTGGTCCTCGACGCGGACGGTGGCCTTCTGGATGGCCGGGTGCGAGTGGAAGTAGGCGCCGACGAGGCCGCCGTAGAACTCCCAGTCGTACTCGGTGTCGGCCGCCGCGTGGATGCCCATGTACCCGCCGCCGCCCGCCACGTAGTCCTCGAACGCCTTCTGCTGCCCGGCGTCGAGCACGTCGCCGGTGGTGGACAGGAAGGCGACCGCGTCGTACTTGGCGAGGTTGGTGGTGGTGAACTGCCGGGCCTCCTCGGTGGCGTCGACCGTGATGCCGGCGGGGCCGCCGAGTTCCTTCAGCGCGGCGATGCCGGCCGGGATGGAGTCGTGGCGGAAGCCGGCGGTCTTGGAGAAGACCAGGACCTTCTTGCCGCCCTTGAAGGGCTCCTTGGAGAACTCGAAGTCGTCCACGTCGTACAGCGCGCCCTCGCCGCCCTTGAAGACCAGGTAGATGTCGGTGGTCTTCTTCGGCAGCGACCGCAGTGGCACGTCGACGTTCTGGAAGGTCTCCCAGCCGCCGGTCGGCGGGATGTACGCCGAGCCGTGCAGCGGCCCCTCGGGCGAGCCAGTGCGCAGCTCGACGAAGCCGCCCGCTCCGCCGGAGGAGGCCCGCACGGTCAGCTTCTTCTGCCCGTCGAACCGGTAGGGGGTGAAGGAGATCCAGTCGCCGTCGTTGATGTCGCCGACGGTCTTGCCGCCGTGGGCGCCGGTCTTGTCGATGACGGACACGCCGGACTGGGTGGTGAAGTGCTCGCCCTGGCGGTGCAGCGGCTGCAGGACGGTGCGGGCGGTGCCGGTCAGCTCCTCCTGGCCGTTCGCGCCGCCGTCGGTGTAGCTGGCGCCGACGACGCCGTAGATGTTGGCGTTGGGGTCGTGGCCGCCGTCACCGGGCGGCGGCTTCAGGGTGCCCTCGCAGCCCATCTCGCTGGTCAGTTCGTGGGCGTGGGAGTCGTGGCCGAGGCTGTAGGCGACCTTGACCTTGGAGCAGTCGACGGTCTCCTCGGGGTCGGTGACCTTCACCTTGAAGGGGACGGGCTGGCCGAAGGCGGCCAGGGTGCCGTTGGCCGGGGTCTCGATCGTCACCTTGGGCTCGGTGTTGCCGACCACGATCCGGACGCTGGCGTTGCCGGTGTTGCCCTCGGGGTCCTTGGCGGTGAAGGTGGCGCTGTAGGTGCCGACCTTCTTGTACCGGTGGGTGGGGTTGAGGCCCTCGCCCTTGGTGCCGTCGCCGAAGTCCCAGCTGTAGGTGAGGTCGGTGGAGTCGGCGTCCTTGGCGGAGCCGGTGAAGGTGACCTTCAGCCCGGCCGCTCCGGACGTCTTGTCGGCGCTCACCTCGGCGATCGGGGAGAAGCCGTCCTCGGCGTTCTCGATCCGGTACAGCGCGGAGTGCTCGTCGCCCTGGAACCAGGAGACGCCGTAGTCGAGGACGTAGAGGGCGCCGTCGGGGCCGAACTCCATGTCCATGATCTGGGTGCCGGTCCACGGGAAGTCGTTGATCTTCGCGACCGACCCGTCGGGTCCGTCGGAGGTCTGCTCGATCCGCTTGATCCAGCGGCGGCCGAACTCACCGGCGAAGAAGTCGCCGTCGTAGGCCTCGGGGAACTTCACGCTGGAGTCGAGCTCGGGGTCGTAGCGGTAGACCGGGCCGGCCATCGGGGACTCGGAGCCGGTGCCGAACTCGGGCACGGAGCCGTCGTCGTACGGGATCCAGGCGGCCTGCGCGGGCGGCAGGTCGGTCAAGCCCGTGTTGTGCGGGGAGGTGTTCTTCGGGGCGGCGCAGTCGAACTTCTCGCCGGACTCCTTGGTGGCGAAGTCGTAGTCGACGTAGGCGTCGTTGTTCCCGGTGCAGAACGGCCAGCCGAAGTTGGCCGCCTTGGTCACCTTGGCGAACTCGACCTGTCCGGCCGGACCGCGCTTGGGATCGGCGGCGCCGGCGTCGGGGCCGTAGTCGCCGACGTAGACGATGCCCGTCTTGTCGTCGACGCTCATCCGGAACGGGTTGCGGAAGCCCATCGCGTAGATCTCGGGGCGGGTCTTGTCGGTGCCCGGGGCGAAGAGGTTGCCCTCGGGGATCGTGTAGGAGCCGTCCTCGGCGACCTTGATGCGCAGGATCTTGCCGCGCAGGTCGTTGGTGTTGCCGGAGCTGCGGCGGGCGTCGAAGGCCGGGTTGCGGTTCGGCCGGTCGTCGATGGGGGTGTAGCCGTCGGAGGCGAAGGGGTTGGTGTCGTCGCCGGTCGACAGGTAGAGGTTGCCGTCCGCGTCGAAGTCGATGTCGCCGCCGACGTGGCAGCACAGGCCGCGGGAGGCCGCGACGTCGATGACCTTCTTCTCGCTGGCCAGGTTGAGGGTGCCGTTGGTGTTCAGCGTGAAGCGGGAGAGGCGGTTGACGCCGTCGAACTTCTCGAAGTCCTCGGCGGTGCCGGTCTCCGGGGCGTCGCCCGCGGGGGTGTCCAGCGGCGGGGCGTAGTAGAGGTAGATCGCCCGGTTGTTCTTGAAGTCCGGGTCGACGCCGACGCCTTGGAGGCCTTCCTCGTCGTGGGTGTAGACGGGGATCTTGCCGGCGACCTTGGTGACGCCGCCCTGGTCGGTCAGGCGCAGCGTGCCGTCGCGCGAGGTGTGCAGGACGCTGCGGTCGGGGAGCACGGCGAGCGACATCGGCTCGCCCATCTCGGGCTCGCCCTTGGCGAGCGGAACCTGCTGGAACTGGCCCTCGGCGGCCGCCGGTTCGTCGTGCTCCGGGTGACCGGGGTGGGCGCCCGCGACGGTGGCGGGGGTGCCCACGGCCAGGAGCAGGCCGGTGAACAGGGCGAGGGTGGTGCGCAGGGTGGGCCGTCTGGGGGTGCGGGTGCGGGTGGGGCTGCTTCTGTGCACGAAGTCCCTCCGGGAACGGGTGGGCCGTACGGGGTGGGTACGAAGACGTGCGGTGCGGGCGCCGGGGTGCGCCGTCACCCCGGAGGTGCGTGTGTCCTGAACACTTCAAGGACGGTAACCGTCTCCGTCCGGGGCGAACACCCCTTGCGCCAGGATCGGTTCAGCTTTCTCCCAACACAGGACAAAGCGGTATCCGGGCAGGTCGGAGGGGGGACCGGCGGGAGGTGCCGGTCCCCGTCCCCGACCTGGGCCGGGTGTGCGGTTCAGCTGTTGAACGCCGCGTCGAAGGACGCGCTCGGGGGTTCGAAGTCGAACGCCTTGAGCCGGGTCAGCGCCTCGGGCGCCCCCTGGAGCCGGTCCATGCCGGCGTCCTCCCATTCGACGGAGACCGGGCCCTGGTAGTCGATGGAGCGCAGCATCCGGAAGACGTCCTCCCAGGGCACGTCACCGTGCCCGGCGGAGACGAAGTCCCAGCCGCGCCGCGGGTCGCCCCAGGGCAGGTGGGAGCCGAGCCGGCCGTTGCGCCCGTCGAGGCGTTTGCGGGCCTCCTTGCAGTCGACGTGGTAGATGCGGTCGCGGAAGTCCCACAGGAAGCCGACCGGGTCGAGGTCCTGCCACACGAAGTGCGAGGGGTCGAAGTTGAGGCCGAAGGCGGGGCGCCGGTCGACGGCTTCGAGGGCCCGCTGGGTCGTCCAGTAGTCGTAGGCGATCTCGCTGGGGTGGACCTCGTGGGCGAACCGCACGCCCTCGGCGTCGAAGACGTCGAGGATCGGGTTCCAGCGGTCGGCGAAATCCTGGTAGCCGCGCTCGATCATCGTGTCGGGGGCGGGCGGGAACATGGCGACGAGGTGCCAGATGGCGGAGCCGGTGAAGCCGATGACGGTGTCGACGCCGAAGGCGGCCGCGGCGCGCGCGGTGTCCTTCATGCGCTCGGCGGCCCGCTGCCGGACCCCTTCCGGGTCCCCGTCGCCCCAGATCGCCCCCGGGAGGATCGCCTGGTGCCGTTCGTCGATGATGGCGTCGCAGACGGCCTGGCCGACCAGGTGGTTGGAGATCGCCCAGCACTTCAGTCCGTACTTGTCGAGGAGCTGGTGCCTGGAGTCCACGTAGGACGGGTCGCTCAGCGCCTTGTCGACCTCGAAGTGGTCTCCCCAGCAGGCGAGTTCGAGGCCGTCGTAGCCGAAGTCGCGGGCCAGGCGGCAGACCTCCTCCAGCGGCAGGTCCGCCCACTGGCCGGTGAAGAGCGTGAAGGTGCGCGGCATGGAAAGGGGCCTCCTCAGACCGCGATCGGGGTGTAGACGGAGTTCTTCTCGGCGCTCTCCTCCACCGCGGCGAGCACCCGCTGCACCTGGAGCCCGTCGGTGAAGGAGGGGTCGGGGCGGCGCCCCTCGGCGATGGCGTGGACGAGGTCGCGGGCCTGGTGGACGAAGGTGTGCTCGTAGCCGAGGCCGTGGCCGGGCGGCCACCAGGCCTCCAGGTAGGGGTGGTCGGGCTCGGTGACCAGGATGCGGCGGAAGCCGGCCTCCGTGCCCGGCTGGGTGCCGTCGTGGAAGGACAGCTCGTTGAGCCGCTCCAGGTCGAAGGCGAGCGAGCCGCGCTCGCCGTTGAGCTCGATGCGCAGGGCGTTCTTGCGGCCGGTGGCATAGCGGGTGGCCTCGAAGGAGGCGATCGCGCCGGAGGGGAAGCGGGCCGTGAACAGGGCCGCGTCGTCCACGGTGACCTCGCCCTTGCCCGCGGCCGAGACGGAGGACAGCCCGCTGCTGGCGCCGGTGGGCAGCGGCCGCTCCCGCACGAACGTCTCCGTCAGCGCGGAGACCCCGGCCAGCGGCTCCCCCACGAGGTACTGGGCCAGGTCGATGATGTGCGCCCCCAGGTCACCGAGCGAGCCCGAACCGGCCTGCTCCTTGCGCAGCCGCCAGGTCAGCGGGAACTCGGGGTCCACCAGCCAGTCCTGCAGGTACGTCACGCGCACGTGCCGCAGCCTGCCGAGCCGGCCGTCGGCGACCATCCGGCGGGCCTGGGCGGTGGCCGGCACCCGGCGGTAGTTGAAGCCGACCATCGCCACCTGCCCCCGCCCGTACGCCTCCTCGGCCGCCCGGGCCATCGAGGTGGCCTCCGCGACGGAGTTGGCGAGCGGCTTCTCGCACAGCACGTGCTTGCCGGCGGCCAGGGCGGCCAGCGCGATCTCGGCGTGGCTGTCGCCGGGGGTGCAGATGTCGACGAGGTCGACGTCGTCGCGTGCCACGAGCGCCCGCCAGTCGGTCTCGACGGACGCCCAGCCGTGCCGGTCGGCCGCCGCCTGCGCGGCGGCGCGGTCCCGGCCGCAGATCACGGCCTGCACCGGGTCCAGCGGCAGGTCGAAGACGCGGCCCGCGGTGCGCCAGCCCTGGGAGTGGGCGGCGCCCATGAAGGCGTAGCCCACCATGCCCACGCGCAGGGGTGGCTTGCCTGCCTCGGTCCCATCTGACGGCGCTTGCGGCTGTCCCATACGGGTGTCCTCCTCGTCCTGGTCGGGGTGGCGCACGTGGGGGGTGCGGGCGGGATCACTGGAAGCCGGTGGGCATGTACTGGTCGACGTTGGTCTTGTCGACGACCGCCGAGTAGAGCGTGAGGGAGGCGGGGATCTCGAACTCGGCCATGCCGCCGATGCCCTTGCCCTGGCCGAGGGCGCGGGCGAGGTCGATCGCGGAGGCGGCCATGGTCGGCGGGTACAGCACCGTCGCCTTGAGCACGCCGTCGTCCTTCTTGATGGCCTGGAAGGCGGACAGGGCGCCCGCGCCGCCGACCATCAGGAAGTCGTCGCGCCCGGCCTGCTCGATGGCGCGCAGCGCGCCGACGCCCTGGTCGTCGTCGTGGTTCCACAGCGCGTCGAACTTCGACTGGGCCTGAAGCAGTTGCGCCATCTTGGCCTGCCCGGACTCGACGGTGAACTCGGCGGCCTGGCGGGCGACCTTCTTGATGTTGGGGTAGTTCTTCAGGGCGTCGTCGAAGCCCTTGGTGCGCTGCTTGGTCAGCTCCAGGTTGTCGAGGCCGGCGAGTTCGATGACGCGGGCGTCGGGCTTGTCCTTGAGCTTCTCGCCGATGTAGTGGCCGGCGTTGAGGCCCATGCCGTAGTTGTCGCCGCCGATCCAGCAGCGGTAGGCCTGCGGGGTGTTGAAGATCCGGTCGAGGTTGACGACCGGGATGCCCGCGCGCATGGCCTTCAGGCCGACCTGGGTGAGGGCCTTGCCGTCGGCGGGGAGCACGACCAGGACGTCGACCTTCTTGTTGATGAGGGTCTCGATCTGGCCGATCTGCTGGGCGGTGTCGTTGGAGCCCTCGGTGATCTCCAGGGTGACGTCGGAGTACTTCTCGGCGCGGCTCTTGGCGTTGTCGTTGATGGCGTTGAGCCAGCCGTGGTCGGCCTGCGGTCCGGCGAAGCCGATGGTGACCTGCTTGCCGGGCTTGTCGTCGGCGGCCGGCTGGTTGTTGCCCGCCGGCTCGTCCTTGGAGTCGGACGGCTCGTTGCTGGTGCACCCCGTGATGAGGGCACCGGCGGAGACGGCGGCGGCTCCGAAGAGCAGTCCTCTGCGGCTCGTGATCTCTGGCATGGCGGTGAACCCTTTCCTCAGGTCGTGCTCGCGGTACGGCGCTGGACCAGCACGGCGGCGACGATGATCGCGCCCTTGGCGATCTGCTGGACGTCGCTCTGCAGGTTGTTCAGGGCGAAGATGTTGGTGATCGTGGTGAAGATCAGGACGCCGAGGACGGAGCCGGTGATGGTGCCGCGGCCGCCGGTGAGGAGGGTGCCGCCGATGATGGCGGCGGCGATGGCGTCGAGTTCGTAGAGGTTGCCGTTGGTGTTCTGGCCGGAGCCGGACAGGACGATCAGCAGGAAGGCGGCGATGCCGCAGCACAGCCCGGACAGCAGGTAGAGGTAGAGCCGCTGGCGGCGGACGTCGATGCCGGCGAGCCGGGCCGCCTCCGGGTTGCCGCCGACGGCGACCGTGCGGCGGCCGAAGGTGGTGCGGTTGAGCACCAGCCAGCCGATGACGGTGACGACGGCGAACACCAGGACCAGCGGCGGGACGCCGAGGACGTAGGCGTCGCGCTCCCCCAGGTCCAGGACCGAGGGCACGGTGACGATCTGCGTCTTGCCGTCGGTGATCTGCAGGGACAGGCCGCGGGCGGAGGCCAGCATGGCGAGGGTGGCGATGAACGGCACCATCGCGCCGTAGGCGATGAGCACCCCGTTGACCAGCCCGCAGCCGACCCCGACGACGACGGCCGTGAAGAGGATCCCGGCGAAGCCGTACTCCTGGGTGGCGACGGTGGTGGCCCACACCGAGGCGAGGGCGACGATCGCGCCGACCGACAGGTCGATGCCGCCGGAGACGATGACGAAGGTCATGCCGACGGTGACGACGCCGATGACGGACGCCTGGGTGAGGACGAGTTGCAGGTTGCGGGTGTCGAGGAACTCGTCGGGTTTGGTGATGCCGCCGATGAGGACCAGCACGGCGAGCACGCCGAGCAGGGACAGGGTGCGGACGTCGGCACGGGCCATCAGGCCGCGCCAGGCGGGGGGCTGGGCCTGGGGCACCTTGTCGGCGGTGCTGTCCCGGGGCGGGGAGACGGGCTGCGTCATGACGCCGGGCTTCCTTCCATGACCAGGTCGAGTACGCGGTGTTCGTCGAGTTCGCGCGCGGGTGCCGTGTGGACGACCCGGCCCTCGCGCAGCACCAGGACACGGTCGGCCAGGCCGAGCACCTCGGGCACCTCGCTGGAGACCAGCAGGACCGCGAGGCCCTCGTCGGCGAGGCGGCGGATGACCGCGTAGAGCTCGGCGCGGGCGCCGACGTCCACGCCTCGGGTGGGTTCGTCGAGCAGCAGCACCTTGCAGCCGCGCAGCAGCCAGCGGGCCAGGACGGCCTTCTGCTGGTTGCCGCCGGACAGGGTGCGGACGGGAACCGACGGGTTGTCGGGCCGGAGCGACAGCTCGCGGGTGGCGGCCCGGGCGGCACCGAGTTCGGCGCCCCGGTCGATCCAGCCGCCGCGCGAGAAGCGGGACATGGAGGAGACCGACACGTTCCGGGTGACGGACTCCAGCATCAGCAGGGCCTGCGCCTTGCGTTCCTCGGGGGCGAGGCCGAGCCCGGCCCGGACGGCGGCCCGGACGCTGCCTGGCTTCAACGGCCGCCCGTCGACCAGCACCTGACCGGTCGTCGGTTTGCGGGCGCCGTAGACGGTCTCCAGGATCTCGGAGCGGCCCGAGCCGACGAGTCCGGCCAGGCCGACGATCTCGCCGGGGCGCACCTGCAGGTCGAGTGCCTCGAACTCCCCCTGGCGGGACAGCCCCTGCACCGTCAGCACGGGTTCGGCGGACGGCGGGGCGGCGGGCCGCTCCGGGAAGACGTACTCGACGTTGCGGCCGGTCATCAGGGCGACGACGTCGCGGGTCGGGGTCGACTTCGCGGGAAGTCCGTTCGCCACGGCGCGGCCGTCCTTCAGGACGGTGACCCGGTCGCCGATGCGGCGGATCTCCTCCAGGCGGTGGGAGATGTAGACGACGGCGACTCCGGCGGCGGTCAGGTCGCCGACGATGCGGAAGAGGTTGTCGACCTCGTCCGGGTCGAGGGCGGCGGACGGCTCGTCCATGACGATGAGCCGCACGTCGTGGGAGAGCGCCCGGGCCATGGACACGATCTGCTGCTGCGCGGCCGACAGCTCGCCGACCAGGCGGCCCGGGTCGATCTCCGCGTGGCCGAGCCGCTTGAGCAGGGCGGCGGCCGACGCCTTGGCCGCCTTGCCGCGGACGACGAAGCCGGCGGCGGTCGGTTCGTGTCCGAGGTGGACGTTCTCGGCCACCGACAGGTGTTCCACCAGGTCGAGTTCCTGGTAGATGGTCGCGATGCCGAGGCGCATGGCGGCGATCGGCGAGCGCAGGGTGACGTCCTCGCCGCGCCAGCGGAGGCGGCCCGTGTCGGGCTGGTGGGCGCCGGCCAGGACCTTGATGAGGGTCGACTTGCCGGCGCCGTTCTGGCCGAGCAGGCAGTGCACCTCGCCGGCCAGGACGTCGAGGTCGACGCCGTCGAGGGCCCGGACTCCGGGGAACGACTTGGTGATGCCGGACATGCTGAGCAGCGGTGGTTCTGGTGCCATGAGGTCCCCTTGGCGGGCGTGCGGGCCGGTTCAGGGCAGGGCGGGGCTCGGTACGGAGAGCGCGGTGCCGACGTGCTGGAGTGCGCTGACGTGCTGGAGTGCGCTGATGTGCCGGGGTTTCGCTGACGTGCCGGGGTTTCGCTGACGTGCTGAGGTGCGCTTAGGCGGGAGAGAACAGGTGGTCGCTGATGAGCCGGGCCGCGCCGGTGACGCCAGCGGCGGGTCCCAGTTCGCCCAGGACGATGGGCAGGTTGCCGGTCGCGAGCGGCAGCGACTGGCGGTAGACCTGGGTGCGGATGGCGGCGAGCAGGGTGTGGCCGAGTCCGGTCACCCCGCCGCCGATCACCACCAGGCCCGGGTTGAAGAAGCTGACCAGGCCGGCGATGACCTGGCCGGTGCGGTTGCCGCCCTCGCGGATCAGTTCCAGGGCGGTGGCGTCCCCGGCGGCGGCGGCCGCGGCGACGTCGACGGCGGTCAGTTCACCGCTCGTCTCCAGGCGTGACGCCAGTTCGGCCGAGAGCCCCTGCTGGGCGGCCTCCAGGGCGTCGCGGGCGAGGGCCGCCCCGCTGAAGTGGGCTTCCAGGCAGCCCCGGTTGCCGCAGGCGCAGGGGCGGCCGTCGGGGACGGCCTGGATGTGCCCGATGTCACCGGCGCTGCCCGTCGTGCCGCGGTAGACCTCACCGCCGACGACGATGCCGCAGCCGATGCCGGTGCCGATCTTGACGCAGAGGAAGTCGGCGACGGTGCGGGCGACGCCCGCGTGCTGCTCCCCCATCGCCATCAGGTTCACGTCGTTGTCGACCATGACCGGGCAGCCGAGTTCCTGGCTGAGCGCCTCCCGCACGGGGAAGCCGTCCCAGCCGGGCATGATCGGCGGTGCGACCGGCACGCCCTCGGGGAAGCGGACCGGGCCGGGGACGCCGATGCCGGCGCCGTCGAACCCCTCCGCGAGCCCGGAGGCCCTCAGCTTCGCGGCCATGGCCAGGACCTGCTCGAAGACCGCGACCGGGCCCTCGCGCACGTCCATGGGGTGGTTGATGTGCCCGAGGGTCTCCAGCTCGGCGTTGGTGACGGCGACGTCGACCGAGGTCGCGCCGATGTCGACGCCGAGGAACCGGAGTTCGGGGTTGAGCCGGATGTTGTGGGAGCGGCGGCCACCGCGCGAGGCGGCGAGTCCGTCGGCCACGACCAGCCCCGTCTCCAGCAGCCGGTCCACCTCCACGGCGAGCTTGGACCGTGAGAGGTCGACCTGGTCGCCCAGCTGGGCGCGGGAGTTGGGGCCGCCGTCGCGCAGCAGTTTGAGCAGTCGGGCCTGGTGGGCGTTTCCGGGTCGTGCGGTCATACGTCTCACGAGCCCCTCCCCGCCTCGATCGGCCTGTGCGCGCCGGTTTTCCGCCACCTCGGTGGCGTGTGCTTTCGGAGGGAACGTAGCAGCGGCTGCCGGGAGTGGGAAGAAGTCGCGCAGGAATTGCCCCCTACTTTTTCCACTCAGAGGACAAAGACGGGAGCAGGCACCCCTCCTGCCCGATGGACCGGGAGGGGCCCGGACGGTGAGAAGCGCAGGCCGGCACCTCCCCCGGGCGGTGCGCGCCGGGGGAGGTGCCGCCGGATCGGCCGGAGCCTACGAACGCGCTCGGGCGTGGTACGACCGCCGCGTGTGCTCGGTGTGTTCGCGCATCAGCTGGGTGGCCCGCTGCTCGTCGCGGGCGCTGACCGCGGCGATGAGTTCGCGGTGCTCGATCCAGGACTGGTGGCCGCGCTGCCGGGCCACCGGCGTGTAGTACCAGCGCACGCGCCGGTCCACCTGGGCGGCGAGTTCGGCCAGGACCGTGTTGCCGGCCAGCTCCATGATCTTGGCGTGGAAGCGCGCGTTCATGGCGACGGCCCCGTCCACGTCGTCGGCCTCCACGGCCTTCTCGCCCTGTGCGCACAGCGCTTCCAGGGTGGCGATGCCGGCGCTGTCGGCGTTGGCCGCGGCGAGGCGGGCCGCCTCGGCCTCCAGCAGCGTACGGACCGTGAGGAGCTGGTCGGCCTCCTCCTCCGTCGGCTCGTGCACGAACGCGCCCTGGGCGGGCCGCAGATCGACCCACCCCTCGGTGTTGAGCCGCTGCAGCGCCTCGCGCACCGGCTGCCGGGACACGCCCAGATGCCCGGCGAGTTCGCTCTCGACCAGATGCTGGCCGGGCTGCAGGGCGCGGGTGGTGATGAGTTCGAGGAGTGCCTCGTAGACGCGGTCGCGCAGCGGACCCGGGCGTTCCAGCTTGGGTACCGCCCCTTGGGGCAGGCCTGTCGACAGCATCGCGGTCCCCCTCCTCGGCAGGGCCGTGCACAGCGCGGCCGACGCCGGTGTCGCCGCAGAGTCAGTATCGATTGTCTTTCGTCTACAGTCTACGGCGCACAAGGGCCAGGGTTCCGGGGAGTTGGCCGCGTCACATCGCCCGCCTCACCCTCCGCGCGGCCGGCGGGACTCAGGGGCAGCGCACGACCTGGCCCGCGTACGAGAGGTTCCCGCCGAAGCCGAACAGCAGGACCGCGTCGCCCGTGGTGATCGCGCCGCGCTCGACCAGCTTGGAGAAGGCCAGCGGGATGCTCGCGGCCGAGGTGTTGCCGGACTCGGTGACATCGCGGGCGACGACGGCGTTGACGGCGCCGATCTTCTCGGCGAGGGGTTCGATGATGCGCAGGTTCGCCTGGTGCAGTACGACCCCGGCGAGGTCGGCGGGCTCCAGCCCGGCGCGCTCGCACGCCCGGCGCGCGATGGGCGGCAGCTGTGTGGTCGCCCAGCGGTAGACGCTCTGCCCCTCCTGCGCGAAGCGCGGCGGGGTGCCCTCGATCCGTACCGCGTGGCCCATCTCGGGCACCGAGCCCCACAGCACGGGCCCGATGGCCGGTTCGTCCGCGGCCTCCACCACCGCGGCCCCGGCCCCGTCCCCGACGAGTACGCACGTGGTGCGGTCGCTCCAGTCGGTCACCTCGGACATCTTGTCGGCCCCGATGACCAGCGCCCGGCGGGAGCCCCCGGCGCGGACGGCGTGGTCGGCGGTGGCCAGGGCGTGGGTGAAGCCGGCGCACACCACGTTGAGGTCCATGGTGGCGGCCTGCGGGACGCCGAGCCGGGCGGCGACCCGGGCGGCCATGTTGGGCGAGCGGTCGACGGCGGTGGAGGTGGCGACCAGCACCAGGTCGATGTCGGCCGGGGCCAGTCCGGCCGCCGCCAGGGCCTTGGCGGCGGCGTGCGCGCCCAGCTCGTCGACCGGCTCGTCCGGGCCCGCGATGTGGCGGGTGCGGATGCCCACCCGGCTCCTGATCCACTCGTCAGTGGTGTCCACCAGGCCCGCCAGGTCCTCGTTGGTGAGCACCTTGGCGGGCTGGTAGTGGCCGACGGCGGCGATGCGCGAGCCGTTCATTGGGTGGGTCCCCCTCGTCTCCTTGGGCAGCGGATCCACCAGTCTGATCAGTGACTCGCGGGTACGACGGCAGCCGAGGCGACAGGAATCGGGCGCCCTGGTTGTCAGCTTCCGTCAGGAGTGCGGACACCCGGACACCTGTCGAACGGCTACCCGGTGAACAGCTGCGTCGCCTTGCGGACCAGCTCGTACAGCCCGTAGGCGAGCGGGACGCCCACCCACACCCAGGCCAGGGCGATCAGCCACCGCCGGTCGGCGCTAGGCGGGCTCTGACTGCTGTCGCTCGGCATGAGCGGCCTCCCTCGGGGCGGGGACGTGGTGGCGGGGGGCGACGGGTCGGACGAGTTCGTTGGCGACGAAGCCGACGACGAGCAGGCCGATCATGATGACGAACGACAGGCCGTACAGCGACGCGCCATGCCGGCCGGCCTCCTCCTGCCGGTCGGCGATCCAGTTGACGATGAGCGGCCCGAGCACCCCGGCCGTGGACCAGGCGGTGAGCAGCCGCCCGTGGATGGCCCCGACCTGGTAGGTGCCGAAGAGGTCCTTCAGGTACGCCGGGATCGTCGCGAAGCCGCCCCCGTAGAAGGAGAGGATGACCAGCGCGCACAGCACGAACAAGGGCTTGGAGGAGTCGCCGAACAGGGCGATCAGGGTGTACATCAGCGCGCCGGCTCCGAGGTAGACGCGGTAGATGTTCTTGCGGCCGATGAGGTCGGAGGTCGAGGACCAGCCGATGCGCCCGGCCATGTTCGCCGCCGAGAGCAGCGCGACGAAACCGGCGGCGGCCGTCGCCGACACCGGTGTGGAGGTGTCCGCGAAGAAGTCGGTGATCATCGGCGCGGCCTTCTCCAGGATGCCGATGCCGGCGGTGACGTTCATGCAGAGCACGATCCACAGGAACCAGAACTGGGGGGTGCGGATGGCCCGGTTCGCCGACACCTGCGGTCCGGCGGGGGCCGGCCGCGCGCTGACTCCCGCCTGCGGGGCGTCGCGCGGGACCCGGACCAGCAGCACGCCCAGCAGCATGAAGACCGCGTACGACAGCCCGTGGACGAGGAAGGCCAGCGCGATGCCGGAGCTGTCGGAGCCGAACGACTCCAGCATCTGGGCGCTCCACGGCGAGGCGATGAGCGCGCCGCCGCCGAAGCCCATGATGGCGATGCCGGTGGCCATGCCGGGCCGGTCCGGGAACCACTTGATGAGGGTGGAGACCGGGGAGATGTAGCCGATGCCGAGGCCGATGCCGCCGACGAAGCCGTAGCCGAGGACGATCAGCCAGTACTGCTCCAGGGACGCGCCCAGCGCGGAGAGCAGGAAGCCGGAGGAGAAGCAGATCAGCGCGACGGTCATCGCCCAGCGCGGGCCGTTGCGCTCCACGAGCGTGCCGCCGAACGCGGCGGACAGGCCCAGCATGACGATGCCCAGCTGGAAGGGCAGCGCGCTCTGGGTGCCGCTGAGCCCGAGCGCGGACTCCAGGGGCGGCTTGAACACGCTCCAGGCGTAGGCCTGGCCGATGGAGAGGTGTACGGAGAGAGCGGCGGGCGGGACGAGCCAGCGGCTCCAGCCCACGGGCGCGACGGGGGGACTCATGAACCCCGGACGGTAAGGATCCGCGGGCCGGTTGAGAAGGCGGCGCGTCGACCGTATGCGGTGAGCGGTATGCGGTCTGCGCCGAACGGTCGGTGCGCGGACCCTTGCCGCCCCAACCTCCATACTGTAGACAATATTTCGTCGACAGAGCCTCGGCAGTTCCTCGGTACCCTCGACCGAACGGAGCTCCCTCGTTATGAAAGTCGCAGTTCTCGGCGCCGGTGCCATCGGCGCCTACGTCGGCGCCGCGCTCCACCGCGCGGGCGCCGATGTGCATCTCATCGCCCGTGGACCGCACTTGGCGGCCATGAGGCGGCACGGAGTCCGGGTGCGCAGCCCGCGCGGCGACTTCACCGCGCACCCGCACGCGACCGACGACCCGGCCGAAGTGGGCCCGGCCGACTACGTGTTCCTGGGTCTGAAAGCCAACGCGTACGCGGCGTGCGGGCCGCTGATCGCGCCACTGCTGCACGGCACCACGGCCGTCGTGGCGGCCCAGAACGGCATCCCCTGGTGGTACTTCCACCGCCACGGCGGCCCCTTCGACGGCCACCGGATCGAGAGCGTGGACCCGGGCGGCGCGGTCAGTGCGGTGCTCGCGCCCGAGCGGGCCGTCGGATGCGTGGTCTACGCCGCGACCGAACTCGAAGGGCCGGGCGTCGTCCGGCACTTGGAAGGCACCCGGTTCTCCATCGGCGAGCCCGACCGCAGCCGTTCGGCGCGCTGTCTGCGCTTCGGCGCGGCCATGCAGGCCGGTGGCCTGAAGTGCCCGGTCGAGCCGGACCTGCGCAACGACATCTGGCTCAAGCTGCTCGGCAACATCTCCTTCAACCCGAT
Source organism: Streptomyces sp. NPDC085931 (assembly GCF_044540565.1). Taxonomy (NCBI): domain Bacteria; kingdom Bacillati; phylum Actinomycetota; class Actinomycetes; order Kitasatosporales; family Streptomycetaceae; genus Streptomyces; species Streptomyces sp. NPDC085931. Next base: position 160,248 of record NZ_JBITSK010000001.1, read on the forward strand.
CAGCGCGCTCGCCCGCGCCACCATGCGGCAGATGTGCCTGCACGGCGGGACGCGCCGGGTCATCGAGATCATGATGACCGAGACCCTCGCCGTCGCCGAGGCCCTGGGCTGCGACGTCGGGGTGTCCATCGAGCGCCGGCTGGCGGGCGCCGAGCGCGTCGGCGACCACCGCACCTCCACGCTCCAGGACCTGGAGCGCGGCAAGCCGCTCGAACTCGACGTGCTGCTCGCGGCCGTCGTGGAGCTGGCGGAGATCACCGGCGTGGACGTGCCCACCCTGCGCACCGTGCACGCCATCTCGGACCTGCTCGCCCTGAGGAGCGCCGCATGAGGAAACGCCGGCCGAAGACGTACACCCGGCTCACGCACCCGCTGGTCAGGGACTCGCGTGACGAGCCCTTCCGACGGGCGAGCTGGGAGGAGGCCCTGGACCGTGCCGCCCGGGGCCTGGACCGCAACAGGGGGGCGTTCGGCATGTTCTCCTGCGCCCGCGCCACCAACGAAATGAACTACGTGGCGCAGAAGTTCGCCCGGGTCGTCATGGGCACCAACAACGTCGACTCCTGCAACCGCACCTGCCACGCCCCGAGCGTGGCCGGCCTGTCGGCGGCGTTCGGCTCGGGCGGCGGCACCTCGTCGTACGAGGAGATCGAGCACACCGACGTCATCGTGATGTGGGGATCCAACGCCCGCTTCGCGCACCCGATCTTCTTCCAGCACGTGCTGAAGGGCATCCGGAACGGGGCGCGGATGTACGCGGTCGATCCGCGCCGCACCTCCACCGCCGAGTGGGCCGAGAGCTGGCTGGGCCTGAACGTCGGCACGGACATCCCGATGGCGCACGCGATCGGCCGCGAGATCATCCGCGCGGGGCTGGCCAACGAGGCGTTCATCGAGCGGGCGACCACCGGCTTCGAGGAGTACCGGGCCCTGGTCGAGCCGTGGACGCTGTCGCTCGCCGAGAAGGTGACCGGCGTCCCGGCGGCGGCCATCAGGGAGCTGGCGCACGCCTACGCCCGGGCCGAGCGCGCCCAGTTGTGCTGGACCCTCGGCATCACCGAGCACCACAACGGCACCGACAACGTGCGTGCCCTGATCAACCTGTCCCTGCTCACCGGGCACGTCGGCCGCTGGGGCTCGGGCCTGCAGCCGCTGCGCGGGCAGAACAACGTGCAGGGCGGCGGCGACATGGGCGCGATCCCCAACCGCCTGCCGGGCTTCCAGGACATCCTCAACCCGGACACCCGGCTGAAGTTCGAGTCGGCCTGGGACACCGTCATCCAGCCGCACTACGGCCTGAACCTCACGGAGATGTTCGAGGCGATGGAGGACGGCACCCTCAAGGCCGTCTACTGCATCGGTGAGAACCCGGCCCAGTCCGAGGCCGACAGCGAGCAGGCCGTGCGACGGCTGCAGGCGCTCGACTTCCTGGTCGTGCAGGACATCTTCCTGACGAAGACGGCCGAGCTGGCGGACGTCGTCCTGCCCGCCACGGCCGGCTGGGCGGAGACCGAGGGCACCACCACCAACAGCGAACGCCGGGTCCAGCGCGTGCGCCGGGCCGTCACCCCGCCCGGCGAGGCCCGCGAGGACATCGACATCCTCTGCGACCTCGCCGCCCGCCTCGGCCACGACTGGAAGTACGCCGACGCCGAGACCGTGTGGAACGAGCTGCGCTCGGTCTCCCCCGACCACTACGGCATGACGTACGCGCGCCTGGAGGAGCACCAGGGCATCCAGTGGCCCTGCCCCAGCACCGACGGGCTGGAACCGACCTATCTGCACGGCCGGTTGTGGGACCCCGACCCCGCCCGGCGCGGGCGGCTCGCGCCGTTCGGGATCGTGCAGCACGACCCGCCGGTGGACCTCACCGACGAGCGCTACCCGATCCGGCTCACCACAGGGCGGCGGCTCGACTCGTACAACACCGGGGTGCAGAGCGGTGGTTACGCCTCGCCGCTGCGCCGCGGCGAGTACATCGAGCTGTCCCCCGAGGACGCGGAGCGCTACGGGGTCGTGGTCGGTGAGCGGGTGCGGGTGACCTCGCGGCGCGGGTCGGTGACCGCGCCGGTGTGGGTCGATCCCGCGCTGCGGCCCGGGCTCGCCTTCATGACCATGCACTTCCCGGACGAGGTGGACACCAACGCGCTGACGATCGAGGCGAACTGCCCGATCGCCGGGACGGCGGAGTTCAAGGCGTCGGCGATCCGGATCGAGAAGCTGCCCATCGCGACCATCGTGGGGTGACGCACCGTGGACCTGCACTTCGGCGACAGCAAACCGACGGACGAGGAACGGGCGGCCGTGGACGCCCTGCTCGGGCCCCCGGAGTCCTCCTGGGAGGGCGCCGACCGTTCCGACGCGGACCTGCGGTGGGCCCGGGGCGGACGTGAGGCCCGGGACCGCCGCGACCTGCTGCTGCCGGGGCTGCACGCCCTCAACGACCGGGTCGGCTGGATCAGCGACGGGGCCCTGGACTACCTGTGCCGGCGGCTGACGGTGCCCCCGGCCGAGGCGTACGGGGTCGCCACCTTCTACGCGATGTTCTCCGTCACCCCGCGCCCGGCGACCGTGCTGCACGTGTGCACGGACCTGGCGTGCGCGGCGGCCGGGGCGCCCGGGCTGTGCGCGGGGATCGAGGAGCGGCTGGGCCCCGGCAGCGGGGTGAGCGTGCAGCGCAGCCCGTGCCTGGGCCTGTGCGAACGCGCCCCGGCGGCGCTGGCGATCAGGGCCGGTGACCCGGTGCGCACGGCGGTGTCGGCGCCGGCGACCGTGCGCGACGCCGTCCTCGCCGCGAGCGCGCCGGACTCGGCGCCGCAGGAGCCCCCGGCCGCGCTGGCGGTGCCGCAGGCCGGGCAGGCCGGCCTGATGCTGCTGCACCGCGTCGGCGTGGTCGATCCGGCGTCGCTCGACGACTACCGCGCCCACGGCGGTTACGCGGCCCTGCGCCGGGCCTTCGAGCTGGGCCCTGCGGGCGTCATCCGCGAGGTCACCGACTCGGGCCTGGTCGGGCGGGGCGGGGCCGCCTTCCCCACCGGCCGCAAGTGGCAGGCCACGGCGTCCCAGCCGGACCGCCCGCACTACCTGGTCTGCAACGCCGACGAGTCCGAGCCCGGCACCTTCAAGGACCGGGTCCTGATGGAGGGCGACCCGTACGCGCTGATCGAGGCGATGACGATCGCCGGGTACGCCACCGGCGCCCACCGGGGCTACCTGTACCTGCGCGGCGAGTATCCGCGCGCCCTGCGCCGCCTGGAGCACGCGATCGGCCAGGCGCGCGCCCGGGGCCTGCTCGGCGACGACGTCCTCGGTCAGGGGTACGCCTTCGACATCGAAATCCGGCGCGGCGCGGGCGCCTACATCTGCGGCGAGGAGACGGCCCTGTTCAACTCCGTCGAGGGCTACCGGGGCGAGCCCCGCTCGAAGCCCCCGTTCCCGGTGGAGAAGGGCCTGTTCGGCAAGCCGACGGTGGAGAACAACGTCGAGACGCTGGTCAACGTGCTGCCGATCCTGACCCTGGGCGCCCCGGCGTACGCGGCGATCGGCACGGAGCGCTCCACCGGGCCCAAGCTGTTCTGCGTGTCCGGGAGCGTGGCACGGCCCGGTGTCTACGAGCTGTCGTTCGGCGCCACGCTGGGCGAGCTGCTCGCGCTGGCCGGGGTGCGGGACGGGCTGCGGGCGGTGCTGCTCGGCGGGGCGGCGGGCGGTTTCGTCCGGGCCGACGAGCTGGACATCCCGCTCACCTTCGAGGGCACGCGCGAGGCCGGCACGACCCTGGGCTCGGGCGTCGTGATGGCCTTCGACGACAGCGTGCCCCTGCCCCGGCTGCTGCTGCGCATCGCCGAGTTCTTCCGCGACGAGTCGTGCGGGCAGTGCGTGCCCTGCCGGGTCGGGACCGTGCGCCAGGAGGAGGCGCTGCACCGGATCGCGGAGCGCACGGGAGCCGCCGCTGCGGGCGACATCGCCCTGCTCAGGGAGGTCGGCCGTGCGATGCGGGACGCCTCCATCTGCGGCTTGGGGCAGACCGCGTGGAACGCCGTGGAATCCGCCATCGACCGTCTGGGGGCGTACGAATGACCGTCACACCGCTGGGGATCCCGCGCCGGCTGCTGGAGTTCACCCTCGACGGCGCACCCGCCCGGGTGCCCGAGGGCTCGACGATCCTCGACGCCTGCCGGGCGGCGGGCAAGGACATCCCCACCCTGTGCGAGGGCGACACGCTGCGCCCGAAGAACGCCTGCCGGGTCTGTGTCGTCGAGGTCGAGGGGGCGCGCACCCTGGCCCCGGCCTGCTCGCGCAAGGCCGAGCCGGGCATGGAGGTCCGCACGGACACCGAGCGGGCCCGGCACAGCCGGAAGGTCGTCCTGGAGCTGCTGGCGTCCTCCGTCGACCTGTCGACCACGCCCCGGGTCGCCGGGTGGCTCAAGGAGTACGAGGCGAAGCCGGACCGCTTCGGCCCGGACGCGGCCCGGCTCGGCGAGGAGCCCCGGGTCGACAACGACCTCTACGTGCGGGACTACGACAAGTGCATCCTCTGCTACAAGTGCGTCGACGCCTGCGGCGACCAGTGGCAGAACACCTTCGCGATCTCGGTCGCCGGGCGCGGTTTCGACGCGCGGATCGCCGTCGAGCACGACGCGCCGCTGACCGACTCGGCGTGCGTGTACTGCGGCAACTGCATCGAGGTGTGCCCCACGGGCGCGCTGTCGTTCAAGTCCGAGTTCGACATGCGCGCGGCGGGTACCTGGGACGAATCCAGACAGACGGAGACGACCACGGTGTGCGCGTACTGCGGAGTGGGCTGCAACCTGACGCTGCACGTGCAGGACAATGAGATCGTCAAGGTCACCTCGCCGCACGACAACCCGGTGACCCACGGCAATCTCTGCATCAAGGGCCGCTTCGGCTACCAGCACGTACAGAACCGGGACTGATCAGGACATGGGACGAGTCACGGAACGACGCAAGGTGCTCCGCATCCGGGACGGGGCGGTCTCCAGCCGTCCCGACACGCTCGTCGCCGAGGAGCCACTGGAGATCCGGCTGAACGGCAAGCCCCTGGCGATCACCATGCGCACCCCGGGCGACGACTTCGCGCTGGCGGCGGGCTTCCTGGTGAGCGAGGGCGTGCTGGGCGGGCAGCGGGACCTGCGGAACATCGTCTACTGCGCCGGGGCCACGGCCGACGGTTCGAACACGTACAACGTGGTCGACGTGCAGACGGCCCCGGACGTGGTGATCCCCGACATCACCCTGGAGCGCAACGTCTACACGACGTCCTCCTGCGGCCTGTGCGGCAAGGCGTCGCTGGACGCGGTGCGCACCACGGCCCGCTGGCCCATCGCCGACACCCCGCCGGTCCGGGTCACCCCCGAGCTGCTGGCGAGCCTGCCGGACCGGCTGCGCGCCGCCCAGCGGGTCTTCGACCGGACGGGCGGCCTGCACGCGGCGGCCCTGTTCTCCGAGGACGGCGAACTGCTCGACGTGCGGGAGGACGTGGGCCGGCACAACGCGGTCGACAAACTGGTCGGCCGCGCCCTGCAGAGCGGGGGGCTGCCGCTGTCGCGGGCGGTCCTGCTCGTGTCGGGCCGGGCCTCCTTCGAACTGGCGCAGAAGGCCGTGATGGCCGGCATCCCGGTGCTGGCGGCGGTGTCGGCCCCGTCCTCGCTGGCGGTGGACCTGGCCGCCGAGACGGGCCTGACGCTGGTGGGCTTCCTGCGGGGCGCCTCCATGAACGTGTACGCGGGTGAGGACCGGATCGCTGTGCGGGCCGCGGCCGCCCAGGGCTGAGCAGGTTCGCCCCGCTGCACGGGCGGGGCCCCGACCGGCGGGGAGCGCCCCCTGCGCCGCAGGGGCCCCGTCTCGGCCTTCCGGCCGCGCGGCCCGTCAGTCCCCCGTGCCGGATATCCGCCGCAGCATCCCGGTGAACTGCTCCCGCTCCGCCGCCGACAGCGGGGCGAGCAGCTCGTCGTTGGCGGCCCGCGCCGCCTTCTCGCACCGCTCGAGCAGGCGGGCTCCCCGTGCGGTGAGGGACACCGCGTTCTTGCGGCGGTCGCGCGGATCGGGCTCGCGCACCGCGAGGCCGGCCGCCTGGAGGTCGTCGAGGACGCCGACCAGGTCCTTGGGGTCGAGCCGCACCGCGCGGCCGAGGTCGGCCTGGGCGACGGGCGCGAGGTCGCGGACGGCCGACAGCACCACGTGGTGCCACATCCGCAGGTCCAGTTCGGCCAGGGCCTCGGCCACCAGGGCCCGGCCCCGGGCGGCGGCGCGGCCGAGCAGCCAGCTGGGCAGGGAGCGGATCGCGAGGAGGGGAGCTTCCGACATGGGCGCAGCCTAGCCAAGAAATCGTTGGTTCTTCCTATGATCCTCCTATACCGTTGGGCGTCCCAACGAATCCGTCGGGATGCCCCACGACCCGCGGGACGACCCGCGATCCCGGAGGTGCGATGCGCCGCGTCCGCTACGAATCCCGAGGCGGCCCCCTGTTCGTCGAGGTGGCCCCGGTCCCCGAGCCGGGCCCCGGAGAGCTGCTCGTGCGCACGGAGGCGATCGGCGTGACACTCCCGGTCGTCCGGAAGGTCACGGAGGCGGCCGAGCCGGTCCCGCTCGGCGGTGAGATCGCCGGGGAGGTCACGGCCGTCGGCGAGGGCGTCAGCCGCTTCTCCACCGGCGACCGGGTGACCGGACTCTGCTTCGGCCACGGCTACGCCGACTTCGCGCTCCTGCACGAGGCGATGGCCTCCCCGGTCCCGCGCGACGCCGGGGCCGTCACCGCGGTCGCCCTGGTGCGCAGCGGCCTCGTCGCGCTCGGCGCCCTGGAGGCGGCGCGCCCGGAGCCGGGCGAAGCGGCCCTGGTCACGGCGGCGGCCGGCGGGGTCGGCCACCTGGCGGTGCAACTGGCCAGGACACGCGGCGCGGGGCGGGTCGTGGGCGCCGTCTCGGACCCGGCCAAGGCCTCTTTCGTCCGGGGCCTGGGCGCCGACCACGTCATCACCTACGGCGACGACAGCTGGGGCACGCCCGTCGACTACGCCCTGGACGCCGTCGGCGGCGAGGTGCTCGCCCCGGCCCTCGCCGCGCTCGCCCCGGAGGGACGGCTGGTGGCGTACAGCTCGGGCGGCGGCACCGTCCGGGCCTACGACCTGCTCGTGGGCGCCAAGTCGGTCATCGGCTTCCAGGTGGCCCGGATCACCCGCGGGAGGCCGGAAGTGTACGAGCAGTGGCGCGAGGAGCTGTGGCGGCTGTTCGCGGCCGGTGAGCTCCGGCCGGCCGTGCACGGCGAGTTCGCCCTGGCGGACGCGGCGAAGGCGCACGGGGAGATCGAGGCGCGGTCCAACCTCGGCAAGGTCGTCCTGATCCCCTGACGCACGGCGCCCGATCCCCTGGCGCACGGTGCTTGTGGGGGTCCGGGAAGCCAAGTACCGTCTGTGACCCCACCCAGGACATGGGATGTCCGGATGTCCGGATGAACTGACCTTGCATGCCCGTGCCCCGGTGGTCCAGCCGACAGACGCATGAAGGGCAGGCCGCACCATGCCGTCAAGTCTTCGCACCCGTCTGAGATCCGCCCCGACCGCCACCCTGACCGCCGCCGCGGCCGCCGCGGCGCTGCTCGCGGCCCCCGCACCGGCCGGGGCCCAACCCCCCACGGCGGCACCGGAGTTCGAGCAGCAGGTCCTCTTCAAGGCCGCCCAGGACCCCGGTTACGCCTGCTTCCGGATCCCGGCGATCGTGCGCACCACCAGCGGCACACTGCTCGCCTTCGCCGAGGGCCGCGTCCTCAACTGCGGGGACGCCGCCGACATCGACATCGTCCTCAAGCGCTCCACCGACGGCGGCCGCACCTGGGGCCCGCTCCAGGTCGTCAACGAGGGCGCCGGCGACACGCACGGCAACCCCGCGCCCCTGGTGGACCGCCGCACCGGCCGCGTCCTGCTGGCCGAGACGTACAACACCGGCCGCACGGACGCCGGGAACTGCTCGATCCCCTGCGACCGCACCCCGCACCTGCAGTACAGCGACGACGACGGCCGGACCTGGTCGCGACCGCGCGACCTGAGCGACCAGATCCTGCCCGGAGACTGGAACTCCTGGTACGCCACCGGCCCCGTGCACGGCATCCAGCTGACCCGCGGCGAGCACGCCGGGCGGCTGGTGTTCGGCGTCAACACCGAGACGTGGAACGGCAGTCGCGTCTCGGCGAACCACGCGGCGCTCGTCGTCAGCGACGACGGCGGCGACCACTGGCGGATCGGTGCCACCGACACCTGGCCCATAGAGGAGGACGGCACCTTCCGGCAGAAGCCGTCCGAGGTGACGCTCACCGAGCGCGCCGACGGCGCCCTCCTCGTCAGCGGCCGGGAGCAGGACGGCACCGACCTCGGCCACCGCGCCCAGACCGTCAGCACCGACGGCGGCGACAGTTTCGCCACGCCCTTCCGCGCCCTGCCGGACTTCTACACGCCGCAGGTGCAGGGCGCGACGCTGCGCCTCGGCGACCGCATGCTGCTGTCGGCCCCGGCCGATCCCGACCGGCGCCGCACGATGACGGTCCGCTCCTCCTACGACGGCGGGCGCACCTGGGAGAGCGTGGACCGGGGCACGGTCGTCACCACCGACTGGTCCGGCTACTCCGACATGGCGGCGGTCGACGGCTCGACCGTGGGCCTGCTCTACGAGGGCGGCGCGGCCGACGCCCGGGACGAGATCCGCTTCGCGCGCTTCACCGAGGACTGGCTGAAGCCCCGCCGGGGCGCCGACCCGACCACCCGGGACGCGGCGGCGGGCGCCGAGCCGGCGGCCGTTCTCGGCGGAGCCGCGCGCACGGCGGGAGTGCGCGGCAGCGCGATGTCCTTCGACGGCACCGACGACGCCGTACGCCTGCCGTACCGCTCCCGGCTGCCGCTCGGCGAGGGTGACTTCACGGCCTCCCTGTTCTTCCGCTACACCGCCACGGCCGGGGAGCAGCCCTTCTTGTGGATGGGCGGCATCGGCGGCACCCAGCCGCAGGTCTGGCTGCGCGGCGAGCCGGCGAGCGACCGGGTCCGGGCGCTGATCACCACCCGCTCGGGCGCGGCGACCGTCCGCACGGCCTCGGTATGGAGCGACGGCGCCCGCAACGACGGCCGCTGGCACCACCTGGCGCTGCGCCGCGGCGGCGGGCGGCTGACGCTCCTCCTGGACGGCGAGGCGGTCAGCACCCCGGACGTGGCGGGCTCGGTCAGCCGCAACTCCCCCTTCGGGGTGCACATCGGGCAGCGCATGGACAGCAGGGCGTACCTCACCGGGGCGGTCGACGACGTCCGCGTGTGGAACCGTGCCCTGTCCGACCGGGAGCTGGCCTCCGGCGCCTCGGGCGCGGCCGCGCGGGGCACGGTGGCCTGGCTCCCCATGGACCAGGTGAGCGGCAGCAACTAACGTCACGGGGCGTGCCCGACGACGCATACGCAGCACGAGCACGACAGCGCGCGGGAACCGGGATCGGCCTGCTGCTGGTCCTGGTTCTCGGGGCCGCGCTGCTCATCGCCCGGCCGGGCGACGAGGACGCGCGGCCCGACGGCGGTGCCTGCCGGGCGCGCACGGTCGGTTCCTGGCAGCCGGACGAGCGCCTCACCGGCGAGTTCACCCGCTACGGCGACGACGCCTCCCGCACCGACGACTGGACCGGCGGCGACGGCACCCACTCGGTGCGGCTGCCGGACGGCCGCGTGCTGTGGCTGTTCTCGGACACCTACCTGGGCCCGGTGTACGGCCCGCCCAACCCGCACGGCGAGTCCTACGCCTGGCGGGACGCCACCGCACCGCTGGTGCGCAACTCGGCCGTGCTGATGCGCGACGGCCGGCTCGAATCCACGCTCCCCGCCCCGCTCTTCGCCGACCCGGCACCGAACCAGTGGCGCTGGCCGGTCGCGGCCCGCGTCGAGCCCCGCTCCCCCGGCTCCGCCGAGCAGGTCGTCCGCGTCCTGCTGTGGGTCCGCACGGCCGGCCCCGCCCCCTGGATCTACGGCGTGCCCACCGCGACCGAGGTCGCCACGCTGTCCCTGCCCGGTCTGCGCCTGGAGTCGGTCGCGAAGGTCCTCGACGAGCAGCTGGTCCCCGACCCGTCCCGGCGCGTGCTGTTCGGCACCACGCTGGTGGCCGAGGACGGCTGGACGTACGTCTTCGGCGGGGACGACGGCCGGGCCGTGTCCCGCCCGGCGTCGCACGCCTACGCGGCCCGGGTGCCGGAGGGCAGGCTGGCCGATCCGGCCGCCTGGCAGTACTGGGACGGCTCGGACTGGACGGCCGGCGCCCGACCCCGGGCGGTGCTCGGGGACGGGCGGCGCCGGGGGGTGGGCAGCGCCTTCTCGGTGGTCCGCGACGACGGCGCCTACCTGCTGTTCACCATGGCCACCGGCACCAGGGGCCTGACCGCCGTGGCCGTGTACTGGGCGTGCTCCCCGCAGGGGCCGTGGCACGGGCCGGTGAGGGAGTTCAGCCCGGAGCTGCCGCCGGGCCAGGTCGCCGCCTACAACCCGCAGGCTCACCCGGTGCTGAGCGGGGAGGGACGGCTCGTGCTGAGTTACGACGTCAACTGGCTGGAGACGGCCGGCGCGGCGGCTCAGCTCAGCCGGAACGTGTCCCTGTACCGACCGCGGTTCGTGATCCTGCGGCCGGCTCCGGCGCGCTGACGCCGGTGGCCCCGGGGTCGCGGGAGCGGCGCTTGGCGATCACCGCGCAGACCATCAGCTGCATCTGGTGGAAGAGCATCAGCGGCAGCACGGCCAGCGAGGCGTGCACGCCGAACAGGACGCTCGCCATGGGCAGTCCGGCGGCCAGGGACTTCTTCGAGCCGGCGAACTGGAGCGTGATGCGGTCCTCCCGGCCGAAGCCCAGCGCCTTCCCGCCGTACCAGGTCAGCAGCAGCATCACGGCGAGGATCACGGCCTCGACGGCCAGCAGCCCGCCCAGCCTGAGCGGGCTGACCTGGTGCCAGATGCCCTGCACCATGCCCTGGCTGAACGCCGTGTAGACGACGAGCAGGATCGAGCCGCGGTCCACCAGGCCGAGGACCTTCTTGTGGCGGGTGACGAAACCGCCGATCCAGCGGCGCAGCAGCTGTCCGGCGAGGAACGGCACGAGCAGCTGCAGCACGATCCGCACCAGCGAGTCGGCGGAGAAGCCGCCGCCGCTGCCGCCCAGCAGGGAGGCGGCGAGCAGCGGGGTGGCGATGATGCCGACGAGGGAGGAGAAGGAGCCCGCGCAGATCGCGGCGGGCACGTTGCCGCGGGCCATCGAGGTGAAGGCGATCGAGGACTGCACGGTCGACGGGACGAGCGTGAGGAAGAGCAGCCCTTGGTAGAGGGGATGCGTCAGGATCACCGGTACCAGCCCGCGGGCCGCCAGGCCGAGCAGCGGGAAGACGGCGAAGGTGCAGGCCAGGACCGTGACGTGGAGCCGCCAGTGGCGCAGTCCGTCCAGCGCCTCGCGGGTGGAGAGCCGGGCCCCGTACAGGAAGAACAGCAGGGCGATCGCCGCCGTGGAGGCGCCGGAGGCCACCTCCGCGGTGGTCCCCCGCGCCGGGAGCAGCGCGGCGAGGCCCACCGTCGCCAGCAGGAGGAGGATGTACGGGTCGATCGGCATCCGGCGCGGCCGGCGCAGGCGTTTCACGAGGCTCCACTCACTCGGTACGGACGGGACGGGCGGACCCGGCAAGGCCGGGACGTCCCCCTTCCATCCTGCTCCCCCGCCCGGCGATCGGGAATCCCGTACACCGCTCTGACTGTCATCACGTGGCGAGATAAGCTCGGTCGCGTGTACGACCCCTCGCATCTGCGGACCTTCCTGTCGGTGGCGCAGACCCTGAGCTTCACGCAGGCCGCGCGACGGCTCGGACTGCGGCAGTCGACGGTGAGCCAGCACGTGCGGCGGCTGGAGGACGCGACCGGGCGGACGCTGTTCAGCCGGGACACCCACTCCGTGGAGCTGACCGAGGACGGCGAGGCCATGCTCGGTTTCGCCCGCCGGATCCTGGAGGTGCACGAGCAGGCGGCGGCGTTCTTCACCGGCACCCGGCTGCGCGGCCGGCTGCGCTTCGGCGCCCTCGGAGGACTTCGTGCTGACCCGGCTGCCGGAGATCCTGGAGGGCTTCCGGCACGAGCACCCGGAGGTCGACCTGGAGCTGACGGTGGAGCTGTCGGGGACGCTGCACGAGCAGCTGGCCGCCGGGCAGCTCGACCTCGTCCTCGCCAAGCGGCGGCCCGAGGACCCGCGCGGTGAGCTGGTCCGGCACGACCGGCTGGTGTGGATCGGCGCCGAGCGCCTCCGGCTGGACCCGGAGCGCCCGGTGCCGCTGATCGTCTACCCGCCGCCGGGCATCACCCGCGCGCTCGCCCTGGAGGCGCTGGAGCGGCAGGGCCGCGCGTGGCGGGTGGTGTGCACGAGCGGCAGCCTCAGCGGCCTCGTCGCGGCGGCGCGGGCGGGGCTGGGCGTGATGGCGCACTCCCGCGGCCTGATCCCGCCGGGACTGGTCCGGGTCCCGGACCGGGCGGGGCTGCCGGAGCTGGGGCAGGTCGACTTCGTCGTGGTGCACGGCCACCGCCGGCCCTCCGCGCAGGGGGCGGCGGACGCCCTGGCGGCGGCGCTGCTGTCCGGCGGGGACCGGCTGCGCGGCACCGCCCGCAAGGGGGTCCTGTAGGCAATCGGAGTGACGAAATCCACCGCCGGCGCGCTGACAGAAGTGACGCCGCCACGGTGGCCGGCACCCGGCCGCCGGAGTCGTACAGATTCGGTGGAGATTACGCCACCGAAACTTACTCAACCGTCAGGTTTCTGTCCGACCCTTCCCCATGTGCGCGCTTTTTCCCACGCTGACCAGCGCGGACGCGAGCGCTGCTCACCTTCGCCCCCCTCCCGCACGTTGGTTGCTTGGGGTAGCTTTCACGGCGCTGTGCCGAGCGTCACTCATCACGAGCGCCGAGGAGCGGGGAGCGGGGTTTGCGCGAGTTTTCCAACCCTCCGTTGGCGTTGGCACCTCCGGTGGGCGGGCTGGCCGACGTGGTGTTCCAGCATGCCCAGGAGGACCCGCTGCACATCGCGCTCGGCCGCAAGGACGAGTCCGGGCAGTGGCGGGACGTCACCAGCGCCGCCTTCCGCGACGAGGTCCTCGCCCTGGCCAAGGGGCTGCTGGCGAGCGGCATCCGGTTCGGCGACCGGGTCGCGATCATGTCCCGCACCCGCTACGAGTGGACGCTGTTCGACTACGCGCTGTGGACGATCGGCGCGCAGGTGGTGCCGGTCTACCCGACCTCCTCGGCCGAGCAGTGCTTCTGGATGCTCTACGACGCCGAGGTGACGGCCGCGGTGGTGGAGCACGAGGACCACGCCATGACGATCGCCACCGTGATCGACCGGCTGCCGCAGCTGCGCCGTCTGTGGCAGCTGGACTCCGGCGCCGTGGACGAGCTGTACGACGCCGGCGCGCACCTCGACGACGAGGTGGTCCACCGCCACCGGCAGGCCGTCACGCCCGACTCGGTCGCCACGATCATCTACACCTCGGGCACCACCGGCCGCCCCAAGGGCTGTGTCATCTCGCACGGCAACTTCATGTACGAGGCGGACACGGTCATCGAGCGCTGGGAACCGGTCTTCCACTCCCGCAAGGGCGACGAGGCGGCGACCCTGCTGTTCCTGCCGCTCGCCCACGTCTTCGGGCGGATGGTCCAGGTCGCCGGGATCCGGGGCAAGGTGAAGTTCGGTCATCAGCCGCAGCTCAACGCGGCGGCCCTGCTGCCGGACCTGGCCGCGTTCAGGCCGACGTTCTTCCTCGCGGTGCCGTACATCTTCGAGAAGGTGTTCAACGCGGCCCGCCGCAAGGCCGAGAAGGAGGGGCGCTCCGGCCCGTTCGAGAAGGCCGTGGACGTCGCCATCAAGTACGCCGACGCCCTGGAGGCCAGGGCCTGGGGCACCGGGCCCGGACCCTCGGCGGGCCTGCGCATGCAGCACCAGCTGTTCGACAAGCTCGTCTACTCCAAGATCCGCGCCGCGATGGGCGGCCGCATCAAGCACGCCATGTCCGGCGGCTCGGCGATGGACCGCCGGCTCGGGCTGTTCTTCGCCGGGGCGGGCGTGCACATCTACGAGGGCTACGGCCTGACCGAGTCCACCGCCGCCGCCACCGCCAACCCGCCCGGCCGCACCCGGTTCGGCACGGTCGGGCAGCCCATCCCGGGCATGACCGTGCACATCGCGGACGACGGCGAGATCTGGCTGCGCGGCCACAACGTCTTCCAGGGGTACCTCAACAACCCCAAGGCCACCGACGAGGCCCTGCACGACGGCTGGCTCGCCACCGGCGACCTCGGCTCGCTCGACGAGGACGGCTACCTGACCATCACCGGCCGCAAGAAGGAGATCCTGGTCACCTCCGGCGGCAAGAGCGTCTCGCCCGGTGTGCTGGAGGAGCGCGTCCGGGACCACCCGCTGGTCAACCAGTGCATCGTGGTCGGCAACGACCGCCCGTACATCGCCGCCCTGGTCACCCTGGACCAGGAGGCCGTGGAGCACTGGCTGGCCATGCGGAACAAGCCGCGCATGTCCCCGGCGGAGCTGGTGCGCGACGCGGACCTGGAGACGGAGGTGCGGCGTGCGGTGGTCGCGGCCAACACGCTGGTCTCGCAGGCCGAGTCGATCCGCACCTTCCGCATCCTGGCCCAGCCGTTCACCGAGGAGCACGGGCTGCTGACCCCGTCGCTGAAACTCAAGCGCAAAGCGATCGAAAAGGCGTACGAGAACGAGGTCGAGGCCCTCTACCGGGCGTGACGTCCGCCCCGCCGGGGCATGCGTCGGTTGTGAATTCTCCCGTCAGGAATGCATCACGGCTCGTGATCGTTGACGATGGGAGCACCACCGACCGCGAACCGAAGGATCGAGAGCTCGTGAGCAAGGTCCCCCCGATCATCCTGAACAACGGCGTCGAGATGCCCCAGCTGGGCTTCGGTGTCTGGCAGGTGCCGGACGACGAGGCCGAGGCGGCCGTCACGACGGCGCTGGAGGCCGGGTACCGCAGCATCGACACAGCGGCGATCTACGGCAACGAGGAGGGCACCGGCAAGGCCGTCGCCGCCTCCGGTCTCCCCCGCGAGGAACTCTTCGTCACGACCAAGCTCTGGAACGCCGACCAGGGGTACGACTCCACGCTGCGCGCCTTCGACACCTCGCTGGGCAAGCTCGGCCTGGACTACGTCGACCTGTACCTGATCCACTGGCCGACGCCGGAGCGGGGGCTGTACGTCGACACCTACAAGGCGTTCGAGAAGCTGCACGCCGACGGCCGGATCCGGGCCATCGGTGTCTCCAACTTCCTGCCGGAGCACCTGGACAAGCTGATCGCCGAGACGTCGGTCGTCCCCGCGGTGAACCAGATCGAGCTGCACCCGCACCTGCAGCAGCACGAGGCCCGCGAGTACCACGCGGAGCGGGGCATCGCCACGGAGGCCTGGTCGCCGCTCGGCCAGGGCAAGGGCCTGCTGGAGGTCCCCGCGATCGTGGCCATCGCCCGCAAGCACGGCCGCACGCCCGCACAGGTCGTGCTGCGCTGGCACCTTCAGCTGGGCAACGTGGTGATCCCGAAGTCCGTGACGCCGTCGCGGATCAAGGAGAACATCGAGGTCTTCGACTTCAGCCTGGACGACGAGGACCTGGCGGCCATCAGCGCCCTGAACGAGGACCGGCGCCTGGGCCCGCACCCGGCCGAGTTCAACGGCTCCTGAACCACACGGGCGGCGCCCCGGTTCCGACGCCCCAGCGGGGCCGGGACCGGGGCGCCGCCCGTGTGCGCCCGGTCAGACCGGCTGCCCGACCGGCCGTACGACCACCGTGTTGACGTCGACACCGGCCGGCCGGCGCATGGCCCAGACGACCGAGTCCGCGATCTGGTCGGCGGTGAGGAGGTGGCCGGGCGGCAGGCTGCCGTAGGAGTCCCAGAAGGGGGTCTCCGTGCGGCCGGGCGCGATCAGGGTCACGCCCACGCCCCACTCGGTCACCTGCCGCCGGGTGTTCTCGGCGAGCCCGGTCACCGCCCACTTGGTGGCCCCGTAGATGTTGCCCGGTGTGTGCACGAACCCGGCGACGCTGCCGACCAGCACGATCCGGCCGCGTGTCTCCTTCAGGGCGTCGACGGACGCCCGGATCAGCAGGGCCGGGCCGAGGACGTTGGTCAGCACCATGTCGGTCCAGCCGGCCGGGTCTCCCTCGGCGACCGTGTCGTGGGTGGCGAAACCGGCGTTGGCGACGACCGCGTCCAGCCGGCCGAACTCTTGCAGCGTGGCGCCGACCGCCGAGCGCACGTCGTCGTACACGGCGGTGTCCCCGGCGATCGTCAGCAGTTCCCCGGGCCGCCCGAGCTCCTCGGCGAAGGCGGTCAGCCGCTCCTCCCCCCGCCCGGTGACGGCGACCCGGTACCCGGCGTCCAGCAGCCGCCGTGCCACGGCGGCGCCGATCCCGCTGCCCCCGCCGGTGATGAGTGCCACCTGGTTGCCGGACTTGTTCTCGGACATGGATCCCCCTGCGTGTGCGGTCGGATGCGCGATGCCGGGGAGTCCATCAGTTGGAGAGCTCTCCAAGTCAAGGGCCGCGGCCGCTAGCCGGGCCGGACCGCGGTGTGGACCGTGTGCGCCTCCAGGACGAACACGTCCGGGCGGCGGTGCAGGCTCGCCTCGTCAGCGGGGTCGAGCAGGCGGTCGAGGGTGGCGATGTCCTCGGCGTCGAGGGCCTCGGTGAGCCGGTCCCGCAGGTGGGACAGGGAGGCGACGACATAGGCGCGCGCCCGGTCCGAGGCGGGTGCGGGCAGGTCCAGCAGGAAGGTGTGCGACCGGGCGGGCTTCAGGCCGGCGGCGGCCAGCAGGGCGGGCCAGTCCTCCGTCTCCGCGACATGGCCCGGCAGGTCCCGGCGCATCCGCGTGAACCACTCCGCCTCGACCGCGTCGATCCGCGCCTGCAGTCCGGGCCGGCCGATGCCGATGTCGCGCGGCAGGTAGCGCGGGGGCAGCCCGCCCTCCATGAGGGCCAGGGTGCCGCCGGGCGCGAGCCGCGTGGCGAACGCGGCGAGCGCGGCCCGCTGGTCGCCGAGGTGGTGCAGACTGCGGCCGGCCCACAGCAGGTCGGCCGGGTAGTCCAGGTCACCGAGCGCGTCCGGGAGTTCCCCGGCGATCGTGCCGAACCGGTCGGCGATCCCCTGCCGCTCGGCCCGGGCCCGGGCCCGCTCCAGCAGCGGCTCGGAGCCGTCCACCGCGACGATCCGCGCGCCCGGGAACGTCTCCGCGAACAGGCACGCCACCACGCCCGGTCCGCTGCCCGCGTCGACGATGAGCCCCGGCTCGGTCACCTCCTGTGCCAGCCACCCCAGGGCCCGCTCGTACAGGGAGGCGAACAGTTCCGCCGAGGACTCCAGCACCGGGCCCATCTCGGCCCAGTCGATGTCCGTGGGGCCGTGGTGGTGATTCCGCCCGTGCCGGTGTCCGTGTCCGGGTGCGGTGTCGTGGTGGTCGTGCGCCATGGTGGTCAGCCTCTCGCTCGGATGCGGCCAGCGTGCGCCGGCGCACCGCGGGAAAGCCACCGTTGTTGCCGCTTGCGCAACAGGGCGCGCACCGATCCGCCGGGGCGCGGACGCCCCGGCGGACCCGTGGGGACGGGCTGTCAGCCGCTCACGACAGCGGCGGGTACGCGTTCTGCATCAGCTGCCGGAACTGGGCGGAGAACCACTGCCCGGAGATCGGCGCGTCCGGCAGGGCCCCGGACATGTTGTTGTTGTTGCGCGGGTTGCCCGTGTAGGTCGGGTCGCACATGCGGTCGAAGCCCTTGCCCTCGTTGTTGTCGATGGCCTTGCTCGACCCGTCGGACTCGCCCGGCGGCTTCATCCACACGTACGCGTCGATCCCGGGGGCCGGGTTGGCCCGCGGGCGCTCACCGAGGCCGGCTCCGGCCTGGTTGCACCAGTTGCCGAGGTGGATGCGGCGGTCGTAGCGGCCGCCGTCCACGTAGGCGTCCACGGAGGTCTGCGGACCGGGACCGGCGGGCCGTGCGGTGCCGCCCCAGCCGTTGCGGGAGGTGTCGATCAGCATGCCGATGCCGGACGGGAAGCCGATCGAGACCAGGTGGTTGCGGAAGGCCTGGGCGAACGACAGCTCGTCGGTGTAGCGGTTCCAGTCGACCCACTTCGACTCGCGGACGGACTTGCCGGCCACGGTGTCGCCGATGGAGAAGTTGTCCTCCTTCAGGGCGCTGTAGTTCGCCGTGTTGGTGATGAAGCCGTGGACGTCGTTCACGGTCGCGCCCTCGGCGTTCGCCGCCTCCTTGAACAGGGACGCGGAGGGGCCGAAGTTGTCGTCCCAGCCGATCCAGCCGTGGTGGCCGGCGTCGACGTAGTTGTAGACGTTCGGCACGTCGCCGAGCTTGTTCAGCGCGTAGCCGACGCCCTTGACGTAGTTGCCGTTGGCCTTCATCACGTCACACTGCGGGACGGCCGTGGGACGGCTGCCGGTGTTGGTGACAAGGTTGGGCAGGGAGTCGATCTCGACGGTGGTGACGATCCGCAGCGCGGCGTACTTCGGGTCCGCGAGGATCGCCTTGATGGGGTCGATGTACTCCGTCTTGTAGCGGCCGATCTCGTCGGGCTTGAGTTCGCCGTTGGAGGCCAGGGCGGAGCAGTCCCGGCCGGGCAGGTTGTAGATGACCAGCTGGACGACGAGTTCGCCGGAGCCCTTCTGACGCAGGGCTTCGTCGAGGTGGGCGCGCAGTCCCATCTTGCCGCCCGCGCCCTCGATGGCGGCGATCCGGTCCAGCCACACACCGGTCGGCTGGTTGGCGACACGGCTGCCGCCCGGCTCCGCGGCGGCGTTCGCCGACCACTGCGGGTTCACGTACACCTTGGCGCCCTCGTAGGGGTTGTTCACCCGGTTGGCGGGGCCGCCCGGGTCCGGCGGATCCGTGGGGCCGCCGGAGCCGCCGTCGTCGACGTTGCAGGTCACGCCGTCGAGGGTGAAGGTGGCCGGGATCGCGTTGCTGCCGCTGTAGCTGCCCTGGAAGCCGAAGCTGACCGAGGCCCCGGTCGCCAGCTGGGCGTTGTAGCTCTCGTTGGCCGCGGTCACGGTGGCGCCGCTCTGGCTGATCCTGGCGTTCCAGCCGCTGGTGACCTTCTGGTCGCCGGCGTAGGACCACTTCAGCGACCAGGAGGACTTGGCGGCGCTGTTGTTGGTGAGGGTCACGGCGGCGGTGAAGCCGGTGCTCCACTGGTTCTGGACCTTGTAGTCGACGGTACAGGGCACGGCGGCGGTGCCGGGGCCGCCGGGGTCGACGGCGAACGCGGTGCCGGCCGCGCCGGCGACCAGGGCCATCGCGGCCAGTAACGCTGTTCTGGTACGGCTCATGAGTGCGGGTGTCCCTTTCGCTGGGGGTGTCGGCCGTTCAGGGCGCGCTCCGAAAGGACACGAGGAACCCGGCACCGGCACACGCGCAGCAGGGGACGGCCGCGCGGGCGGCGGCTACAAGTACTGAACGCGAGAGGTGTCGCATGAGCGACTCCTTGCAGGTCGGGCCCGCCGTGACGGACGCGTCGACTGATGGAATCGCTCCCACTGGTGTCAAGGAAGGTAGCGCCAAGTGCGGGCGAGCAACAGGGGAGTTGCCGACTTTCCCGCAACGTGGGGCGTCGAATCTTTTCGACTCTTCAAGGACCTTGACCACCCCTTGGCCCGTCCTCACTATGGGAGCGCTCCCACTGGTTCAGGCCTTGACTTCTCCGAGCCGCAAGGAGGAACCAGCACCATGCATCCCCCACCCCTCAGACGCCGGGCCGCGCGGCGGTTGTGGACCGCCGCCGTCGCAGCTCTGGCGCTTCCGCTGACGATGCTCTCCTCCGGGTCGACGCCCGCTCAGGCGGCGCCGCTGCAGTGCAGCGTCGACTACAAGACGAACGACTGGGGTTCCGGTTTCACGGTGGACCTGACCCTCACCAACCGCGGCACGGACGCCATCGACGGCTGGACGCTGACCTACGCCTACTCCGGCAACCAGAAGCTGGGCAACGGCTGGAACGGCACCTGGTCGCAGTCCGGGCAGAACATCACCGTGAAGAACGCCGCGCACAACGCCCGTGTCGCGGCGGGCGCCGCCGTCTCCACCGGCGCCCAGTTCGGCTACAGCGGCACGAACACCGCGCCGACGTCCTTCTCGGTCAACGGCACCCCCTGCACCGGCGCGCACCAGCCCCCGATCGCGGTGCTGACCAGCCCGGCCGCCGGCGCCGTCTACAGCCAGGGCGAGGCCGTCCCGCTGGCCGCCACGGCCGCCGCGGCGGACAACGCCACGATCAGCAAGGTGGAGTTCTACGACGACACCACGCTGCTCGGCACGGACACCAGCGCGCCCTACGCGCTCTCGGTCTCCAGCTTGACCGTGGGCAGTCATTCCCTGGTGGCGAAGGCGTACGACAGCCTGGGCGCCTCGGCCAGTTCCACCCCGGTCGGCATCACCGTCGCCTCCGGCCCGGCCGTCGTCGCCTCCCCGCTCCAACTGGGCGTGCAGTCCGGCACGTCGGGCACGTACGAGGTGAAGCTGTCCAAGCAGCCCGCCGCGAACGTGACGGTGACCTCGGCCCGCGCCAGCGGCAACACGAACCTGTCGGTCACCTCCGGCGCCTCGCTCACCTTCACGCCGCAGAACTGGAACACCGCGCAGAAGGTGACGGTCACCGCCGCGAACTCCGGTTCCGGGTCGGCCGTGTTCGAGTCGACGGCGGCGGGCCACGCCAAGGCCGCCGTCACGGTGACGCAGCTGGGCGCGACCAAGGCGTACGAGGCGCGCTTCCTGGAGCTGTACGGGAAGATCACCAACCCGGCGAACGGCTACTTCTCCCCCGAGGGCATCCCGTACCACTCGGTCGAGACGCTGATCGTCGAGGCGCCGGACCACGGCCACGAGACCACCTCGGAGGCGTACAGCTACCTGCTGTGGCTGCAGGCCATGTACGGCAAGGTGACGGGTGACTGGTCGAAGTTCAACGGGGCGTGGGACCTCATGGAGAAGTACATGATCCCCACCAGGGCCGACCAGCCCACCAACTCCTTCTACAACGCCGCGAAGCCGGCGACGTACGCGCCCGAGCTGGACACCCCCGCCGAGTACCCGGCCAAGCTCGACTCCGGCGTCCCGGTCGGCCCGGACCCGATCGCGGCCGAGCTGAAGAGCGCCTACGGCACGGACGACGTCTACGGCATGCACTGGCTGCAGGACGTGGACAACGTCTACGGCTACGGCAACGCGCCCGGCAAGTGCGAGGCGGGCCCGTCGGACACCGGCCCGTCGTACATCAACACCTTCCAGCGCGGCGCGCAGGAGTCGGTGTGGGAGACCGTGCCCCAGCCGACCTGCGACGCCTTCAAGTACGGCGGCAAGAACGGCTATCTGGACCTGTTCACGGGCGACGCCTCCTACGCCAAGCAGTGGAAGTTCACCAACGCGCCGGACGCCGACGCGCGGGCCGTGCAGGCCGCCTACTGGGCGGACCTGTGGGCGAAGGAGCAGGGCAAGGGCGGACAGGTCTCCGCGACGGTCGCCAAGGCGGCCAAGATGGGCGACTACCTGCGCTACTCCATGTTCGACAAGTACTTCAAGAAGATCGGCAACTGCGTCGGTCCCTCGACCTGCCCGGCGGGCACCGGCAAGGACGCCTCGATGTACCTGATGTCCTGGTACTACGCCTGGGGCGGCGCCACCGACACCAGCGCCGGCTGGGCCTGGCGCATCGGCTCCAGCCACGCCCACGGCGGCTACCAGAACCCGCTGGCCGCCCACGCGCTCGCCAACTACGCGCCGCTGAAGCCGAAGTCGGCCACGGGCGCGGCGGACTGGGCCAAGTCCCTGGACCGGCAGCTGGAGTTCTACCGCTGGCTGCAGTCCGACGAGGGCGCGATCGCGGGCGGCGCCACCAACAGCTGGGCGGGCCGGTACGCGACCCCGCCCGCCGGCAAGTCGACGTTCTACGGCATGTACTACGACGAGAAGCCGGTCTACCACGACCCGCCGTCCAACCAGTGGTTCGGCTTCCAGGCGTGGTCCATGGAGCGCGTCGCCGAGCTCTACCAGCAGACGGGGAACGCGCAGGCCAAGACGGTCCTCGACAAGTGGGTCGACTGGGCGCTGTCCAAGACCACGTTCAACCCGGACGGCACCTTCCGCATCCCGTCGACGCTGCAGTGGTCGGGCCAGCCCGACACCTGGAACGCGTCGAGCCCCGGCTCCAACAGCGGGCTGCACGTCAGCGTGGTGGACTACACCAACGACGTCGGGGTGGCGGCCGCGTACGCCAAGACGCTGACGTACTACGCCGACCGCTCGGGTGACACCGAGGCCGCGGCGGCCGCCAAGAAGCTGCTGGACGGCATGTGGGACAACCACCAGGACGCGCTGGGGATCGCCGTCCCGGAGAGCCGGGCCGACTACAACCGGTTCGACGACCCGGTGCACATCCCGAGCGGCTGGACGGGCACCATGCCGAACGGTGACGCGATCAACTCGTCGTCGACGTTCGACTCGATCCGGTCCTTCTACGAGGACGACCCCGCGTGGTCGAAGATCGAGGCGTATCTCGCGGGCGGGGCCGTGCCGTCGTTCACGTACCACCGGTTCTGGGCCCAGGCGGACATCGCGCTGGCCATGGGCTCGTACGCGGAGCTTCTCGAATAGCCCCCGCCGGGCGCTCCGCGGGTGAGCGGTTGCGTCCGAGGCTCCGCGTTCGTGGTCCCGTCACCTGACGACGGGACCGGCCGGCCGGGCGGTCCCCACCCGCACTGGGGACCGCCCGGCTCTCGCACGTTCCCCCTCACCGGAAGGAACCCCACCGTGCGAAGAACCCGCATCCTCACGGCCGTGCTGGCGCTGGCGACCGGGCTGCTGTCGGGCGCTCCCTCCGCCCTGGCCGCCGATCCCGCGCCGGTGAAGCTCGCCGCCGACACCTACATCTGGAAGAACGCCCGGATCGACGGGGGCGGCTTCGTCCCCGGGATCGTCTTCAACCGCACGGAGAAGAACCTGGCCTACGCCCGCACGGACATCGGCGGCGCCTACCGCTGGCAGGAGTCCTCGAAGTCCTGGACGCCGCTGCTGGACTCGGTCGGCTGGGACGACTGGGGGCACACGGGCGTCGTCAGCATCGCGACCGACTCCGTCGACCCGGACCGGGTGTACGCGGCGGTCGGGACGTACACCAACGACTGGGACCCGAAGAACGGCGCGATCATGCGCTCCGCGAATCGCGGGGCGACCTGGCAGAAGACGGACCTGCCGTTCAAGCTGGGCGGCAACATGCCGGGACGGGGCATGGGCGAGCGGCTGGCCGTCGACCCGCACCGCAACAGCGTGCTGTACCTGGGCGCGCCCAGCGGCAAGGGGCTGTGGCGGTCGACGGACTCCGGGGCGACCTGGTCGCAGGTGGCGAACTTCCCCAACGCCGGCGACTACGCCCAGGATCCGAGTGACACCTCCGGGTACGCGTCCGACAACCAGGGCATCGTGTGGGTCACCTTCGACGAGTCCACGGGCACCGCCGGGAGCGCCACGAAGACGATCTACGTCGGGGTCGCCGACAAGGACAACGCGGTGTACCGCTCGACCGACGCGGGCGCGACCTGGCAGCGGCTCGCGGGCCAGCCGACCGGGTACCTCGCCCACAAGGGCGTCCTCGACGCGAAGAACGGCCACCTCTACCTCGCCTACAGCGACAAGGGCGGCCCGTACGACGGCGGCAAGGGCCAGGTGTGGCGCTACACGACCGGAACGGGCACCTGGACGGACATCAGCCCGGTGGCCGAGGCCGACACGTTCCACGGCTTCAGCGGGCTGACCGTCGACCGGCAGAAGCCGGGCACGGTGATGGCGACCGCGTACAGCGCCTGGTGGCCGGACACCCAGATCTTCCGCTCCACCGACAGCGGCGCCACCTGGACCAAGGCGTGGGACTACACCTCGTACCCGAACCGCGAGAACCGCTACACCATGGACGTCTCGTCCTCGCCGTGGCTGACCTGGGGCGCGAACCCGCAGCCGCCCG
This sequence comes from Streptomyces sp. NPDC085931, assembly GCF_044540565.1. Taxonomy (NCBI): domain Bacteria; kingdom Bacillati; phylum Actinomycetota; class Actinomycetes; order Kitasatosporales; family Streptomycetaceae; genus Streptomyces; species Streptomyces sp. NPDC085931. The sequence continues at coordinate 184,333 of NZ_JBITSK010000001.1, forward strand.
AGCAGACGCCGAAGCTCGGCTGGATGACCGAGGCCCTGGAGATCGACCCGTTCGACTCGAACCGCATGATGTACGGGACGGGCGCGACGATCTACGGCACGGAGAACCTCGGGAACTGGGACAGCGGCGGCACGTTCACCGTCAAGCCGATGGTGCGCGGCCTCGAGGAGACCGCGGTCAACGACCTCGCCTCTCCCCCGTCCGGGGCGCCGCTGCTGAGCGCGCTCGGTGACGTGGGCGGCTTCCGGCACACGGACCTGACGAAGGTCCCGCCGATGATGTTCACCCAGCCGAACTTCACCACGACCACCAGCCTGGACTTCGCCGAGTCGAACCCGGACACCGTGGTCCGCGTGGGCAACCTGGACTCCGGCCCGCACATCGCGTTCTCCACGGACAACGGGGCCAACTGGTTCGGCGGGACCGACCCGTCGGGCGTGAGCGGCGGCGGCACGGTCGCGTCGGCCGCGGACGGCAGCCGGTTCGTGTGGAGCCCGGACGGCGCCGGCGTGCACCACACCACCGGCTTCGGCACGACGTGGCGGGCGTCGAGCGGCATCCCCGCCGGGGCTATCGTCGAGTCGGACCGGGTCGACGCCAAGACCTTCTACGGCTTCAAGTCGGGGAAGTTCTACATCAGTACGGACGGCGGGGCAACGTTCGAGGCGTCCCCGGCCACCGGGCTGCCCAGCGGGGACAGCGTCCGCTTCAAGGCGCTGCCGGGCGGGAAGGGCGACGTGTGGCTGGCGGGCGGCGCGGCGGACGGCGCCTACGGCCTGTGGCACTCCACGGACGGCGGGCTGAGCTTCACCAAGCTGCCCGGCGTCGAGCAGGCCGACACCGTCGGCTTCGGCAAGGCCGCGCCCGGCGCCTCCTACCAGACGCTCTACACCAGCGCGAAGATCGGCGGGGTGCGCGGCATCTTCCGCTCCACCGACAAGGGAGCGAGCTGGACCCGCGTCAACGACGACGCGCACCAGTGGGGCTGGACGGGCGCGGCGATCACCGGCGACCCGAGGGTCTACGGCCGTGTCTACGTCTCCACGAACGGCCGCGGCGTGATCTACGGCGACACCTCCGGCGGCGGCACCACGGACCCGGACCCCGGCCCCACCGGCGCCTGCGCGGTGACCTACAAGGTGACGAGCCAGTGGCCGGGCGGTTTCCAGGCCGAGGTGCAGCTCACCAACACCGGCACCGGTCCCTGGAACGGCTGGTCCCTGGCCTGGTCCTTCGCCGACGGCCAGAAGCTGGCCCAGGCGTGGAACGCGGAGGCCGCCCAGTCGGGCACGGCGGTGACGGCGAGGAACGTCGGCTGGAACGGCACGGTGGTCAAGGGCGCGTCGGTGAGCTTCGGCTTCACGGCGAGCTGGTCGGGGAGCAACACGAAACCGGCCGCGTTCCGGCTGGGTGACCAGAGCTGCACGGTGACGTGACGGGCCTCCCCCGGGAGGGCGCGCGCCGCGTGCGGCCCGCGCCCTTCCGGCCCGGGGCGTTCACCGGCCGTCGCGCGGCGCCCCCGCGCCGCCGTACCTGGCCGCCAGTTCCGCCGCCGTCCGGGCGATCCTCGCGCGCAGTTCCGGTGGTTCCAGAACCTCGATCCCGGTGCCCAGGCGCAGGAACTCGGCGTGGGCGTGGTCGACGGACTCGATCCGGACGGTGACACGGCGCCAGCCGTCCGCTTCCGGCGCGGACTCGTCCTGGGCCGCCCCGGGGAGCGTGACGCCCGGGGCCAGGCGCACCACGGCCCGGTCCGTCCGCAGCCGGCGGTGGAAGTCGCGCTGGTACGACTCCCAGTACCCGGCCAGATCGAAGTCCTCCGGGCGGGCGAACTCCTCGTCCGTGGCGGACAGCCGCAGGATCCGGTCGACGCGGTAGGTGCGCGGCCCCGGGCCCGCGACCACGTACCAGCGGCCCGCCTTGAGGACCAGCCCGTGCGGCTCCAGCCGGCGTTCCCCGTCGGTCGGCTCCCGCCAGCGCCGGTACAGCACGTGCACCGCGCGGCCCCGCCACACCGCGTCGGCCACGGCCGGCAGGAACGGCGTGTCGTCGGCACCCGCGTACCAGCCCGGCGCGTCGAGGTGGAAGCGGCCGCTGATCCGGTCCGCGTGGACGCGCAGCTCCGGCGGCAGGGCGGCACGGATCTTGAGCCGGGCGGCGGCCAGCGGGGAACCGAGGCCGAGCTGCGCGGCGGCGCCCGGGGCACCGGCCAGGAAGAGGGCCTCGGCCTCGCCCGCGGTGAGACCGGTCAGCCGGGTGCGGTAGCCGTCGAGGAGCCGGTAGCCGCCGGCGTGGCCCGCGTCCCCGTAGAGCGGGACACCGGCCGCGCTCAGCGCCTCGACGTCCCGGTACACCGTGCGCACCGACACCTCCAGCTCCTCGGCGAGCTGGGCGGCGGTCATCCGGCCGCGGGTCTGGAGCAGCAGGAGGACGGAGACGAGACGGCTGGACTTCACTGACACAGGATGTCAGTGGAGGCGCCCTAGCGTGCCGCCATGCCTTTCAGCGAGAAACTGCTGACCGTGCCCCCGCCCCTCCGGGTCGCCGGGCGGCACGTCAAGCGCTACCACGTCACCGCGGACCCGGCGGGCATCGAGCCCGAGGTGGAGCAGGCGGCCCGCGCGATCCTGCCGGAGCTGCTGCCGGAGCCGGACGGCACACCGCCGGCCACGTTCGTCGTGCTGCACCGGGGCGGCGACGACGGGGCCTATCTGAACGCGTACAGCTGGGTGTGGGACAACGTCCTGCACTTCGGGGGCGCCGCGGCGGGCCAGCCGGTGCTGGGCTGCCCGGACCGCGACCCGACGCACTTCGTCCCTTCCGCGCGGCCCTGGATCGGCTGCGTCTGGGAACTGCCGCCGATCCAGCACGAACGGGACGCCTGGGTACGGCACCTGCTGACGCCCGACGTGCCCGACCTGACCGCCTACCTGTCCGACTCGCTGCCCGCAGGAACCACCGGAAACCGCGCGGTGGGGCGACCCGGCTGACCGGCCGGGCCGGTGGTGTCACCCGGGCTTGTGGAACGCCCGGAGGCCGAACACCGGGTCGGGGCGCGGCCGGTCCTGGTCGGGCAGGCGCGCCAGGCGCCGGGCGAACTCCTCCGCGAGGGGCTCGCCCGGCGGCAGGGTGACGAACCAGCCCCGGCGCAGATCGGCGATCGTGCGGCGCGGGCTGCGGCCCTGGCCGTGGCCGGTGAACCGGGCCTGCCCGGCCGGGACCAGGCCGTGGGCGGCGGCGTGCGCCTCGACGTCGGCCGCCGCGTCCCGGACCGGGCTGGGCGGCCGGGAGGACAGGACGACATCGATGTCACTGCCCACGTTGTGGGAGGCGGCCTTGTCGACGGTGGTGACGTACACCCCGCCGGGGCGCAGCACCCGGGCGCACTCGCCGACGATGGCCCGCACCTCGGCGGGTCCGGCGGCCAGGTGCAGCAGCCACACCGTGCAGACGGCGTCGAACTGCCCGTCCCGGAAGGGGAGTCGGCGGCTGTCGGCGCGGACGACGGCACCGGGCAGCCGCGCGGCGGCCTGGCGGACCATCGCGGGGGCGAGGTCGACGCCGGTCACCCGCATGCCGGGACGCGCCGCGGCGAGCCGCCGGGTCACGATGCCGGTGCCGCAGGCGACGTCGAGCAGTCCGCGCGCCCGGCGCGGCACGAGACCCAGCACCGCCTCGGCGGCGGCCGCCGCCCGGGGCTCGCCGCCGCGGGAGGCGTCGTACCGTTCCGCTTCCTTGTCGTAGTCGAGCACGCGGTCAGTGTGCCCCGTGTCCGGGGGCCAGGTCCTCCACCTTGCGGGCGAGCTCGAAGTCCTTCTCGGTGACGGCGCCGCCCGCGCAGTGCGTGTGCACGGACAGGGAGACGGTGCGGTAGCCGAGCGTGAGGTCGGAGTGGTGGTCCAGTTCCTCCTGGACCTGGGCGATGTGCACGACCATCGCCGTCGCGGCGAAGTGCGAGCCGAGCCGGTAGGAGCGGGTGAGGCGGTCCCCGTCGAGCGACCAGCCGGGCAGTTCGGCCAGCCGGTCCTGGATCTCCTCGCGCGACAGCGGTTCGACGGGCATGGGCTGTGCTCCTTCCCTCGCTGCGGGTGTCCTCGTCGTCGCCTCTCAGCCTGCCACAACGCCAGGTCCGGGACCCCGGGCGCAGCTCCGTGCCCTGTCCGCCGCCGCCGGTTCTCGGTTACGGTCCCGGCATGACCACTCACCCGTCCACCGCGCGGCAGGGCGTCGGTCCCCTGCTGCGGACCTGGCGGGAGCAGCGGCGGGTCAGCCAGCTGGAGCTGGCCCTGCGCGCGGACTCCTCGGCCCGCCACATCAGCTTCGTCGAGACGGGCCGGTCCCGGCCCAGCGAGGAGATGGTGCTGCGGCTGGCCGAGCACCTGGACGTCCCCGTGCGGGAGCGCAACGCGCTGCTGCTGGCGGCCGGTTACGCCCCGCGCTACCCGGAGACGTCGCTGGACGACCCGGCGCTGGGCCCGCTGCGCGAGGGCATCGAGCGGCTGATCGGCGGGTACGAGCCCTATCCGGCGCTGGTGGTGGACGCGCTGTACGACGTGGTGGCGGCCAACCGCGGGATCATGGCGCTGGTCGACGGCGTCTCGCAGGCGCTGCTGGAGCCGCCGCTGAACGCGATGCGGCTGGCGCTGCACCCGGAGGGCCTGGCGCCCCGCATCCGCAACCTGCGCGCCTGGCGCGGGCATCTGCTGGAGCAGCTGGAACGGCAGATCGCGCTGCACCGCTCCGCGCCGCTGCGGGCGCTGTACGAGGAGGTCGCGGCGTATCCGGTGCCGGACGAGGACCCGGCCGGCGAGCCCGGCGAGCAGGTGCCGTACTTCGCGCTGCCGCTGCGGATCGAGCACGGCGGGCGGACGCTGTCGTTCATCTCGTCGATCTCCACGTTCAACACGCCGATGGACGTGACGGTCGCCGAGCTGGCCGTGGAGACGCTGCTCCCGGCCGACCCGGCGACGGCGAAGTACCTTCAGGAGTCCGTTTCCTGACGGGTTTTCAGATTTCCTGACGGGCTTTCAGGGACAGGTGCTGGAGTGCGGCGAAACCGGCCACGGTCAGCGCCTGCAGGACCGTCCACACGGCGCCCGCCGTGCTCGGCGAGAGCCACAGCGCCAGGGCCGCGAGGCTCAGCACCGCCCAGGCGAGGTTGGCCTCGACCACCGTGCGCACGCCGGGCGCGGGCGGCCGGCGGCGGGAGGCCAGCAGCCCCACCCCGGTCGCGTACACGGCGAGGAAGGCGCCCAGTGCGAGCAGCAGCGCCGCGTCGACCCCGAGGAACCGTCCCAGCGGGCCGGACAGGGCGAGGTAGGCGAGCGCGTTGGCGCCGGTCACGGCGGCGTCCAGGGCCAGGAAGCGGCGCAGCGCGGCCTGCGGCTCGGTGGTCCGGGCGAGCGCGGCGAGCTGGGTCGTGGACATGGGGCATCATCCTCCGTCGGTTGCGGTGCCTGACCGGTCCGGCCCTGGGGGCTCGTCCCGGGGTGAGCGGCCGGGCGGGTGGTGCGGCCGGGGCCGGGGCCCGGGTCGGAGTGCGCCGGCCCGGGACCCGGTGTGTTCACGATCCCGCGGGGGCGGCGGCCGGTCGATTACCCGTGGGGTAATGTCCCCGCGCGCCCCGGTCCGCGGTCTCCTCGCCGTCGGGCCTGTGAAGCGGGCGGCCGGGCGTGCCACACTGATCGCGGACGTGGCACGTTGGGGAGGCGTGGCGTGAGTGAACGGCGGGCCGCACCCACCGTGGGCCAGGTGGTGCTGGGCAAGCGGCTGCAGGAGTTGCGCGAGGCCGCGGGCCTCAGCCGCGAGGAGGCCGCGCGGGTGCTGCGCGTCGCCCCGGCGACGGTCCGGCGGATGGAGACCGCCGACGTCGCGCTGAAGATCCCGTACGTGCAGATCCTGCTGACCGCGTACGGAGTGGCCGAGGACGAGGTGGGCGCGTTCGTCGAGCTCGCCGAGGAGGCGAACCGGCCCGGCTGGTGGCAGCGGTTCCACGACGTGCTGCCCGAGTGGTTCAGCCTGTACGTGAGCCTGGAGGGCGCCGCCCGGATCATCCGCTCCTACGAGCCGCACTTCGTGCCCGGGCTGCTGCAGACCGAGGGGTACGCGCGTGCCGTGCTGGAGGCGGGCACCATCGCGAACGCCGGTCCCGAGGCGGTGGAGCGGCACGTGTCGCTGCGGATGGAGCGGCAGCGGCTGCTGGAGCGCCCCGACCCGCCGCACCTGTGGGTGATCATGGACGAGACGGTGCTGCGCCGCCCCGTGAGCATCGACGGCAAGGTGATGCGCGACCAGCTGGACAAGCTGCTGGAGTACGCCGAGCGGGACCGGGTCACGCTCCAGGTCGCCGAGTTCGCCGACGGTCCGCACCCGGGGACGTACGCGCCGTTCTCGCTGTTCCGCTTCGCCGAGCCCGAGCTGCCCGACATGGTGTTCACCGAGTACCTGACCGGCGCGCTGTACCTGGACTCCCGCAAGGAGGTCTCGGCGCACCTGGAGGTCCTGGACCACATGACCGCCCGCGCCGGTTCGACGCAGCGCACTCAGGCGCTGCTGCGGCGCTACCGCGACAGCTTCTGAGACGGCCGCCCACCCCCTCGCGCGGTCGCTCCCGGCCATGACGTCACGGCACGGGTACTGACCCGTACGGGCGCCGTCGGCAGGTGTGCTCCCCGACCCGCCCCTAGCGTCGGCTGCACGGGACAGCCCAGGGAGCGCACGCGAAGGAGGTCCGATGCCCGGATTCGAGGTGCTGTACCAGGCGGCCGCGCTGTGCCTGATGTTCCCCGACGACGACTTCCGCACCCGGCTGCCGCTGCTGCGCGAAGCCGCCCCGCAGCTGCGGACGTTCGCCGACCACGCGGCGCTGACCCCGCCGCGCGAGCTGGCGGCGCACTACGTCGAGGTCTTCGAGGCGGAACCGGACCACAGCCTGTATCTCAGCGCGTGGCGCGAGGCGGCCCCCACGCCCTCCGAGGAGCTGTACCGCTCGCACGGCCTGGAGACCACCGGCGAGGAACCGCCGGACTTCCTGCCGGCGGTCCTGGAGTGCGCGGCCCGCACCGGCGACACCCAGCTCCTGGCCGACCACCACGACGGCCTGGACCTGCTCCGCACCCGCCTCACCGACTTCGGCACGCCGTACGCGACGGTGCTGGACGCGGTGTGCGCGACACTGCCGCCCGCGCACACCGGGTGAGAAGCCGCGACTAGCAGAAACACGGCTCCACGCCGGAGCCCAGGAACGGGATGTCGTCGTCGGTCAGCGCACCGGCGAAGGCGTGCACCTCGTCCACGTCTCCGCGCAGATGCTCGCCCCACCCGTCGCCGGTCCGGGCCCGTCCGATCTGGAGCGGGCCGGCACCCTGCCAGTGGTTCGGGAGGTCGGCCGTCGCCTCGGCGCCGGTCTGGCCGTCGACATACAGTCTGATCCTGTCGGACGCGTCGTCGTAGACCACGGCGACCCGGTGCACCTCTCCGCCGTACCCGTCCACCCGGGCCACCACGGTCTCGGGGGCTCCTCGCTCGTCCCGGTGCGGCATGATCAGCTGCCAGGCGTGCTGCCCGGGGTGGTAGCGGACCTTGAAGGCGTCGGTGTGCTGACCGGGCAGCGACAGCACGGTCATGGGGCGGTCCGGCTCCGTGTCCGCCAGTCGCACGACCACGCCGACGGTGAAGCTGTCCGAGGTGTCGACCACCGGCCCCTCGGCGGTCGCATGACCGGTTTCGCCGTCGAGCGCCAGATGGCCCTCACCGACGAGCGCCTCCGGCGTCGGCACGCACTCCGGGTCCGACCACGGCTGGCAGGAGTCCTCCGGGACGCGGTAGATCGTCGCGCCGGGTCCCAGCTTCAGCGGGGCACCGCCGCTCTGGTCCGGGCTGGCGCCGTCCGCGGCCGTCTCAAGCGACCAGTGGCCGCGCAGTGAGGGCTTGCGATAGGCCAGTTCGGCGGCCTGGGCAGGAACGACGACGCGGTCGTGGACCTTGACGTCGCCCACTTGGCCGTGCCAGCGGTCGTGGTAGCCGTTGCCGTCGCGGGCTCGGCCGATCTGGAAGGCACCGGCGGCCGCCGAGGGGTCCGCTCCAGTGGGGTCGCCGGTCTCCCGGCCGTTGACGTAGAGATGCGCCTTGCCCGTCTCGGCGTCGTAGACGCCCAGCAGGTGAGCCCATTCACCGGTCTCCGGAGCACCGCCCGACACCTGTGCGGCGCCGAGGGTGAAGGACCACGCCGGAGCCTCGCCCCGGGCGTTCAGTCCGAGGACCGGGCCGGCGCTCTCCCCCGCGTCCTGGCTGACGACCGTCATGTTCCGGTCGGTCTGGGCGGGACGGACCCAGGCGCTGAGCGCGAAGCTCTTGCGGGGGTCGGCGACGGCGGGGGCGCCCGGGGTGAGGTAGCCGTGGCTGCTGCCGTCCAGGGTGGCCGTCGCGGTGAGGGCGGTGCGGGCGGGGGCCGGGCCGCCGAAGGTGACGCCGGCGCCGGCCTGGGCGTCGGTTCCCGTCTCGGCGTCGGCGCCGGAGGCGCCCTCGGCGTCGTCCAGGGGCCAGTGGGCGACGGGGGCACGCCCGTTCTTCACGTAGAACCGGTACGAGGTCTCACCGCTGCTGCGTCCTGAGCGGTCGACGGCCCGGACGGTCAGTTGCTCGGGACCGGACTCGAGGGGCAGGAAGGGAATGGTCGCGGGCCCGCCGGGTCGCTCGGGAACGGCGGACCCGTAGGGGCCGCCGATGAAGCCGTACTGGTAGGAGACGACGTCGTCGGAGGGCGAGTCCATCGTGAAGTGGCCGTACACGCCCACTCCGTCGACCCAGAGCACGTCCTCCGGGTACTCGGGGGAGGAGACCCTCGCCGGTTCCGGATTGTCGTCGTCGTAGACGAACTCGCAGACCGAGCCGTCGCCTTCGGAGCTCCAGGGGGAGTTCGCCCGGCCGTCGTTCGCCCGCACGCGCCACGAGACCACGGTGTCCGGTGGGAGGTCGTCGGCGGGCATGCGCCACTGCTGCCGGGTGCCGGAAGGCGTCTCGTGCGTCACGAACGAGCGCCGCTGTTCCGTGCCGTCCGCGTCCGTCCACCAGGCCTCGAACTCGCCCTTGACCAGGTCGGCCTCGGCGGGTCGGTTGTCCTCCACCGGGTCGTGCAGCACGGCGGTCAGGGTGGGCGCTCCGGATACGTACACCCTCGCGTCCCCCGCGGCGCACTCCTTGTACCCGGTCCGCAGATCCTGGACGAGCGGCTGCTTCGGCGGCAGGTTGTCCGCGGCTCCCGCCACGCCGGTGCCGGTCGTCATGACGGCCGCCACCGCGCACCCCACCGCCAGCAGACTGCGTCCGCCGGACTGTCTCAGTACGTTCAACTGTCCCTCCCCTGTCGGCTTCCCCTGGCCCGGTGATCATCCGAGCCGCTGGAGGCTAACAGGGGGCACTGACAGCCGTGAAAGGGTTTTCTCCGGCGGTGGTCTCGATCAGGCGGTGCCACCCCCGGCGTCCCGCCGGTCCTTGTCGTCGTCCACGATCTCCGCGTCGACCACGCCCTCCTCGTCCTGTGGCGGGGTGGGGGTGTCCTGTGTGGGGGTCTGCTGGGGCTGGGCGTACATGGCCTGGCCCATCTGCTGGCTGACCGCGGCGAGTTCCTCGACGCCGGTGCGCAGGTCGGCGGTGTCCGCCTGCCGGTCCAGCCGTGCCTTGAGGTCGGCGACGGCGGACTCGACCTCCGCCCTGGTGTCGGCGGGGACCTTGTCGGCGTTGTCGCGGAGGAACTTCTCGGTCTGGTAGACGAGTTGCTCGGCCTGGTTGCGGGTCTCGGCGGCCTCGCGGCGTTTGCGGTCCTCCTCGGCGTACTGCTCGGCCTCGCGCATCATGCGGTCGATGTCGTCCTTGGGCAGGGCCGAGCCGCCGGTGACGGTCATCTTCTGTTCCCGGCCGGTGGCCATGTCCTTGGCGGAGACGTGCATGATGCCGTTGGCGTCGATGTCGAAGGCGACCTCGATCTGCGGGACGCCGCGCGGGGCGGGCGGCAGCCCGGTGAGGTCGAAGACGCCGAGCTTCTTGTTGTAGGCGGCGATCTCGCGTTCGCCCTGGTAGACCTGGATGCCGACCGAGGGCTGGTTGTCGGCGGCGGTGGTGAAGATCTCCGAACGCCGGGTGGGGATCGTGGTGTTGCGCTCGATCAGCTTCGTCATGATGCCGCCCTTGGTCTCGATGCCCAGGGACAGCGGCGTGACGTCGAGCAGCAGCACGTCCTTGACGTCGCCGCGCAGGACGCCCGCCTGGAGCGCGGCCCCGAGGGCCACGACCTCGTCAGGGTTGACGCCCTTGTGCGGCTCCTTGCCGGTGAGTTCCTTGACCAGGTCCGTCACGGCGGGCATCCGGGTGGAGCCGCCGACCAGGATCACATGGTCGATCGCCGCGAGCTTCACCCCGGCGTCCTCGACCGCCTGGTGGAAGGGCGTCCTGCAGCGGTCGAGGAGGTCCGCGGTGAGCTCCTGGAACTGGGCCCGGGTCAGCTTCTCGTCCAGGTGCAGCGGCCCCTCGGCGGAGGCCGTGATGTACGGCAGGTTGATCGTCGTCTCGGTGGAGCTGGACAGCTCGATCTTCGCCTTCTCCGCACCTTCGCGCAGGCGCTGCACGGCCATCTTGTCCTGGGCCAGGTCGACGCCGTACTGCCCCTTGAAGCGTTTGATCAGGTACTCGACGATCCGCTGGTCCCAGTCGTCGCCGCCCAGGTGCGTGTCGCCGTTGGTGGCCTTGACCTCGATGACGCCCTCGCCCATCTCCAGCAGCGACACGTCGAAGGTGCCGCCGCCCAGGTCGAAGACGAGGACGGTCTGGTCGTTCTCCTTGTCCAGGCCGTAGGCGAGGGCCGCGGCCGTCGGCTCGTTGATGATCCGCAGGACCTTCAGGCCCGCGATCTCCCCGGCCTCCTTGGTCGCCTGCCGCTGGGAGTCGTCGAAGTACGCCGGGACCGTGATGACCGCGTCGGTGACGTCCTCGCCGAGGTAGGACTCGGCGTCCCGCTTCAGCTTCTGCAGCACCCGCGCGGACAACTCCTGCGCCCGGTAGCGGGTGCCGTCCATGTCGCCCTGCCCGGGGAAGCGCCACTGCCCGTCCCCCATGTACCGCTTGACCGAGCGGGCCGTGCGCTCCACGTTCGTCACGGCCTGCCGCTTGGCGACCTCGCCGACCAGCACCTCGCCGTTCTTGGCGAACGCCACGACCGAGGGCGTGGTCCTGGCTCCTTCCGCGTTGGCGATGACGGTGGGCTCACCGCCCTCCAGCACGGCGACCACCGAGTTCGTGGTTCCCAGGTCGATACCGACCGCACGTCCCATCGCTGTCCCCTTCCGCCAGGGCGCTCTCGCTCCACCTCCCAGCACAAAACTTGAGTGCGCTGTTGTCAATGCCGCGTGGGGGTCATCGCGCCGCGCAGGGCCACGGCACGCCGGGGCCGGTCGGTGACGAGCACGTCGACGCGCGGGTGAGCGAGGAACGCACGCATCAGGGTGTCGTCGTTGACCGTCCACACCATGGTGAACAGGCCGCGCCGGGTCGCCTCGCGCAGTACGTTCGCCCTGGCCAGCCGCTGGTGCACGGCGACGCCGTGGGCCCCGCAGGCGCGGATCCGGCGGGCCGGGAACAGCTCGCTCAGCCGGGTCCCGGCCAGCCGCGCCGGGGCCAGGCCCGTGCGGTCACGGCCCAGGGACAGCGCGGTGCGCACCCCGGGGTGGGACCGGGTGACGGCGGCGACGGAACGGTCCTCCAGTGTCGTCACGACGAGCCCGTCCTCGCCGAGCAGGGCGACCGCCCGGTCGAGCAGTTCCCGCTCGTAGCCCACCTCCTTCAGGTCCAGGTGTGCCACCAGCTTCCCGGCGATCAGCGCCATGACCTCCTCCGCCGCGGGCACGTCGTAGCCGGCCCGCTCGCTCAGTTCGGCGTGGGTGAGCGCGGACAGCGGCGGCCCGGCGGGGCCGACGCGGGGGTCGTGGTAGACGACGAGAACACCGTCGCCCGTGCGCCGGACGTCGAACTCGACGTACTCCGCGCCGGACTCGAGCGCGTCCCGGTAGGCCTCCCGGGTGGCGGGACCGGCGCGCTCGGAGCCGCCCCGGTGGGCGGAGACGGCGGGGCGTGGCGTCATGACCGGGGACTCCGGGAGGGCGAGCGCGGGGGCGGGAGGGGGCGACGTCGTCATCGGGGCGGGTGGCAGCGGGCCGGCGCGTGGGCCGTGCCGTGGGCGCGCAGGGCGAGGGCGAGGACGATCGGCGTGGCCGCGGCGATCGGACGGGAGACGGGCGGGCGCGGCGGTCGTCACGCGCGGCGAATTCGGCGGACGGGGCGGTGGAAGGTGCGCCGAACACCGAGGTGCGGCGCTCGACCGCACGCGTGCCCGACGGCACCACGCGGGCCACGCCCCGGCGGGCGGGCCCACGCGATGCCCTGCGCGGGCCCGCCTGACGTACCCGCGCGGGTCCGTCCGGCGTTCCCGTGCCGGTCTGCCTGACGTTCCCGTTCCGGCCCGTCCGGCGTTCCCGTGCGGGCCCCCGGCGTGTTCGTGCGGGGGCCCGCTCGCCTGCGTGTGCGAGGTCAGGCCAGCTTGGCGGTCAGGGTGATGGGCGTGGCCTTCAGGGCCTGGCTGACCGGGCAGCCGACCTTGGCCTCCTCCGCGGCGGCGAGGAAGGCCTCCTCGTCGATGCCGGGGACGGTGCCCTCGACGGTGAGGTGGATGCCGGTGATGCCCTCACCCGGCTGGAACGTGACGTCGGCGGAGGTCACCAGCTTGGTCGGCGGGGTGCCGGCCTTGTCGAGGATGTTGGAGAAGGCCATCGAGAAGCAGCTGGAGTGGGCCGCGGCGATCAGCTCCTCCGGGCTGGTCTTCCCGCCCGGCTCCTCGGTACGGGCCGCCCAGGAGACCGGCTGCTCGGTGAGGATGCCCGAGGAGTCGAAGGTGACGACACCGTTGCCCTTGAAGAGGTTGCCTTCCCACACGGTGTGGGCGGAGCGCGTGGCTGCCATGACGCATCCTTTCGATGAGTATCCGGAACCCGGTCGTTCGGGGTTCCTCACCCCCCATCCGATCACACTCCGGCTCAACTCACGCGGAAGACCGGTCCTCTGGCGCTGAACGGCAGCCGCGCCCCGGCCGGGATCAGGTAGGCGTGCTCGCGCCGCACCCGCAGGGTGTCGCACCAGCCGTCGGTGATGATCAGCACGGGCGCGCCGGGCGGGAAGTCGTCCGCGCGGTGCAGCAGGTCGACACCGGGCTGCAGGACGGTGCCGCCGCGGCCGTGCACCCGGACCCGCCCGGCGATCTCCGTCACGGGCAGGTAGCCGGCGTCGTGCGGGGCCGCGTCGCAGAACACCACACGTGCGGCCGGTACGTCACGGGCCTCGGCGTAGGAGGCGATCGCACCCAGCGCCTTGCCGAGCAGGACGCGGTCCATCGAGCCGGAGGTGTCCAGGACCACGCCGAAGGTGCAGCGGGCGATCTCCTCGGGCGGGAAGTACCGCCCGGCGCGCGGGATGTCGGGCGTGGAGGCCTGGCGCCGTGCGGGCCGGGCGTAGGAGCGGACGGGTTCGGGGCGGGGCACGAACTCGTCGAACCAGCGGGCCAGGCGCGCGTTCCAGGGCAGCGGCGGGTGGCTCAGCGCCCGGATCTCCTCGACCAGCCCGCCGGGCAGGAAGCCGCGTTCCTGCCGCTGGTGCAGGTCCAGGCCCTGGGCGAGGCCGCGGCGGTAGAACGCGTCGAGGTCGACGTAGTCGCGGGGCGAGCCGAGCGGGCCGCCGAGGATGTCCCCGACGCCCTTGCCGCGCAGGGTGGCCAGGCGGCGCCCGCGGCGCAGGTCCCCGGCGATGCGGTCGTAGACCTCCTCGGCGGAGAGCCCGGCGAGTCGCGGGTCGTACAGCAGCCCCTCGGGCATCGTGCCGACCTCCATCTCGGTCAGCCAGCCGTTGACGACGTAGTCGCAGGCGACGTTGAAGAGGTACGGGTCGCGGGTGCCGCAGCGGTCGCCGTGGCGCAGGGCGGCGTGCAGCATCTCGTGGGCGAGGACGAACCGCCACTCCTCGTCCTCGAAGCCCCGCAGCGGGTTGATGTAGATCTCCCCCGCCCCGGCGTCGACGGCGGCGACGGCGATGCCGTGGGCGCGGGCGAGTTCGGCGTCGGCGACCAGCGTGATGCCGGCGGCGATGCCGCCGAGCAGCGGGTAGGAGGAGATGAACCAGCTCAGCGCCCGCTGCCAGGGCCGCGGCCGGGCGATCTCGCCGGTGAGGCTGTCGCGGCGCCCGCCCGCCATGTCCATCGCGGCGGACACGGTCCGGGTCAGGGCGGTGGCGAAGGCCAGCTGCCAGTCGGGCGGCCGGGACCAGCCCGTCCACGGCACCAGCACCTGGTCGGGCTCGGCGCCCGCCGTGCCGCAGCGCTCGTAGACCGGGGGCAGTCCCTGGCGTCGCCAGCGGGCGGCGAGCTGCTCCTCGTCGCCGTCCGGGTAGGAGGCGGGCAGGTGCTCGGGGGTCTCGCCGACGGGGGAGCCGAGCAGGAAGCGGTTGACGACGACGCAGCGGGCGGCGAGGTCGAAGCGGTCGGGCTGGACGCGCTCGCCCTTGACGGCGGGGACGTGCCCGAAGCCGAGGTGGAGGACGGCGTGGGCGAGCGCCCAGGCCCAGGCGGCGGGCTCGGCGAGCCGGTCCGGGTGGACGTGCAGGTCGCCGTCGGAGTCGACGGCGACGAGGCCGTCCCGGGGCGCGAAGCGGCACTCCTCCTGGCGGCAGACGTCGAACTCCACGGCCCCGAGGGCGGGGTTGGCCCGCATCAGCCGCATCCCCGCGGCGAACGCCTCGCCCGCGAGGTCCCGCTTCTTCCTGCGCTGGTCACCGCTGTGCGCGCGGCTCACCGCCGGGCCTCCACCAGCCGGGGCATGTCCCGCGCCGCCTCGACGAGGAACCAGGAGGGCAGCACGGGGTTGCCGTCGGCGTCGGAGGCGATGACGGTCTGGGCGACCTCGACGGAGATCTCGGCGAGCTGCACCAGCAGCGACTTGGCGCGGTAGGCGGTCTGCCGCCCGTTCGCCGACATGTGCTCCTTGCTCGCGGGCAGTTCCTTGACCAGGCGGCCGCGGAAGGAGTCGGCGAGGTAGTACAGCAGGTCGCGGTCCTCGGGGCGGTTCGGCCAGCGGGCGTCGCCCTTGATGATGGCCTCGATGCCGTAGCGGCTGCGGACGATCTTCACGTAGCCGCAGAAGGCCTGGGCGTGCGCGGGCGTGAGCGTGCCGTGGGCCAGGACCCGCAGCGTCTCCTCGTCGAGGTCCCGGCCGAAGGAGTGCAGGGCGTCGGAGAGCATGTGCCAGGAGCGCGGCGTGGAGAAGGGCTCCTCCGTCTTCGGCGGCTTGGACCACAGGTGGTCGGGCCGGTCGGTGAGGTGGTCCACGATCCACGGGTGGATGCCGCTCTCCCCGGCCCAGGCCAGCCAGTCCGCGGCGGACGCCTCCAGGTGCACATGGGTGAGCCGGTTGACCAGCGCGGAGGCGATGGGCCGGGCGAGCGCGTTGTCGGTGGCGCGGTTGCCGGCGCCGATGACGATGGAGCCCTTGGGCAGTTCGTAGCTGCCGATGCGGCGGTCCAGGATCAGCGAGTAGAACGCCTTCTGCACGTCCGGCGTGGCCGCGTTGAGCTCGTCCAGGAACAGGCAGTACGGCTCGTCGCGGGCGATGGCCTCCGGCGGGCAGAACACCGAGCGGCCGTCGCGGATCTGCGGGACGCCCATCAGGTCCTCGGGGGCGAGCTGCGTGCCCAGCAGGCTGACGCACTCCAGGCCCAGCGACTCGGCGAAGTTCCGCACCAGGGAGGACTTCCCGATGCCCGGGGCGCCCCAGATGAAGACCGGCCGGACCGTGGCGAGGCCGAGCAGCAGGTCGGGGACGCGGGCGGGCGTGACCGTGACGGCTGCCTGCACAGCAGCGACTCCTCGGGGGTGTTCGACGGGGACGCGCGGAGGTGCGGCGTCCGGTCCGAACAGTGTGGGCGGACGGCCCGTGCGGCGCAGCCGAATTTCAGGCGGCCCGCTCCTCCTCGCCGGTCTCCAGCGGCACCTGCGGCCCGTTCGACTCGCGCAGCCAGCGGCGCAGCACCCGGTGCACCCGCTCGGCGCCGACGAGTTCGGCCCCGTCCTCGACGGGCGCGGACAGCGTGAGCGGCGACAGCAGGAAGGGCTTGCCCTGGGCGCCGCCGAGTCCGCCGTGGGAGCCGATCTGCTCCTCGAAGGCGAGGACTTCGCCGTCGGCCGGGTCGTGGAAGGAGTTGACCATGATGTCGGCGGCGTGCGGGAAGGAGTGCGTACGGCGGACGGCGTCGGCGGCGCCCGGGCCGAACGCGGCGAGCGGGCCCGGGTCGTGGTCGAGGTCGGCCAGCGGGATCTCGGCCCCGTACGCGCCGAGGACGACTCCGCCGTGCCGCTCGCTGCGCACCAGCAGGAAGCCGATGCCGGGGTGGTTGGCCAGGGTCGGCAGCAGCGCGGGGTGGCGGGCGTCGATCTCCTCCTTGCTCATCCGGTGGGGGACGTCGGGGAAGGAGACCAGGCCGAGGTTGCCCGAGGCCAGCACGATCGGCTCCTCGCGGCGTCCGGTGCGGGGCCGTTCGCGGCCCTCCTGGACCGGGATGCGCAGCGCGGCCCGGACGGCGGCGCGCGCCTCCGCCCCGCTGCGGGTGCGCTCGGCCCGGCGCGGCACGGGCAGTCCGCAGCCGGCCCGCACCAGGTCGCCGAGGGTGAGGCCGTAGCGGGAGCGGAAGGTCTCGCCGGGGCTCTGGCCGTGGTCGGACAGCACGACGATCCGGTAGGGGCGCGGGGCGTGTTCGGCGACGTTCTCGATCAGGGCGAGGCAGCGGTCCAGGCGTTCGAGGACCTTGCGGGCGTCGCGGCTCGCGGGCCCGGAGTGGTGGGCGACCTCGTCGTAGGCGACCAGGTCGGCGTAGACGGCGGTGCGGCCGGCCAGCATGTCGCCGGTGACGGCGGCGACGACGACGTCCCGCTCGACGACGGTCGCGAAGGCCCGCACGAGCGGGTAGAGGCCGCCGCGGGAGACGCGCGGGCGCTGCTTGCGCAGGCGGGCCCGGGTGGACTGGCCGATCTCCCGGCCGACCTCGGCGAGGAAGGACAGGGCCGTGCGCACGGCGTTGGCCGGGTCGGAGAAGTAGGCGAAGTAGCCGTCGCGGGAGCGGTTCTCGCGGCTGCGGCGGCGGGTGGCGATGGACAGCACCAGGGCCTGCTGGTCGGCGCCGCCGCCGAAGAGGTTGCCGCGGCTGGCGCCGTCCACGGCGAGCAGGCCCTCGTGCCCGGCGTGGACGACGGCGCGGCGCTGGAGTTCGGCGGCGCTGGTGGGGCGGTTGCAGACGACGACCTCGCGGGTGTCCTTCTCGTACCAGCGGAAGGCGGGGACGTCGTGGTTGCTGCCGTGCAGGATGCCGAGCTGGCTGGCGCCGGTCTGGCTGGACCAGTCGGTGCGCCAGGGGGTGAGCCGGTGGCTGGGACGGCCGCCGGGGCCCGGGGCGAGCCAGCGGGCGACGGTGGGCATCAGGCCCTCGCCGACCGCGTCGAGCAGCGTGTCGTGGCCGACGCCGTCCAGTTGCAGGAAGACCGTGCCCGGGCTCGGCGGGCAGGGCGGTCCGGAGCGGCGGCGGCGGTCGGAGAGGCGGTACAGCCGGCGGCGGTAGGCGTCGTCGTCACGGACGGCCAGGGCGGCGCCGGTCGCGGACGCCACGGCCGACATCACCGCGGCGACCACGACGGCGGTCTCCGGGGCGGCGGCGCCGCGCTCGGCGGGGTTGAGGCTCAGGGCGAGCAGCAGCAGCGCCCCGTTGAGGAAGAACACCAGCAGGCCCAGCACCAGCGCGGGCACGAGGAGCAGCAGCCGCACCAGCAGCGGCCACACCACGGCCGACAGCACGCCGAAGGCGCCGGCGCCGAACGCGGCCGTGACGGCGATGTCGGTGGCGCTGTCGCCGTCCGCGGAGCGGAGCCGGAAGTCCGGCAGGATCCCGGCGAGCACCAGCATCGTGACGGTGGAGACCGCCCACACGGCGACGCTCCGCCCCACCTGACTGGCGGCCCGCCGCCACCACACGCCCCGCACGCCCAGCCACCTCACGTCCCGGCCCGCCGCGTCCACGGGCTCTCCCCCACCCTGTCACAACGCCCGGCAGAGCCCCTTCGTCCCCCGGCTCCTCCCCCGGGGCGGGACCTCAGCGGCCGTCGTACCCGGCCGTCGGCATGGACAGCCTGCGGTGCACGCACGCCTTCATCGCCGCGTCGTACGCCGGTTCGGCGTGCCCCACCGTCTCGACCCGGACGCCGCGCCGCGCGCACTCGGCGGTGAACTCCTCGACGGAGGCGAGCGCGCTCTCCAGGACCCGCCGGCTGGGCGCCACGAACAGGTCGAGCCCGGGCCGGACGCCGTCCCACAGGGCGCCGTGGTCGGGCCGCAGTCCCCGGACCAGCAGCTCGCGGTCGACCGTGTAGCCGCGCTCGGCGGCCCAGCGGGCG
The DNA here is from genome assembly GCF_044540565.1 of Streptomyces sp. NPDC085931. Lineage (NCBI taxonomy): Bacteria > Bacillati > Actinomycetota > Actinomycetes > Kitasatosporales > Streptomycetaceae > Streptomyces > Streptomyces sp. NPDC085931. Next base: position 202,856 of record NZ_JBITSK010000001.1, read on the forward strand.
CACATCGCGTGCTGGCTGCGGGAGTCGACCAGGAACGGATCCTGGTCCAGCTCCTCCAGCGGCGTCAGACTCGCGATCGCCGTGACCCGCACCGGTCCCATGGCGTCCCCCCTCACCTCCGGTTTCGCCGCCGACCCTACTCCTGCACGTAGGCTTCGGGGAGTCGCGCGAAGGAGGCAAAGAAGTGCCGGTGGAGATCACCTGGTGGGGTCACGCCACTTGCACCGTCGAGGACTCGAACGTGCGCGTGCTCACCGACCCGTTGTTCGCGCGCCGGCTCGCGCATCTGCGCCGCCGGCGCGGGGCGCTGCCGCCCCCCGGTGCCCACCGCGCGGACATCGCCCTGGTGTCGCATCTGCACGCCGACCACCTGCACGTGCCGTCGCTGACGCGGCTCGCGCCGGGCACGCGCCTGCTCGTGCCCCGGGGCGCGCGCCGGGCGGTGCCCGCGCTGCGCCGGCTCACGCACCTGCGGATCGACGAGGTGGCGCCCGGTGACGAGACGCGGGTCGGGGACGTCGTGGTGCGGGCCGTGCCGGCGCGGCACGACGGGCGGCGGCTGCCGCTCGGACCGCACCGCTCACCCGCCCTCGGCTACTGCATATCCGGTGAGGCCCGCACGTACTTCGCCGGGGACACCGGGCTGTTCGACGAGATGGCCAAGGAGGTCGGGCCGGTCGACGTGGCGCTGTTGCCGGTGGGCGGCTGGGGGCCGTACCTGGGCGAGGGGCACCTGGACGCCGGCCGGGCCGCACAGGCGCTGGCGCGTCTCGGGGCGCGCAGCGCGGTGCCGGTGCACTACGGCACGTACTGGCCGATCGGAATGGACGCCGTGCGCCCCCACGAGTTCCACGCGCCGGGCGACGAGTTCGTCCGGCACGCGGCCCGGTACGCGCCCGGGGCGGCGGTGCACCGGCTCCGGCACGGCGAGACCGTGCGGCTGGAGGCGGCTCTGTGACGTGGTCCGTGCCCGTGGCTCTGGCCGGGCTGCCCCTGCTCGCGGTGCCGGCCGTCACACCGGCGTCCGTGGTGCCGGAGGCGACGCAGCAGGCGATCGGTTATCCGACACTGTTCGTGCTGGTGCTGCTCGGGGCGCTGGTGCCGGTGATCCCCACGGGGGCGCTGGTGAGTTCGGCCGCGGTGGTCGCGCTCCACCGGACGGCGCCGTTCTCGCTGGCGATGGTGTTCGTCACGGCGTCACTGGCGGCGTTCCTGGGGGACGCGGCGCTGTACTGGCTGGGGCGGCGCGGGCTGAAGTCGAAGAACGGCTCGCGCTGGCTGGAGGCGCTGCGGGCACGGGCGCCGGAGGACCGGCTGGCCCAGGCGCAGGAGAAGCTGGCCTCGCACGGGGTCGCCGTGCTGGTGCTGTCCCGGCTGGTGCCGGCCGGGCGGATTCCGGTCATGCTGGCGTGCCTGCTGGCGAAGTGGCCGCTGCGGCGGTTCTCCCGGGGGAACTTCCCGGCCTGTCTGGCCTGGGCCGTGACGTACCAGCTGATCGGGATCCTCGGCGGGTCGTTGTTCGCCGAGCCGTGGGAGGGGGTCGTGGCCGCGATCGGGCTGACCCTGCTGATCAGTGTGGTGCCGAGCGTGGTGCGGCGGGTGCGGTAGGGCTCCGTCGGCCGCGGCGTGCGTAGGAGCGCCTGCGGTTGGGCGGGGTGCGGGTCGTGTGTGGTCGCTCGCGCAGTTCCCCGCGCCCCTTGCGGGCGCGCTTCCTACAGCACTCTCGAAGCGCCCACCGGCAGGTCCCACAGGTTCTCGCGGGGCAGGCCCGCCTTCTCCCAGGCCGCGCGGACGCGGGTGAGGGGTTCCAGGACCGGCTCGGCCGACAGCACGAACGTGGCCCAGTGCATGGGGGCCATCCGGGTCGCTCCCAGGTCCTGGGCGGCCTGGACGGCTTCCTCCGGGTCGCAGTGGACGTCGCGGAGCCACCAGCGGGGGTCGTAGGCGCCGATGGGCAGGAGCGCGAGGTCGATGCCGGGGTAGCGGCGGCCGATGCGGGAGAACCAGTGGCCGTACCCCGTGTCGCCCGCGAAGTAGACGCGCCGGCCGTCCCGGTCGGTGAGCACCCAGCCGCCCCAGAGGCTGTGGCAGGTGTCGGTGAGGGTGCGCTTGGACCAGTGGTGGGAGGGGACGAAGTCGAAGCGGACGCCGTCCAGTTCGGCCGCCTCCCACCAGTCGAGCTCCGTGACCCGGGTGAAGCGGCGGCGGTGGAACCAGCGGGCGAGCCCGGCCGGGACGAAGACGGGCGTGTCGCGCGGGAGCCGGCGCAGGGTGGGGGCGTCCAGGTGGTCGTAGTGGTTGTGGCTGATGACGACGGCGTCGACGCGCGGCAGGTCCTCCCAGGGGACGCCGACGGGCGTCACGCGGGCCGGGGTGCCGAGGATGCGGCGGGACCAGACCGGGTCGGTGAGGACGGTGAGCCCGCCGATGCGCAGGACCCAACTGGCGTGTCCCGCCCAGGTGACCGCGACCGAGCGGGCGTCGACGCGGGGCAGCGGGGCCGGGGCGTAGGGCAGGCGGGGGATGTCGGCCAGGCCCTCGGGGCCCGGTCTCACGGCGCCTTCGCGGGCGAAGCGGGCCATGGCCTTCAGGCCGGGCAGCGGGGCGGTCAGCCGGTCGTGGAAGGTGCGCGGCCACACCCGGCGCTCGGCCAGCGGCCGCGGTTCGGCCGGCGGCGGGTACGGGGCGGCCACGGGGGACGGGAGGGCCGCGGGGCCGGCGTCCGGGGTGGCCGGGCCGGTGGGTCCGCCGTCGGGCGAGCCGGC
>NZ_JBITSK010000001.1:205720-379960 GCF_044540565.1 Streptomyces sp. NPDC085931
GGCCGTGCCGGTCGTCGTGCCGGCGGCCGTGCCGGTCGTCGTGCCGGCGGCCGTGCCGGTCGTCGTGCCGGCGGCCGTGCCGGTCGTCGTGCCGGCGGCCGTGCCGGTCGTCGTGCCGGTGGTCGACTCGGACTGCTGCGTCATCGCGCAGGCTCCCCTCGCTGAGCGTCGTCGCGGAGATCGTCGAAGACCGACTTCAGTCGGATCAACGCGCGTTGCACGTGCGGCAGTTCCAACGGCGTGGGTGAGGTGAGGCATTCCGCGCGTCCGGTGTCCGAGCCCGGCAACAGCGCGCCGGTGGACAGCCGCACGCGCAGGGCTTCCAGACCGTCGCCGAAACGGTGGCCGCCGGGCGCGGGCATGCCGAGCCGGGCGCTGAGGAAGTCCTCCAGTTCCTGCGCGTCCCCGACGCCGTGCGCGGCCAGGGCCGGGCGCAGCGGGCCGAGGTCGGCGTACAGGTGGCGGCCGGACCGCGGGGGCCGGGCGAGGGCGCCCGCGGAGACCACCGCGTCGTGCGCGGCGGCGGCCAGGCGTGCGTGCAGGCGCACGGCGGCGGTCACGCGCCCGGTGACCGGCTCGGGTTCCCCGAGGGCGTACCCGGCGGCCGCGGCGACCGGGGCGGCGACCCGCCCGTCGAGGGCCGTGAGCACGTCGAGCACGCGCGCGTGGAGGCCGTCGGCGTCGTCACCGGCCGGGAAGCGGGCCACGGCGGCCGGCCAGCCGGGCGGGAGCAGCGCCCCGGCCAGGTCCGAGACGACCACGACCCGGTCGGGCAGCATCTCGGCGGGGCTGAGCAGCACCGTGTCGTGCGGAACGTGCAGGGTGTCGCGCCAGGTCTCGTCGCTGACCAGGTGCAGGCCCTCCCCCTGGGCGGCCTCCACGGTCTCGTGCAGCAGCTCGGGCGGGGCGACGGTGGCCGTGGGGTCGTCGGCGACGGACAGCACCAGCAGGCGCGGGTCGCCGCCCTCGGCGCGGACCCGGCGCACGGTCTCCAGCAGGGCGTACGGGTCGGGGACGCCGCCGCTCTCCGGCGGGGTCGGCACCTGGAAGGCGGGGCGTCCCAGCAGGCGGGCGTACGGCGCCCACCAGGCCGCGCAGGGCCGCGGCACGAGGACGTCGCCGCCGAGGGCCGCGGTCAGGGCGAGCAGCAGCGCGGGCGCGCCGGGGGCGGCGGCGACGCGGCCGGGGTCGCAGTGCAGTCCGCGCCGGTCCCAGTAGCCGCAGGCGGCTTCGCGGAGGGCGGGGCCGCCGCCGACCGGCTCGTGGCCGCCGCGGGTGGCCGCCGCCGTCAGCACGGCGGACAGTTCCGGCAGGACGGGCAGGCCGTCCTCGGGGAGCGGTGGCCCGAACCGGACCGGGCCGTGGCCTTCCGGGTCCGTGCGCCGCATCGGTACCTCCGCAGTGACTCGTGCCGCCGTGTCGTGCCGCCGTGTCGGGTCGTCTTCGGCGTCCGCGCCCTCCGCTGCCCGGTGGTCCGTACGGTGCGGCTCGTGCCCTCGGCACCTGAGTACCCACGAGGCAGCCGCCCCATGAGCCCCGCCCGGGTCGTGACGGTCACAGCATGAGCGGGACGCGGCCGGGGAAGCGGGGGGCTCGCGGGGCCGTGGTGCAGGCCGGGGGCCGCTGCCGTGCGCCGGGCGTCAGTGGTGGGTGTCAGTGGTGGGTGTCGCTCCCCCGGTTGCGCAGGCGGTGTACGGCGGCGCCGCACGCGCCCGCGATCAGCAGCCCGCCGGCGACCAGGGCCGGCACGGAGTCGGTGAAGGCGCCCCCGTCACCGGCCCGCACGCCGCGCTGGACGGGTGCTGCGCCGCACGCGGTGGGGTGGGGACCGCCGTGGTGGGACGGCTCGGGGCAGGGGTGGTGGTGCGTGGGCTTGTGGCTCGGCCGGTGGGACGGTGGCTGCGGGCCCGTCCCGTGGGACACCGTGAAGGTCGCGCTCCAGGGCTTGCCCTCCCCGCCCGGAGCGGCCGGGCAGGTGCCGTCGACGCTCCACGCGGAGTCCTCGCCGAGGGCGTCCGGGTCGCCCTCGAAGTTCTCGGCGGAGGCGATGAGGGCCGTGCCGCGGTAGGCGGGGCCGGACAGCTCGTCGTCGTTGCCGCCGACCTTGTGGAGCGCCACCGTGCCCTCCTCGAAGGCCTGCGAGGTGGCGTCGATGCTCTCGGGCGGGGGCCCGCCGTCCGGATCGCAGGTGACCGAGATCGTGAGCGTGCCCCCGGGCCGGACGGTGGCCGGAGCGACCTCGGCGGCCGGTTCGGCGGCCGCGGCCGGCGCGAGGCCCAGCAGGGCCGGGCCGGTCAGGGCGGCGACGGACAGTGCGTGGAGGGTGCGGCGCATGGAGCGAGCTCCTTCGGGCGTCGGCGGGAAGGCCCTGCCGCCATCACAGCGAGCCCGGCGCGGCACCGCGCGCGGCCGGCGCCCATTAGCGGGACGGCACCCGCCGACCGGGTGAACACCGTCCCCCGTGCGACAGCCGCGCCCCGGGCGGCAGCCGGGTCCTGGGACGTCCGCGTTTTCCGCCGTCGCACAGGGTGACTCGTAGGGCCGGCGGTGCCGTCACGCGTCCGGGAGGTCGTACATGAGCAGCAAGGTCTCCGACCACGTCCTGCGCAGGCTGCGCGAGTGGGGGGTGGAGCACGTCTTCGGCTACCCGGGTGACGGCATCAACGGCCTGCTCGCGGCGTGGGGCCGGGCCGAGAACGAGCCGCGGTTCGTGCAGGCGCGGCACGAGGAGATGTCGGCGCTCCAGGCGGTCGGCTACGCCAAGTTCAGCGGCCGTCTCGGGGTGTGCGTGGCGACGTCGGGGCCGGGCGCGATCCATCTGCTCAACGGCCTGTACGACGCCAAGCTGGACCATGTGCCGGTGCTGGCGATCGTCGGGCAGACGCACCGCACCGCGATGGGCGGCTCCTACCAGCAGGAGGTGGACCTGCACTCGCTGTTCCAGGACGTCGCCTCCGACTTCGTGGAGACGGTGACGGTGCCCGAGCAGCTGCCGAACGTGCTGGACCGGGCGATCCGGACCGCGTACGCGCGTCGCTGCCCGACCGCGGTGATCATCCCGGGCGATGTGCAGGACCTCGACCACGAGCCGCCGTCGCACGAGTTCAAGATGGTGCCCTCCAGCCTGGACCGCAGCGGGTGGACGGCGGTTCCGTCCGACGACGCGGTGCGGCGGGCGGCCGAGATCCTCAACTCCGGTGACAAGGTGGCGATCCTGGTCGGCCAGGGCGCGGCCGGTGCGCGGGCCGAGGTGGAGCGGATCGCCGAACTGCTCGGCGCGGGCGTCGCCAAGGCGCTGCTCGGCAAGGACGTCATCAGCGACGAACTCCCCTACGTCACCGGCTCGATCGGCCTGCTGGGCACCCGTCCGTCGTACGAGCTGATGCGGGACTGCGACACGCTGCTGACGATCGGCTCGTCGTTCCCCTACTCCCAGTTCCTGCCGGAGTTCGGCACGGCGCGGGGCGTGCAGATCGACATCGACCCGCACATGATCGGGATGCGCTACCCCTACGAGGTCAATGTGGTCGGCGACGCCAAGGCGTCCCTGGAGCGGCTGATCCCGCTGATCGAGGGCGGCCGCGGCCGCGAGTGGTACGACACGGTGTGCGACAACGTGCGGCACTGGCGTGACGTCCTGGAGCGCCGGGCCGCGCTGGAGGCCGATCCGGTCAACCCGGAGCACGTGGCCCGGGCGCTGGACGGGCTGCTGCCGGACAACGCGATCGTCACCTCCGACTCGGGCTCGACGGCGAACTGGTACGCGCGGCACCTGACCATGCGGCCGGGCATGCGCGGTTCCCTCTCCGGCACGCTGGCGACGATGGGCTGCGCGGTGCCGTACGCGATCGGCGCCAAGTTCGCGCATCCGGACCGGCCGGCGATCACGCTCGTCGGGGACGGGGCGATGCAGATGAACGGCATGGCGGAGCTGATCACCGCGGCCAAGTACCGCCATCAGTGGGACGATCCGCGGCTGGTGATCGGGGTGTGGAACAACCGCGACCTGAACCAGGTCACCTGGGAGCTGCGCGCCATGGGGGGCGCGCCGTCGTTCCTGCCGTCGCAGGAGCTGCCGGACGTGCAGTACGCGGCGTTCGCGCGGTCCCTGGGACTGACCGGCATCCGGGTGGAGAAGCCGGAGGACGTCGAGGCGGCGTGGCGTGCCGCGCTGGAGGCGGACGGGCCCGCGGTGGTGGAGTTCCTGACCGATCCGGCCGTCCCACCGGTCCCGCCGCACGCCACCTGGGAGCAGCTGGAGGCGACCGCCGCGTCGCTGCTGAAGGGTGACGCGGACCGGGGACCGGTGGTCAGGCGCGGCTTCAGGGCGAAGGTGCAGGAGTTCCTGCCGGGGCGGGAGAAGAAGTAGCGACCGCGGGGGAGGCACCGGCCGGTTCACGCCGGCCGGTGTCGCCCTGCGGCAGCAGCAGTTCCTCGTATCGGCCCAGGCCCAGCATCACCCCGAGCATCAGCAGCGGAATGAGCACAGCGAGCAGCGCCATGGCGTGTCCTTCCCCAGGGAGGTGTGGGGGGTGCGGTCCGGGTCTCCCGCAGCCGGTGGCGCAAACCGGGTCGCCGCGGGGATCCGGGGCGCCGGACCCGTGTCGGCTCCCGGTGTTCGGGTACGCGGTGCGGACCCCCGAAGGTCTGGAGGGAGACATGCAGCGAGGCAGCGACCGGCTGAGCGTCCACCGGGACGACGAGATGAAGCACGAACTGCAGGGTCTGCTCAGGTCCGGGCATCCCACGCGCAGTGAGGAGTGGCACGACCCGGAGCCGGCCGCCGAGGACGACCCCGACGTCGCGTACGGGCCGGTGACACCGGGCCGCGGGCCGACGTCCCTGGAGTCGGTGCGGCTGGACCTGGCCCGGATCCTGGGCCGCAGGGCGTTCCCCGCGAGTCCGCGCGAGCTGGCCCGCGCGTTGCGGGGCCGCCAGGCGCCCGACGCGCTCGTCGAGGCACTGGAGCGGCTGCCGCGCCAGGAGCGCTACGGCAATGTCCAGGAGCTGGCCCGAGCCCTGGTCCGGGCCCGGGAGACCGGTCCGCAGGAGTACGCGTAGGGACCGTGCGAGGGCACCGCGGCCGCGCCGGAGGTGCGCCGCGGTGCTCTCGTCGGCCCGGAACGGAACGGAGACACCGGTGAAAGCCGAGTTGGTGAAGGACGTGATGACGGCGGGTGTGGTCGCCGTGCGCCCGGACGCCTCGCTCGTCGAGGCGGCGCAGCTGATGCGCGCGCAGAACATCGGCGACGTCGTGGTGGCCGACGGGCAGGACGTGGTGGGGGTGCTCACCGACCGTGACATCGCGGTGCGGGCCGTCGCCGACGGCGCCGATCCCATGACGGTGAGCGCCCGGGCCGTGTGCAGCAAGGACCCGGTCACGGTGACGCCGGAGGACAGGGTCGCGACGGCGGTGGCGCTGATGCGGGAGCACGCCGTGCGCCGGCTGCCGGTGGTGGAGAACGGGCTGCCGGTCGGCATCGTCAGCCTCGGCGACGTGGCCGAGGCCGAGGACCCCGCGTCGGCGCTGGCGGACATCAGCCGCGCCGAGCCGGACGCCCGCGGCGACGGCTAGCCCGGACCCGGGCGGCGGATTCGAGGAACCGGACAGATCAACCAGGAAGGACGTCGGACATCATGCGTATCGCGTTTCTGGTCGCGCCCGAGGGCGTCGAGCAGGTCGAGCTGACCGATCCGTGGCAGGCGGCGAAGGACGCCGGTCACGAGCCCGTGCTCGTGTCGACGAAGGAGGGGGAGATCCAGGCGTTCCACCACCTCGACAAGGCGGACACCTTCCCGGTCGACGAGGTCGTCGGTGAGACCTCGCCGGGCTCGTTCGGCGCGCTGGTGCTGCCGGGCGGCGTGGCCAACCCGGACTTCCTGCGCATGGACGAGGGGGCCGTCGCGTTCGTGCGGGACTTCTTCGAGCAGGGCCGCCCCGTCGCCGCGATCTGCCACGCGCCGTGGACCCTGGTCGAGGCGGACGTCGTGCGCGGCCGGGTGCTCACCTCGTGGCCGAGCCTGCGCACGGACATCCGCAACGCGGGCGGCACCTGGGTCGACGAGCAGGTCAAGGTCTGCGACCACGGGGCGAACAAGCTGATCACCAGCCGCAAGCCGGACGATCTGAAGGCGTTCTGCGAGACGTTCCTGGACGTCTTCGCCCGCGAGGTCGCCTGACGGCACCGGCGCGCGCCCGGCGCGGAGGCCGGGCGCGTCGCTCGCGGGCGCCACGGTGGTGCGGAGGCCCCCACGCCCCGGCGGGGGCGTGGGGGCCTCCGGGTGGCGTGCGCGGTGACGTGCGGGGCTCAGGTGCCGGGTGTCGTGGGAGTCGCCGACTCCCCGCTCCCGCGCTCCCGGGCCCCTTCGCGCGTGCGGCCGGCGGCCACCGGGCGGTTCGGATTGCGGCGCAGGTACTCGCCCTCCAGCTGCGCCATGCGCTCGTTGTGGGCCCGCAGCGCGTCGTTCGAGCCGTACAGCAGTGTGTCGTGGCGCGTGCGGTGGATGGTCTCCAGCTCCTTCATGAGCTGCTGGTCGTCCAGCCGGCCAGGGTCCACTCCGGTCATCGTGTCGCCCCGCTCGTCGTGTTCGTCCATGCGGTCCGGGTACCCGCCCCGGGAGCACCTGAGCACCACCCGAGCGGCATCCGGAGGAGCCATGGATCTCGCTTTCCTGCACCCACTGTACGAACACCCCGGCCCGTGGGCCTCGGTGTACGTCGACACCTCCCGGCATACGGAGGACACCCCCCACGAGCGTCACCTGACGGCCCAGGCGATGGCACGGCAGCTCGCCGCCCAGGGCGCGGACGAGGCGACCTGCCGGGCCGTGCGGAGCGCGATCGAGGATCTGCGGCACTCGTCCGAGCCACACGGCCGGGCCCTGTTCGCCCGCGCCGGCGAGGTGGTCCTCGACCCGCCGCTGGTGCGTCCGCCGCAGGGCGGCGACTGGGCCGAATGGGCGCCGCTGCCCCGTGTGACGCCGTTGCTGGAGCTGGCCGGCGAGGACCCGGTGTGCGTCGTCGCCTACGTCGACCGCAAGGGCGCGGACTTCGAGCTGCGCAGTGCGCTGGGCCGGGAGGACGCCGGGGGCGTGACCGGCCGGCAGTGGCCGCTGCACCGGACGAGCTCCGTGGACTGGTCCGAGCGGCATTTCCAGCTGCGGGTGGAGAACACCTGGGAGCACAACGCCGCGGAGGTCGCCGACGCGCTCGCCGTGTGCCAGGAGGAGACCAGGGCCGACCTGCTGATCCTCGTCGGCGACGACCGGGAGCGGCGGTCCGTGCGCGAGCGGCTGCCCAAGCGGCTGCACGACCTGGTGGTGGAGGCGCCGCACGGCACCGGCAGCCGGCTCCTGGACGACGACGTGGAGCGGGCCCGCGCCGAGCACGTGGCGCGGCGGGCCGAGGCGGAGCTGGAACGGTTCCGCGCGGCCCGCACCCCGGACGGCGAGGGCCGGGCCGGGGCCGTCGAGGGCGTTCCCGCGCTGGTCGAGGCGGCGCGCGAGCACCGCATCGACGAACTGCTGATCAGGCTCGACGGGCCCGACGCGCACCGCGAGGTGTGGATCGGTGAGGACCCCGACCAGGTCGCCGTGCGGCGGACCGACCTGAAGATCCTCGGCGAGCAGCACTCGTGGGCGGCCCGGGCGGACGACGCGCTGATCCGCTCGGCGGTGGCCACGGACGCCGGCGCCCTGTCGGTTGCCGCCCAGGAGGTCCCCACGGGCGGCCTGGGGGCACTCCTGCGCTGGAGGTGACCCCGACGACGGCCCGGCCCTCCACAGAGGGCCGGGCCTGCACGAAGGGCCGGCCCTCTGTGGAGGGCCGGCCCTCCCCGCGGGACCGGGGCTAGCGGGCTCGTTCCACTCTGCGTTCGTCCCAGACCGGTTCCGGGGTCTCGCGGACCCGGCCGTCGCTGCCGAAGACCAGGAAACGGTCGAACGAGCGGGCGAACCAGCGGTCGTGGGTGACCGCGAGGACCGTCCCCTCGAAGGCCTCCAGGCCCTCCTGGAGCGCCTCCGCCGACTCCAGGTCCAGGTTGTCGGTCGGCTCGTCGAGCAGCAGGGCCGTGACGCCCTGCAGCTCCAGCAGCAGGATCTGGAAGCGGGCCTGCTGCCCGCCCGACAGCCGGTCGAACGTCTGCTCGGCCTGCTGGGTCAGCTCGTAGCGGCGCAGCCGGGACATCGCGGCGCCGCGGTCCTGCGCGTGCTCCTTCCACAGCACGTCCAGCAGGGTGCGGCCCTCCAGCTCCGGGTGCGCGTGCGTCTGCGCGAAGTGGCCGGGCACGACCCGGGCGCCCAGTTTCCACTGTCCCGTGTGCGCCACGTCGTCGCCGGCGAGCAGCCGCAGGAAGTGGGACTTGCCCGAGCCGTTGGAGCCGAGGACGGCGACGCGCTCGCCGTAGAAGACCTCCAGGTCGAAGGGCTTCATCAGGCCCGTGAGCTCCAGCTTCTGGCACGTCACGGCCCGGACGCCGGTGCGGCCGCCCTTGATCCGCATCCTGATGTCCTGCTCGCGCGGCGGCTCGGGCGGCGGGCCGGCCTCCTCGAACTTGCGCAGGCGGGTCTGGGCCGCCTGGTACCGGGAGGACATCTCGTGGCTGACCGCGGCGGCCTGACGCAGGTTCAGCACCAGCTTCTTCAGCTGGGCGTGCTTCTCGTCCCAGCGCCTGCGCAACTCCTCGAAGCGGGCGAAGCGCTCGCGCCGGGCGTCGTGGAAGGTGGCGAAGCCGCCGCCGTGCACCCAGGCGTCCGCTCCGGCGGGGCCGGGTTCCAGGGAGACGATGCGCTGCGCCGCTCGGGCGAGCAGCTCGCGGTCGTGGGAGACGAACAGGACGGTTTTGCGGGTCTCGGCGAGGCGTTCCTCCAGCCACCGCTTGCCGGGCACGTCGAGGTAGTTGTCCGGCTCGTCGAGGAGGAGGACCTCGTCGGTGCCGCGCAGCAGCGCCTCCAGGACGAGCCGCTTCTGCTCGCCGCCGGACAGGGTGCGGACCTGACGCCACTGTGCCTTGTCGTAGGGGATGCCGAGCGCGGCGGTGGTGCACATGTCCCACAGCGTCTCGGCCTCGTACCCGCGGGCCTCGGCCCAGTCGGCGAGGGCCTGGGCGTAGCTCAGCTGGGCGGCCTCGTCGTCGACGGTCATCATGGCGTGCTCGGCGGCGTCGACGGCCCGGGCCGCCTCGCGGATGCGCGGGGCCGCCACGGAGACGAGCAGGTCGCGTACGGTCGTCTCGTCGCGCACGGATCCGACGAACTGCCGCATGACGCCGAGCCCGCCGCCGACGGTGACGGAGCCGCCGTGCGGTGCCAGCTCCCCGGCGAGCAGCCGCAGCAGGGTCGTCTTCCCGGCGCCGTTGGGCCCGACGAGGGCGACGACGGCGCCCTCCCCCACGCGGAACGACACATCACCCAGCAGTGCCCTTCCGTCGGGCAGGTAGTACTCCAGGTGCGCGGCTTCGAGATGACCCATGGCGGCGATTCTGTGCGGCCGGGGCCGGGACGGGCAAACGCATTTCGGCCCCAGGCCGCGTCCGTCCCGCACCCCGGTACCGGTGGGCGGTCAGACCTTCCGCAGCGGCCGGTGCGGCTGCGCCGGGAGTTCCGTCCTGATCAGGTCGCCCGGGCGCACCACACCGCCCTCCCGCACCACGCTCATGATCCCGGCCTTGCGCACGACGACGCCCGCCGCGTCCCGGCCGACCACCCGCTTGAGCAGGCCCGCCCGGAAACGGTCGATCTGCACGCAGGGATTGCGCAGCCCCGTCACCTCCACGACCGCGCGGTCGCCGATGTGCAGCAGCGTGCCCGTCGGCAGGCCGAGCAGGTCGATGCCCCGCGTGGTGATGTTCTCCCCCAGTGCCCCGGGCGCCACCTCGAACCCCGCCTCGCGGACCTCGGCGAGCAGTTCCTCGTGGATGAGGTGCACCTGGCGCAGGTTCGGCTGCGTGGGATCCTGCGCGACCCGGGACCGGTGCCGGACCGTCACACCGGCGTGCACGTCCCCCTCCACCCCCAGGCCGGCGAGCAGCGTGACGCTGTCGCGGTTGGGCTTGGTGAACGAGTACTCCCCGTTGCTGCTGACCGCCGTGACGTGCCTGCTCATGGCCGCGGTTCCCCCTCCGAAGCAGCGGTGCCGGACCCCGACCCTACCCCGGGGGCGGTGCGCCGGCTCTCGCCGGGTACCCGCCGGTTCATGACGACTCCCGACCTGGACCTCACCGCCACGAAGCCCGGGCGGCACCCCCTGCGCGCCCGCGCTCTCGCCCTGGACGCCCGCCTCCACCGGGCTCTCGCCGCCCGCAGGCGGGGCGCGCGCCCCGGGCCGCCGGGGCCGGGCGGCGGTGGCGACCACGGCCTGGTCTGGTGGGCGGCGGCGGCCGCGCTGGCGGCGAGCCGCACGCCCCGTGCCCGCCGCGCGGCGACCCGGGGCCTGGCCTCGACGGTCCTGGCCTCCCTCGCCCTGAAGGCGCTCGGCCCGCGCCGGGTCCGCCGCCCCCGGCCGGCCCTGGCCCCGTACCCACTGCTCCAAAGGCTCGGGCCGGTCACCACCTCGTTCCCCTCCGGCCGTGCGGTACGGGCCGGCGCCTTCGCCGCCGGGGTCGCCCTGGAGTCCCCGGCGTGGGGCGCGGTCACCGCCCCGGTGGCCGGCTCGGTCGCCCTGGCACGCGTCCGCGCCGGTGGCCACTTCCCGAGCGAGGTCCTGGCGGGCGCGGCCCTGGGCGTGGGCGCCGCGTTCGCGCTGCGCCGCCTGGTGCCGACACGGCAGCAGACCACCCCGCCGGCCCGCCCCCGCGCCGAGGTACCGGCGCTGCCGGAGGGCGACGGGCTCGTGCTGGTGGCGAACACCGCCTCGGGCAGCGCCGAGCGGGCCCGGGCGCTGCGCGCCGCCCTCCCGCGGGCCGAGGTCGTCGAGTGCGAACCGGCGGACGTGACCGCGCGGTTGGAGGAGGCGGCCGCCCGGGCCCGGGTCCTCGGGGTGTGCGGCGGCGACGGCACCGTGAACACCGCGGCCCGCGTCGCGCTGCGCCGCGGTGTCCCCCTCGCCGTCCTGCCCGGCGGCACCCTCAACCACTTCGCCTACGACCTGGGCGTGGAGGACGCACGTGATCTCGCCCGGGCGCTGCGCCGGGGCGACGCCGTGCGCGTGGACGTGGGGCGGTACTCCTGCGGGGACCGGCAGGGCGTCTTCCTCAACACGTGCAGCGTCGGCGTGTACCCGGAGCTGGTGCGGGAGCGGGAGCGGTGGTCGCACCGGATCGGCGGCTGGCCGGCCGGGGTGCTCGCGGCCCTGCGGGTGCTGCGGGCCGGCCGGCATCCGCTGGAGGCCGAGTTCCGGGGGCGCACGCGTCCCCTGTGGCTGCTGTTCGCCGGGAACGGCACGTACCACCGCATGGGGCTGGCGCCGGGGCGCCGGGTGGACCTCGCCGACGGCCGGCTCGACGTGCGGGTCGTGCACGGGGGCCGCCGGCCGGCCGTGCGGCTGCTGGCCGCGGCCCTGGCCGGGCCCCTGACCCGCTCTCCGGCCCACGCCGCCGTGCAGGTGGGGCGGCTGCGCCTGGATCACGTGGCGCCCGGCACGCTGCTGGCCTACGACGGCGAGGTGACCGAGGTGGAGGGCCGCGTGACGCTGGAGAAGCTGCCCGAGGCGCTGACGGTGTACCGGCCCGTCCCGGAGGGCTGACGGCTCGTCAGTCCGTATCGCGGGACGCTGGTCTCATCATTCGGTAGGACTGCGTACGGTTGACCCCTGCCGACCGCAACGGAAGGGATGGGGTCCGCCATGCCGGAACCTCGGGAGACCGCCGTCTACACGCACGGGCACCACGAGTCGGTGCTGCGCTCGCACACCTGGCGGACCGCCGCCAACTCGGCCGCCTATCTGCTGCCCTCGCTCCAGCCGCACATGAGGATCCTGGACGTCGGCTGCGGACCGGGCACCATCACCGCCGACCTGGCGGAACTGGTGCCCGACGGGCATGTCACCGGGGTCGACCGGGCACCGGAGATCCTCGAGCAGGCGCGCGCCACGGCGGCGGCACGGGGGCTGGCCAACACCGACTTCGCGGTCGCCGACGTGCACGCCCTGGACTACCCGGACGACACCTTCTGCGTGGTCCACGCCCACCAGGTGCTCCAGCACGTCGGGGACCCGGTGCGCGCGCTGCGGGAGATGCAGCGCGTCACCCGGCCCGGCGGGTTCGTCGCGGTGCGGGACGCCGACTACGCGGCGATGACCTGGTACCCGGCCTCCGCGGGGCTCGACGCCTGGCTCGGCCTGTACCGCCGGGTCGCCCGCGCCAACGGCGGGGAGCCGGACGCCGGGCGGCGGCTGCGGGCCTGGGCGCTGCGGGCCGGGTTCACGGACGTCACGGCCGGCTCCGGCACCTGGACCTTCGCCACCGCCGGGGAACGGGCCTGGTGGAGCGGCCTGTGGGCCGACCGCACGCTGGCCTCGGCGTACGCCGGCCGGGCCGTGGAGGGCGGCCACGCGAGCGCGGAGGAGCTGCGGGAGGTGAGCGGGGCCTGGCGGGAATGGGGTGCCCGGGAGGACGGCTGGTTCAGCGTGCTGCACGGGGAGATCCTCTGCCGGAAGGACGCCTGACGGAGGATGCCTGCCGAGACCCCCGGCCTCGGCACGGGGCCCGCTGCCCCGGGACCGGGTCAGTCCCGGGGCAGCAGCGGTCCGAGCGGCCCGAGGTCCAGGTTCAGGTCCTCCGGCCGCAGCCCGTAGCGGTCGCGCAGCTCGGCCATCCGCTCCTCCAGCAGCATGAGCGTGAGGCCGATGCGCTCCTCCTGGTCCTCGGTCAGGTCCCCCACGTCGAACCGGCGCAACGCCTGGCGCTCCATGAGCTGGCGCAGCAACTCGACCACCGTCAGCACGAGTTTGACGAGGTCGCGCTCGACGGTGTCGGGCTCCAGCTCCAGCCGCTTGCGCGGCGGGCGGGCGGGTTCACCGGGTTCCGGCAGGGGCTCGGGGGAGGTCACAGCAACTCCTCGAACGGTGAAGGCACCTGGGCGTTCACCGAACTGATCAGTGCGTTGAGGTCGATGCGGACGAGGTCGACGTCGGCGATCCGCAGCGTGATGTCCCCCGTGATGACGACACCGCCGGCCAGCAGTCGGTCGAGCAGGTCCACGAGGGCCACCTCACGGCGTTCCACTACGGTCACGGCTTCTCCCCGTCGCTCATGCGCCCTCCCCGGCGAACGAATAGGCGGCCCAGGGGCCGGTGAGTTCCACGCGCATCCCGGGGGCCTCGTCCTTGGTGCGGTCGACCAACTCCACGAACTCCTCGGAGTGCGCGCGCGGTACGAGATAGGCGGCGTTCAGCACGTTCCGCCCGGACACCTTGGACAGCGCCGGATTCTGCGGCGGATGCAGCCGGGAGTCCTCCGCGAACCCGGAGAGCCTCTCGTGCAGGCTGGTCGAGAACGCCTCGGCCTTCTGCCACATCTCCTCGTGCGACCTGGTCTGCATGCGCCGCTGGCGCAGGTAGTCCCGTCCCGAGGCGGGCTTCTGCGCGGGCCGGGCGCTCTCCTGCGATTCCGGCTCGGCGTAGACCTTGACGCCCCACTCGACCCGGCCCTCCAGCCGGTCGAGGGTGCGCAGGAAGTCCTCCTCGCGGGCCTCCATCATGGTCCGCACGCCGCTGTCGTCCAGGAAGACGGTGCCCAGCCGCAGCGGCAGCGGGGTCGTGACGGTGGTGAGCGCGTCGATCACGCCCTGGTGGGCGCGGGCGGTCCCGGTCAGCCAGTCCAGGTCCTCCAGATGGGCCCGGAGCGGCTCCTCGGCGAAGTCCTGCTCCGGTACGTGACTCACCACGGCCACCAGGCCGCGGTGAGTCAGCGCTCGGGGCGGATCACCCGCCACCCCCGTCAGCTGGGCCTGGAGCGGGGTACTGAAGGGGCGGCAGACGGCGTAGACGTACCGCAGTCCGGTCACGGTGCCTCCTTCTTCTCCGCGCGGCCGGGCTCCAGTTCCTCCAGCCGGGCCAGCCTCTCGCGCAACTCGGCGTTCTCACGGGCCAGTTCGTCGCGGCGGGCCCGCGAGCTGAGCGCCGGGTCGGTCTCCCACCAGTCGATGCCCATCTCCTTCGCCTTGTCCACGGAGGCCACGATCAGCCGCAGTTTGATCGTGAGGAGTTCGATGTCGAGCAGGTTGATCCGGATGTCGCCCGCGATCACGATGCCCTTGTCGAGCACACGTTCAAGGATGTCGGCGAGGTTCGCGCCGCTCCCCTGGCCGTAGGGTTCGGGCATCCTGCTGGGCGTCGTCATCGCCGGCTCCCCGCCTCGACGTCCTGGTCCCGGGCCTCCTCGGCCTCCTCGTCGTACTCCTCGTCCTCGTCGTACTCCGCCTCAGGCTCCTCCTCGTCCGCGGGCTCGGCCTCGTCGTCGTCAGCCTCGTCCTCGTCCTCGTACGCGCCCTCCGGCTCCCCGTCCTCCTCTTCCTCTTCCTCGTCCTCGTACTCACCCGCGGGCTCCTCGCCCTCGGGCTCCTCGTCCTCCAGGTCCTCGTCCTCCTGGTCCGCGTCCTCCTGGTCCTCGTCGCGGGGCTCCTGCTCCGAGCCCTCCTCCGACTCCGACTCTTCCTCGGCGAGGGCGTCCTCGTGACTGGTGACGACCTCGCCGTCGCGGATCTCACCGCGCCAGCCGTCCTCCGCCTCGCCCTTGATGGTGATGAAGCGGACGAAGTTCTTCAGGTCGAGCCGGGCGCGGCGGCCCTGGGCGCGCCAGATGTTGCCCGTCTTCTCGAAGAAGCCGGAGGGGTAGTACTCGATGACCAGCAGGACCCGGGTCAGGTTGTCGGTGAGCCGGTGGAAGGAGACGACGCCCTTGGTGGTGCCCTTGGCGCCCTCCGACGTCCACGCGATGCGGTCGTCGGGGATCTGCTCGGTCGTCTTCGCCTTCCAGCTGCGGTTGGACCACCAGATCTTCGCCTGCCAGTCGGAGTGGGTGTCGTCGTCGCGGCTCGCGCTCTTGACGCCCTTGGCGAAGGTGCTGAAGTCCTGGTACTGCGTCCACTGGTCGTAGGCGGTGCGCAGCGGCACACCGACGTCGATGTGCTCGATGATCACCGTGGGCTTGTTGCCGGAGCGGCCCTTGCCCTTCTTGCCGCCGCCCAGGTTCTTGAAGGCGCCGGTGACCTTGTCTTTCAGGGCCGAACCGCCCGTCTCCACCGCCGCCCGCAACGGGCTCTTGCCCTCGGCGAGCTTGCGGCCGCCGGACAGGGCGAGCTTGCCGAGGCCGGGGCTGTTGCCCTCGGCGATGTCGTTCAGCTTGCCGGTGGTCTCGCCGAGCTTGCGGCCCACGCCGGTCAGCATGCGCGTGGCCTGCGCGGCGAGGTACTCCTGCACCTCCGCCTTGAGCCGGTCGGCGGCCTCGCTGTGGGCCACGTCGGCGAGCGGGTTCTTCGACGCTCCGTTCGCGGCGGACTTCGCCGATCCGAGGGTGTCGGTCATTCCTCACCGCCTCCCTTCGGCTGCCGGGAGCGGCTGTCGCCGCCCCGGTTCGCCGTCTTTCTCGCGGCCGAGGTCTTCTTCGCCGCCGTCTTGCGAGCCGCCGCCGTCTTCTTGGCGGGGGCCTTCTTGGCCGGAGCCTTCTTCGCGGCCTTCTTCGCCGGAGCCTTCCGGGCGGGGGCTTCCTCCGCCTCCGGCTCCTCGTCGTCCTCCTCGGGTCCGGAATCCTCGGGCTCCTCGCCCTCGAACTCCTCGTCCTCGTCGTCGTAGGCGTCGTCGGCGGCGTCGGCCTCGTCGGCGTCCTTGTCGCGGCGGCCCGGGCCTCCGCCGGCCAGTTGCTCGCGCATCTGGGCGGTACGGCCGTGCAGCCGGTCGGCGAGCGCGTCGAGCCGGCGCTCGACCAGGGCGCCGGAGGCGGCCTTGCCGACCCCGCGCAGCTCGCCCCGCAGCTGATCGCCGATCTCCTTGAACTGCGGGTTGTTCTGCAGCTGTTGCTGGACCAGTTCCGCGACCATGCGCGGGCTCAGGTTCAGCTTCTTGCCGGCCACCAGTCCGCCGACGGCCACCGCCATCTTGAGCTTCTTGGTCCGTCCCAGGAGGTATCCGGCCCCCACGGCGAGACCCAGTCCCATTCGGTTCATCGTGTCGTCCCGTTACCTGTTCCCGCGCCTTGACGCGAAGCGGTCTCCAGCCGGTCGAGGAGTTCGTCCTCCTGTCGGTCGAACTCCTCCTCCGTGATCTCCCCGGCCTCCAGCTGCTCCTCCAGACGGGCCAGTTCGGCCCGGATCGTCGCGGGGTCGTAGTAGATCCGCTCGGCCTCCTGGACGACCTGCTTGATGGCCCAGGCGCTGCCGCGCACCGGTGCGAACGGCAGCAGCAGCACCTCAGAGATCAGGCCCACGTCGTCACCCCGCTCCAGTGTCCGTGCCACCCGCGGCGGTGCCCGCCGGCTCGGCCGGGCCGGGCTCGACGAAGCTGTAGGGCGGCAGCGGGCCGTTGACCCGAACCTCCAGGTGCGGCATGTCCTTGCGCACCTGCTCGACTGCGGCCAGGAAGGACTCGGCCGCCTCCCGGTCCACCAGGTACGACACGTTGGCCAGCCAGCCGGTGGACTCGGGGCCCACGCTGACGTCGTCGGCGGCACCCTCCAGGGCGCGCTGCAGGGCGGCGCCGTCCTCGGACTCCTTGGCCTTGACCGCGGCCGCGACCATCTCGCCGAGGCGGATCTTGTCGTCGTAACTGCCGCCGCCCGCCTGCCGGTTGGCCTCGGCGAGACTCCGGATGTCGGGGCTCTCGGCCATCACCCGGTGCAGGACGGCCTCTTCGACGTGGTTGGCCTTGATGTTGTACTCGACCCGGTTGTCCAGCGCCTGCAGCCGCTCCTTGTAGTGCTCGGCGCGCTCGGCGAGCACCGCCGTGATGGAGTGGTCGTCCGGGGCGACGCTGCCGAACCGCATGGGCAGCACGCAGCCGGCCGCGCCGGCCTCGCTGAGCACGTTCTGGTGGGCGAGCAGGTCCTTGCGCTTGGGCCGCAGCCCTTCGGGCGCCTCGCTGACGACGGCGGCGAGGTCACCCTCGCGCAGGATGCGCACCGGGCGGGGCGGGTCGCCGACGCCGCCCATGCCCTCCGGAAGCGCGGGGTGCGAACTCGCCGCGATGCCGTAGACGTAGGTGCTCACTCCTGCTCCTCCTTACGGCGGGCCGACGTCTTGCGCGCACGCGGCCGCGATTCGGTCTCACTCTCGCCCCGACCCTGCTTGAAGGCGTCGGAGATGGTCTCGGCGGCGCCGGACAGCGCGCCCTTGGACTTGCCGCGTGCGCCGGACTCGGTCATCTCACCGACCAGGTCGGGCAGGCCCGGGTCCTTGCGCGGCCCGGCCTCCAGGTCGAGCCGGTTGCACGCCTCGGCGAAGCGCAGATAGGTGTCGACGCTGGCGACGACGACGCGGACGTCGATCTTGAGGATCTCGATGCCGACCAGGGAGACCCGAACGAAGGCATCGATCACGAGCCCCCTGTCCAGAACAAGTTCGAGCACGTCGTAGAGACCGCTGCTGCCGCCTCCGCCGCCGGTCTGCTGTGCCGGTACGACAGTCATTCCGGGTGTTCCTCCTCGTCTGTGGGTACGGGTGGTCCGGTCGGGCGGCCTAGCGGCCGCCGGACCTGCGCGCGTCCGAACGACCGCGTTCGTAGCGGCGGACCCGCCGGTAGCCCGTGAGCTGCCCGTCCTGGTCGAGCTCCACCTGGTAGCTCGCCATCAGGCTCATCGTGTCGGGCACGCGCTCGAGTTCGAGGACCTCGACCTCCAGCGCCCAGCCGTCCTCCGTCTGCTCGAAGGAGGACACGGACTCGGCTTCCATGCCGGTCAGCTCCGCGAGCTGGCCGCGTGCCTGACGCAGCACCTCCATGGGGTTCGGCCGCTTCCGGGCCGTCTCGTTGCCGTTCGATGTACGCGAGTCCTGAGAGTCCTGTGACTCCTGTGAACTCTGTGAGTCCTGCGAATTTTTTGTGTTCGACATGGCCACCTCCCCCTCCGTGTGGCCGCAAGTGTGTTCGCCAAACCTCTCCGGGCGCGTGCATCTGCCACCCGTCCGCATCCGGGGCGGACGGGCTCAGCCGCGCAGGGCGTTCAGCCGCCGCCGGGCCGGCCCCAGCGCCCGGCCCCGGTCCAGCAGGCCCGACCAGGGGTTGGTGCGCGCCTGCTCGACCGCGTCGGCGACGGTCCAGCGGCGGGCGGTCAGTTCCGGGTCGTCCAGTTGCTCCCAGGTGATCGGGGTGGCCACGGGCGCGCCCGGCAGGGGGCGGACGGTGAAGGGCGCGACGGCGGTCTGCGCGTAGGCGTTGCGCTGGATGTCGAGGTACAGCCGCTCGCCGCGCTCCTTCTTGCGGGCGGCGGTGGTGAGCCGCTCGGGGTGGGCGCCGGCGAGGGTGTCGGCCACGTCCCGGGCGAAGGCGCGCACCTCGTCGAAGTCGTGCCGGCCGTTCAGCGGCACGACCACGTGCAGCCCGCGCGAGCCGGTGGTCATCGGCGCGGACGGCAGCTTCAGCTCGTCGAGCAGTTCCCCGAGCAGGCCGGCCGCCTCCCGGACGGCCTCGAAGTCGTCGCCCGCCGGATCGAGGTCGAAGACCATCCGGTCGGGGTGGTGCGGGTGGTCGGCGCGGGACAGCCAGCGGTGCAGGGTGATGCTCGCCTGGTCGACCAGGTAGAGCAGGGTGGCGGTGTCGTCGCACACGGCGTGCCGGACGGTGCCGCCCTCCTTGGCCAGCTCGACGCGCCTGATCCACTCCGGGTAGTGCTCCGGGGTGTTCTTCTGCATGAACCGGGGCCCCGCGATGCCGTCCGGGTGCCGTTCCAGCATCAGGGGCCGGCCGCGCAGGTGCGGCAGCATGAAGGGCGCGACGGCCCGGTGGTAGTCGACCAGGTCGCCCTTGGTGTACCCCCCGGCGTCGCCGCCGCTGCCGTCGCCTTCGCCCCGGCCCTCGCCGTCGCCGTCGCCGTCGCCGTCGCCGTCGCCGGGGAAGAGCACCTTGTCCGGCCGGTGCACCTCCACCGTGCGGCGGCCCGCCCGCACCCTGCGGGCGCCCTCACCGCCGCTCACGGCACGACCGCCTCCTCCACCAGCAGCCGTCCGGCCGCCGCGATCGACTCCGCGTCGATGCCGGCCGCGCGCAGCTGCTCGTCCGGGGACGCCGAGCCGGGCATGGTCCGTACGGCGAGCCGGACCAGGCGCGGCACGGGGCGGCCGTCGGTGAACGCGTCCAGGACGGCGTCGCCGATGCCGCCCTCCGGGTGGTGGTCCTCCACGGTCACCAGGCAGCCGGTCTCCTCGGCCGCCCGGCGCAGGGTGGCACGGTCGACGGGCTTGACCGAGTACAGGTCGATCACCCGCGCCCGGATGCCCTGCTCCTGGAGCGCGTCGGCGGCGGCCAGCGCCTCGTGCACCGTGACGCCCGCGGCGACCAGCGTCAGCCGGTCCTCGCCGGAGGAGCGCAGCACCTTGCTGCCGCCGACCGGGAAGTCCTCGTCCGGGCCGTAGATCACCGGGCTCTCGCCGCGGGAGGTGCGCAGGTAGCGGATGCCCTCCAGGCCGGCCATGGCGCCGACGAGCCGGGCGGTCTGGTTGGCGTCGCACGGGTACAGCACGGTCGCGCCATGCACCGCCCGCATCATCGCCAGGTCCTCCAGGCCCATCTGGCTGGGCCCGTCCTGGCCGATGGCGACACCGGCGTGCGAGCCGACGAGGTTGATGCCGGAACCGCTGACCGAGGCCATGCGGATGAAGTCGTACGCCCGGGTCAGGAAGGCCGCGAAGGTGGCCGCGTACGGCACCCAGCCGCGGGAGGCGAGCCCGACCGCCGAGGCGACCAGCTGCTGCTCGGCGATGTAGCACTCGAAGTAGCGGTCCGGGTGCTCCTTGGCGAAGGCCTCGGCGCGGGTGGAGTCGCCCACCTCGCCGTCCAGGGCGACGATGTCGCCGCGGCCGGTGCCGAGCGCGGCCAGCGCCTCGCCGAAGGCGTTGCGGGTGGCGACCTCCTCGCCCCGCTCCCAGCGCGGGAGCGTGATGTCCCCGGTGTGGACGGAGTGCAGCATGCGGGTGGCGGGCGGCTCCTGCACCCGGATCCGCAGGTCGCGCGGGCCGCCGAGCTCCGCGATCGCCTCGTCGGCGTCGGGCAGCGGCTTGCCGTGCAGGCCCTCGCGGTCCTGGACGCCCTCGACGCCCTTGCCCTTGAGGGTGCGGGCGAGGACCGCGGTGGGCTGGCCCTTGGTGGAGGCGGCCTCGCCGTAAGCGCGGTCGACGGCGTCCACGTCGTGGCCGTCCACCTCGATCGTGTGCCAGCCGAAGGCCTGGAAGCGGCGGGCGTAGGCGTCCAGGTCGTGGCCGTGCCGGGTCGGGCCGCGCTGGCCGAGCCGGTTGACGTCGACGATCACGGTCAGGTTGTCGAGGTGCTCGTGGCCGGCGTGCTCGGCCGCCTCCCACACGGATCCCTCGGCCAGTTCGCTGTCGCCGCACAGCACCCAGGTGCGGTAGTCGGCGCGGTCCAGGCGCTTGCCGGCCAGCGCGATGCCGACGCCGACGGGCAGGCCCTGCCCGAGCGAGCCGGTGGCCGTCTCGACCCACGGCAGGCGCTGCGGGGTGGGGTGCCCTTCGAGGCGGCTGCCCAGCTTGCGGAAGGTGAGCAGTTCCTCGTCGTCGATGGCGCCGGCCGCCTTGTACGCGGCGTACATCAGCGGTGAGGCGTGCCCCTTGGACAGCACGAAGCGGTCGTTGCCGGGGTGGGCCGGGCGGTCGAAGTCGTAGCGGAAGTGGTGGGCGAACAGCACGGCCATCAGGTCCGCGGCGGACATCGAGGACGTCGGATGCCCGGAGCCCGCCGCGGCGGCGGCGCGGACGCTGTCCACGCGCAACTGCTGTCCGAGGTCGGTGAGTTCACCGGTGTTCATGAGTCTCCTTTCGCGGAGTCGTCCGGGAGGTCGGTGCGCTTGACGGGGCCGGGGGAGGATCCCGGGGGCGGGCCGGGGGCCGGGGGCTCCTCGGCGGACCCGCCACCGGGCCGGCTCCTCGCCGGCTCGGTGCCCGCCGGTTCCGGCTGACCGGGCTGCGGCTCGCCGCCCGAACCGGCTGCCGGCGTCGCGTCGCGCGGGCGGCCCTTGGCCGTGTCCGACTCGGAGCGGCGCAGCACCGCGGAGCCGGAGCCCCGGTGGTCACCGGAAGTTCCGTCGTCCGGGCGTCCTTTCGCCGCGTCCGACTCGAACCGGCGCAGCTCCGCCGGCCCGGACCCCGGCCGCGGACCGGCCGGAGCGGGTCCGGGCCGCCCCTTCGCGGGCTCGTCACCGGCCCGGGCCCCGTCGGCACCCGTGCCGGTCCCTGCGTCCTGCGCGGCGGCCGCGATCGCCGCCCCCGGCCCCGGCCGCGCGCCCGCGTCCTGCCGCTGCCCGGGTCCGCCCGGCACCCGGGCGACCTCCGGGGACGACGTGTCCAGCGGCACGGACCAGGACCGTACGAGCCCCAACTGCACGGCCTGCCGCGGCAGTACCGCATCGAGCAGCCAGTCGGCGGCGACCCGCACGCGATTGCCCGGCATGGCGGCGAGGTGGTAGCCCCGGGTCACCGCACCCGCCGGTACGCCCGAGAGGGGCACGCCGAGCGGATTGGCGGCGGCCTTCGCCCCGCCCAGGTCGACGACGAAGCCCAGGTCGCGGTGGCGGTACGGCTTGCGCATCCCGCCGAGGCCCAGCGACGAGGCGACGTTCCCGGCGGCGACCTTGCCCTGCCGCCAGGCGTGCTGCGCGGTCATCGGCGTGTAGGCGCCCGGCTTCTCCAGATCGGGCACGGCGGCCACGTCACCGCAGGAGAACACCTCCGGCCGCCCCGGCACCTGCAGGTGCGGGTCGACGAGCAGCCGCCCCTTCTCCATCGGCAGCCCGAGGGACTCGACCAGCGGGTCGGGCCGTACGCCCACGCACCACACCAGGGTCCGCGTCTCGACGAACTCGCCGTCGGTCAGCACCACCCCGTCGTGCGTGGCCTCCTTGACGGAGGTGCCCATCCGCACGTCCACGCCCCGCTGCCGCAGCACCCGGTCGGCCGTGGCCGACAGCTTCCGGTCCATCTCGGGCAGCACGCGCGGCGCCACGTCCAGCAGGATCCAGCGCGGCCGCATGCCCCGCCGCAGCGGGTGCCTGCGGACCTGACCGTCGGTGAACAGCTGCCCGTGCGCCGCGACCTCGGTGCCGGTGTAGCCCGCGCCCACCACGACGAAGGTGCAGCGCGCGGCGCACGTCTTCGGGTCGTCGGCGGCGGCCGCGAGCTCCACCTGCCGGGTCACGTGGTCGCGCAGGTACAGCGCCTCGGGCAGCCCGCGGAACCCGTGCGCGTGCTCGGCGACGCCGGGGATCGGCAGCAGCTTGTTGACGCTGCCCGCGGTGAGCACCAGCCGGTCGTAGGCGAGGGTGCCCTCCTCGCCCTCGGGGCCCGTGTAGTGCAGGGCGCGCTCGTCCAGGTCGATCCGGTCGGCCTCGCCCAGCACCAGTCGTACGCCGCGCAGCGTGTCGGAGAGGGAGACCATGACCCGGCGCGGCTCCAGGATGCCCGCGGCGACCTGGGGCAGCAGGGGCAGGTAGAGGAAGTAGTCGGTCGGGTTCAGCAGGGTGATGCGGGCCCGGCCCCGGGTGATGCGGGACAGGGTGCGGGCCGTGCGGTAACCGGCGAAGCCGGCACCGACGACGAGGATGCGGGGTCGACTCACGGCTGACTCGCCTCCGGCGCTGTCGCGAACCTCGGGAGCCTTCCGCGTCCCCCTGGCCAGGGCACCCAAACGTCCGCCGGGGGGCGGCCCGGGCGGATGCCGCCGGTTTCCGGCCGCGCGCCCGGGTACCCGGTGCGGGACACGGACCGCCGACGTCGCGGAGGCACTCCCCCATGCCCGAGTACGGTTACTTCCTCTCGTGCGAGCAGTACGGACCCGCGGAGCTGGTCGAGCAGGCGCGCATGGCCGAGCAGGCCGGTTTCCAGTCGCTGTGGATCTCCGACCACTACCACCCGTGGAACGACGAGCAGGGCCAGAGCCCGTTCGTGTGGTCGGTGATCGGCGCCCTGTCCGAGGCGGTGTCCCTGCCGATCGAGACGGCGGTGACCTGCCCGACCGTGCGGATGCACCCGGCGGTGGTGGCGCAGGCCGCGGCGACCAGCGCGGTGATGACGAACAACCGGTTCCGGCTCGGCGTCGGCTCGGGCGAGGCCCTCAACGAGCACATCCTGGGCGACCACTGGCCGCCGGCGCACGTCCGCCTCGACATGCTGGAGGAGGCCATCCAGGTGATGCGCCGCCTGTTCACGGGCGAGGAGGTCAACCACCACGGCCCGCACTACACGGTGGAGAACGCCCGCCTGTACACGGTCCCGGACGAGCCGATCCCGATCGACATCTCCGGCTTCGGCCCGGCGGCGACCGCGCTCGCCTCCCGCGTCGGCGACGGCTACATCACGGTCGTGCCCGACGAGACGATGGTGGAGCAGTACCGCAAGGGCGGGGGCGGCGGAAAGCTGGTCAGCGGCGGCACCAAGGTCTGCTACGGCACCGACAAGGAGGAGGCCGTGCGCACCGTCCACCGGCTCTGGGCGAACGAGCAACTGCCCGGCGAGCTGGGCCAGGTGCTGCCCTCGCCCAAGCACTTCGAGCAGGCGCAGCAGCTGGTCACCGAGGACATGGTGCGCGAGAACCGGGTGTGCGGCGACGACGTGGACGAACACGTGGCGGAGCTGAAGCAGTTCGCCGACGCCGGCTTCGACCGGGTCTACGTCAACCAGATCGGCCCGGACATGCGCGGCTTCTTCGACTTCTACCGCACGAAGGTGCTGCCGCAGCTGCAGTGAGCGCGAAAACGGGAGGTGGCGCGGGACCGGGTCGCCTACAGTCGCCGGCATGTTGCTTCGTCTGCGTCTGCGTACCGCCCTGCCGGAGGCGATCCGGTCCGGTGACAAGGCCGCGGTGAGCGCTCTGCGCGGGGCGCTGGCCGCGCTGGACAACGCCGAGGCGGTTCCCGCGGACGAGCGCGCGCCGCGCGCCGGGGCGCTGGAGGCCTCGCCGGCCGGTGCCGGCGCCACGGAGGTGGCCCGGCGTGAACTCGCCGAGGACGAGGTGCTCGCCGTGGTGCGTGCCGAGGCCGACGAGAGGCTGGAGGCGGCGGCCCGGCTGACCGCCCCCGCGCACGCCGCCCGCGCCGAACGGCTCCGGGCGGAGGCCCGGGTACTGCTGGGCTTCCTCGGCGCCACGGACGAGCCCCTGCCCACCGCAGAGCCGCGCTGACCGCCCTCGACGACCGCCGAGCAGCACCGCGGCCGGACCGGCCCGGCGCCCGCGCCACCCGGCCGGGCGGACCTGGCAGAACGCTGCCGGACCGAGCAGGCCGGAGGCCCTGTGGAGCGATCCACAGGGCCTCCGGCCTGCTATGCCCTCGTATGCCCTCGGCGGGAATCGCCGCGCGGGCCCGGTCGCGCGTCAGCCCCGCTGGTGCGGGACGTCCGGGTCGCCGGCCGGCCGCGGGGGCACGGTGCCGGGGGCGGGCCCGGCGGGGCCGCCCGCGACGGGCGGGGCCGGCGGGACGGGCGGGACGGGCACGCCGCCGGCCCGGTGCGCTCCGCCGGGGCCCGGGACCGTGCCGGCCGCGTGCCCGCCACCGGGCCGGGAGGGCCTGGCCATGCCGCGCAGCAGGTAGGCCAGGGCGCCCAGGAGCACGGCGGTGATCAGCGCGGCGGTCCAGTCGGGCAGGACGAGGGCCAGGGCCAGTCCCACGGCGAGCGCGACCGCCGCGCCCGCGTACAGGGCGAGGGCGCCGGACGCGGCGTACAGCGCGGCCTTGCGCCGCTGCTTGCGCGTCTGCTCGCGCAGTTCGTCCCGTACGGTCTCGCGCGCCACCTGCGCCAGTTCGTCGACCAGGTGCTTGTCCAGATGCTCCAGGTGATCCAACGGCTTCATGCCCGGTCGGGTACCCTCGCCCCCCGGCCGGTAACTAGGCTCGTGGGCATGGAGATTCTGGGTGCCACACTGCGCGTCTGCGTCGACGACCTCGAGACGGCGATCCCCTTCTACGAGCGGCTGGCGGGCGGCAGCGCCCAGCGCTTCGAACGGGGCGGTGTCCAGGTGGCGGCGATCGGCTGCTTCCTGCTGATGAGCGGCCCGCCGGCCGAACTGGAGCTGCTGCGCAAGGTGGCGGCGACGATCGCCGTGACGGACGTGGAGGAGACCCACAAGGTGCTGACCGAGCTGGGGGCCCACGTCGTCGCGGGCCCGATCGCCTCACCGGCGGGCCGCAACCTGATCGCCCTGCACCCGGACGGCTCGGTCTACGAGTACGTGGACCGCCGGACCTGATCCCGGCCCGGTCCCCGCTCAGCGCCGCCGGGGACCGCCGACCATCTCGGTGGTGAGCGCCCAGCGCTCGTGGTCGCGCCAGGCCCCGTCGACGAAGAGCATGTCGGGCGAGAAACCCTCCAGGCGGAACCCGCAGGCGCGGGCCAGGGCGATCGACGCGGTGTTGCGGGGCTGGACGTTGATCTCCAGCCGGTGCAGCCGCAGGGGGCCGAAGGCGTACCCCACGACGAGGTCCAGCCCTTCGCGCATCAGCCCGCGTCCGGCGGCGTGCGCGAAGGCCCCGTAGCCGAGGGCCCCGGACCGGAAGCCGCCCTCGACGATGTTGTTGATGTTGATGAATCCGGCGAGGGCGCCGTCGTCCTTCTCGCAGACCAGGAAGCCGGCCTTGGTGGGGTCCTCGATCAGCCGGCCCGCGTAGGCGGTGTAGGCCTGGACGGTGAGGGGCGGGAAGAGCCAGGGGTGGTGCAGGTCCTTGCTCTCCCGGGCCCGCGCGGTGAACTCGGCGCCGTCCTCGAGGGTGAAGTGCCGTACGCCCACCCGGGGGCCTTCGGCGAGGTAGGGGGATGCGTTGTGGGGCACCCCGCCACAGTAACCCGCCCTCCGGTGACCTCCCCGGACCGGTGGCTCAGGAGCCGGCCGCGGGCAGCTGGAGCGTCCCGGTGCGGCCGGGCCCGCTGACGACGGTCACCGACTTGATCCCGCGGTTGCCGAAGTAGGCGTCGTCACTGGCCGCGATCACGAACCGCAGCCGGTGCCCGGTCTCGTAGCGGTGCACGATGCCGGGCAGGGTGACCGTGAAGGGCTTGGTCACGTCCGGCACCCGGACGGGCGCGACCAGGCGGCGCACCAGGGTGCGGGTGCCGTCGGGGGCGACGTCGTAGACCTTGGCGAACAGGACGAGCTTGTCGGCCGCGTCGCCCGAGTGCTGGACGCGTTCCGCCGCCGGGGAGACGACCTCGAGCGTGGCCCGGGGCGCGCCGACGACGTCGAGGGGCCGCCGCAGCGGGGCGCTGGTCCAGGCGAGGTGGGTGCCCCTGGTGTCGTGCGGCGGCGAGTCGGGCACCCCGAGGAGTCCGGCCAGGGAGCTCTCCGAATGGCTGGTGGGGATCACCCCGTTGGTGTAGGTGCGGCGGCCGGGTGCCACCTGGCCGCGGTGGCCGACGAGCCTGCCGTCGCCGGAGAGGTACAGGGTGCGGTTCAGGGCGGGCAGGCGGTCGGCGGTGGCGTAGGCGCGGTCCGGGTCGGTGACCCAGTCGCGGTAGTAGGCGAAGGCGGGCCCGGTGTCGGTGCCCGCCCGCTCGCGCAGGTACCGGTCGAACCAGGCGAGGACGCGCCGGCCGACGTAGCTGGTCTCCAGGTTGCCCTTCGACAGGTCGAGCTCGCCGGCGGCCGCGGGGCCGGTGATGCCGCCGCTGTGCCCCCAGGACTGCCAGATCATCTTCACGGGCGTGCCCTGCGCCTCGAGCGCCCGGTACGTGGCCGTCGCCTCGTTGAGGTTGAACAGGGTGTCGGCCTGCCCCTGCACCAGCAGCGTGGGCGCCTCGACGCGGTGCAGGTACGACGCCGGTGACACGCGGCGTGCGAAGGCGAGCAGCTCGGCGGTGCGGTCGGCCGGGTAGCGGCCGGAGTTGAGGGTGTGCACGGTCCGGCAGGCCTCGGTGACGAAGTGCAGGCAGGTCAGGGAGTTGATGCGGGACGGGTCGAGGCCCGGCTGGAGCAGCGGCTGCCCCTCGCCGATGAGGTAGAAGCCGTTGGTCCACTGCCATTTGAAGGCGCCCGGGACGCCGGTGGCGCCGACGGCGTTGTTCGGGTCGAGCGCGTACGCCAGGTCGTTCCAGGTGATCATGGGGACGAGCGCGTCGAGGCGGTGGTCGACGGCGGCCGTCGCCAGTTGCACGGCGCCGCCGTAGGAGCCGCCGATCATGCCGACCCGGGGGTCACCGGGGGCGTCGCGCGTGACGAAGTCGGCGGTGGTGCCGTCGTCGGCGGCGCGTTCACCGGCCAGGAAGTCGACGAGCTGTGCTGCGGCGGCGCCGTCGATGTCCGGGTCGTCGAGGGAGATGAGGCAGCCGCTGCGGCCGAAGCCGAGCCCCGAGTACACGAGCGAGACGTATCCGCGCTGGGCGAAGGCCTTGCCGATGGTGTCGGTCGAGCCGTCCGCCTTGCTGCCGCCGAAGCCGTTGGTGCCGAGCACGGCGGGCGCCGGGTGCTGGCGGTCCACGCCCTGCGGGCGGTACAGGTCGGCGTCGACCGTGCAGGTCCGGCCGCCCGCCCGGACGGTGAACGTCAGCGGGGTGACGGTGGGTGAGCCGGCCGCCGTCGCGGGCGGGGTGAGGGCGAGCGGGGCGGCCAGGGCCGCGCCCAGGGCGAGAGCGAGGGGCGGGCGGAATCTGGGCACGCGTCGGGACACACGGACCTCCACGGTGAGGGCGACGGCACCCGGCGAACCTGGATACCGACCAGTAGGTACTGGCCGGTAGTCATGGTGTGACACGTGTCAGGAGGCGTCAATCACCCCCACGGGGGTTTTCTTGACGACATGTCAGTGACCGGCCCGTTCAGCTCAGCGCCGGTTCGTCGAGCGTCAAGGTGCGCGCGCCGGCGTCGAGTTCGGCCGTGACGCCGAAGGGCACGGTCAGCGCGCCGTCGCCGTGCCCGAACCCGAACTCCTCCACGACCGGCACGCCGAGGCCGCCCAGCCGGTCGGCGAAGACCGCGCGCAGTTCCTCGTACGGTCCGCAGGCGGCCCAGGATCCCAGCAGGATCCCCGCGACCCCGTCCAGCCAGCCGGAGCGCAGCAGCTGGGTCAGACACCGGTCCAGGCGGTACGCGCTCTCGCCGACGTCCTCCATCAGCAGCAGCCCGCCCCGGGCACCGGCCGGGGCGTGCGGGGTACCGAGGTCGCTCGCGAGCAGGCTCAGGCAGCCGCCCAGGGTGACGCCCCGGGCCCGGCCGGGGACCAGCGCGGGGCGGCCCGGGGGAAGGGCCGTGAGGGTCCGCACGGACTCGGGATCGAAGAGGGTGGCCCGCAACTGCTCCTGGGCGCGGGCCTGTTTGAGGAAGTCGACGCCGGCGGCCGCGGGCCCGTACAGGGTGACCAGGCCCAGGCGGGTGGCGAAGGCCTGGTGCAGGACGGTGATGTCGCTGAACCCGGCGAACACCTTGGGGCCCGCCGCCCGCATCGCGTCCCAGTCGAGCAGGTCCACCATGCGCTGCGCGCCGTAGCCGCCCCGGGCGCACAGCACCGCGGAGACCGACGGATCGCACCAGGCGTTCTGCAGGTCGGCGGCCCGCTGCTCGTCCGTGCCGGACAGGTAGGCCAGCGTCCCGTGCCGGCCCAGTGCGTGGGGCGCCACGACCGGGTCCAGGTCCCAGCCGCGCAGGATGTCGAGCCCGGCCTGCAGCCGCTCCTCGGGCACCGGGCCGCTGGGGGCGACGACGGCCACGCGGGCGCCGGGGGTGAGCCGGGGCGGCCGGACGAGCGGTTTCACCGGGTGAGCTCCAGGGTGGGGACGCCGGGCGGGTCCAGCCGGAACACCTGGGCGTACAGGGAGAGTTCGGCCTCCAGGGCGGACACCATGGTCTCCGCCCTGCGGAACCCGTGCCCCTCCCCCTCGAAGGCGAGGTAGGCGTGCGGCACCCCCCGGCCCGCCAGCCGGGCCAGGAACCGCTCGCACTGGACGGGCGGGCAGATCACGTCGTCGAGGCCCTGCAGCAGCAGGAACGGCACGCGCAGGCGGTCGGCGTGGGCGGCGGGCGAGCGTTCGGCGTACCGCGCGGGCACCTCGGCGAGCGGGCCGATCAGGCTCTCCAGGTACAGCGACTCGAAGTCGTGGGTCTCCCCCGTGCCCCAGCCGGTCAGGTCGAGGATCGGATACTTGATGGTGCCGCAGGCGTAGACGTCGGTCGTGGTGAGCGAGGCGGCCGCGGTCCAGCCGCCCGCGCTGCCGCCCCGCACGGCGAGCCGGGCGCGGTCGGCGGTGCCCTCGCCGGCGAGGGCCAGGGCGACGGCGGCGCAGTCCTCGACGTCGACCACGCCCCACTGCTCGCGCAGCCGCTCGCGGTAGGCGCGGCCGTAGCCGGTGGAGCCGCCGTAGTTGACCTCGGCGACGCCGATGCCGCGCGAGGTGAAGTAGGCGATCTCCAGGTCGAGCACGAGGGGGGCCCGGCCGGTGGGCCCGCCGTGCGCCCACACGACGTACGGCGGCAGTTCGTCGCCGGGCGCGACGCAGGCGGGGTGGTGCGGCGGGTAGATGTGGGCGTGGATGTCGCGCCCGTCCGGGCCGGTGAAGGTGCGGATCTGCGGCTCGGGGTAGAAGGCGGGGTCGACGGCGTCGTCGTGCTCGGCGCCGATCACGCGCGCGTGGCCGGTGCGGGTGTCCAGTTCCACGACCTCGTAGGCGCTGCGCGGGCTGGCGCCCACGGCGACGACCCGTTCGCCGTGGGCCGCGAGGGTGGGCGCGAACTCGGTCCAGGGCCCGGCCGCGTCGACGACCTCGCCCGTCTCGGGGTCGAGGACGCCCAGGGCGGTGGCGCCCCGGCCGTGGACGACGGCGACGAGTCCGCTCGCCAGGGGCGTGAACCACCGGGAGCCCAGCTTCCACAAGGCGTCGGCGAACTCCTCCTCGCGCGGGCACACCGGCTGCCCGTCGCGGTACAGGTTCCACCAGCCGGTGCGGTCGCTCGCGTGCAGCAGGCGGTTGTCGTGCGTCCAGTCGGCCTGGGCGATCGCCTCCCCGGGCCCGCCGGCCACGGTACGGGCGCCGCGCAGGGTGCCGTCGTCGCCGACGTCGGCGAGGACCAGCTCGGTACCGTCCCAGGGCATGCGCGGGTGGTCCCAGGCGAGCCAGGCCGCCCGCCGCCCGTCGGGCGAGAGCTTCGGCCCGGTCACGAACCGGTGCCGGCCGTCGGTGAGTTCCCGCACGGCGCCCCGGTCCTGGGCGGCGGAGCCGTCCAGCGGTACGGCGGCCAGCACGCGGCGCACGTCGGTGGGCCCCTCTCCGGTGAACTCCTCCAGCACGCACCACACCTCGCCGTGTTCCGGCCGGAGCAGCGGCTCCGCCCAGCGCAGGCCGGCGCCCACCGGGGAGACGGGCGTGAGCGGGCTCGGTTCGCCGCCCGGCCGGCAGCGGTAGAGCCGCTGGTCGGCGAAGTTCACGAACACCACCAGCGGGCCGTCGTCGTCGCCCGGCAGGGCCGCCCAGGGGTGCCCGCCGTACTCGATGACCCGGCTGCGCACGTTCCACGGCGGGGGCAGCAGCGGCTCCTCCCGGCCGTCGGTGTGCCGCCGTACTAGGGTGCGCCGGCCTGCCTCGGCGGGGCGCGGCTCGGTCCACCACACCTCGTCACCCACGAAGCCCAGGTACTCCGGGTGCCCGTCGTGCGCGGCGGCCAGGGCCGCGTCGATGGGCGAGGGCCAGGCCCCGTACGCCAGCGTCCGCACCGTCTCCCCCACTCGGTCAGGCGGTCCGCAGGAACCGGTCGAGGACGCGGACGCCGAAGTGCAGCGCCTCGACCGGTACCCGCTCGTCGACGCCGTGGAACATCGCAGCGTAGTCGTAGCCGTCCGGCAGCCTCAGCGGGGTGAAGCCGTAGCCGGTGATGCCGAGGCGGGAGAACTGCTTGGCGTCCGTGCCGCCGGACATGCAGAACGGCACGACGTGGCCCTCCGGCGCGAACTCCTCGACAGCGGCCCGCATCCGGGCGAAGGTCGGCGAGTCCACCGGCGCCTGCAGGGCCACCTCGCGGTGGTGGAACTCCCACTCCACGTCCGGGCCGGTGAGCCGGTCCAGCGTGGCGCGGAACTCCTCCTCGCCGCCGGGCAGGAACCGGCCGTCGATGTGGGCCACGGCCTCGCCGGGGATCACGTTGACCTTGTAACCGGCGTCCAGCATGGTCGGGTTGGCGCTGTTGCGCAGGGTCGGCTCGACGAGCCCGGCCGCGGGGCCCAGCTTGTCCAGCAGGGTGTCCACGTCGGTGAGGTCGGTCTCGATGCCGTACAGCGCGGCGAGTTCGGTGAGCGCGGCGCGCACGGTGGGGGTCAGGCGCAGCGGCCACTCGTGCGCGCCGATCCGGGCGACGGCGCCGGCGAGACGGGTGACGGCGTTGTCCCGGTTGACCTTGGAGCCGTGGCCCGCGCGTCCGCGCGCGGTGAGCTTGAGCCAGGCGGTGCCGCGTTCCCCGGCGGCGATGGGATAGATCTGCCGTCCGCCGCCGTCGTGGAAGGTGAACGCGCCGGATTCGCCGACGGCCTCGGTGCAGCCCTCGAAGAGCGCGGCGTGCCGGTCGGCGAGGAACCCGGCGCCGTCCGCGGCGCTGGCCTCCTCGTCGGCGGTGAACGCGATGACGACGTCCCGGCGGGGCCGGACGCCCCGGCGGGCCCAGCCGCGCACCACGGCCAGGATCATCGCGTCCATGTTCTTCATGTCGACGGCGCCGCGCCCCCAGACGACCCCGTCGCGGATCTCCCCGGAGAAGGGGTGCACGCTCCAGTCGGCGGCCGCCGCGGGCACGACGTCGAGGTGGCCGTGCAGGAGCAGCGCGCCGGCCGAGGGGTCGGTGCCCTCGACGCGGGCGACGACGTTGGTGCGTCCCTCGGTGCGCTCCAGGAGGGCCGGTTCGATGCCGGCCTCGGCCAGCCGGGCGGCGGCGTACTCGGCGGCGGGCCGCTCCCGGCAGTCGCCGCCGCCCCGGTTGGTGGTGTCGATGCGGATGAGGTCGGACGTGTACGTCACGACCTCGGCCAGGGCCTGCTCGTCCACCTGCTCAGCCATACTGCTCCTCCACCGCGGCCGCGACGATCGTGGTGACCGCCTTGAAGGTGCGGATGCCCTCGTACATGGTCCCGCTCGTGTAGGCCACCGTCCGCTCCGCGATCCGGTTTACACCCGGCACGACGGTGGCGGCCATCGCCAGGTGCTCCGCGTCGAACTCGACGGCGACGGTGAACGGCCCGTCCCGCGCCGGTTCCTGACGTACCGCCAGGGCCGCGGCCTCCTTGGCCGCGGCCCGGATGTCGGCGGCGGTGCGCGCGGGCGTGCGGCACACGGCGGCATAGCGGGAGACGTGGTCCTTCACCGCGACCTTCAGCGCCTGCGGCGCGTACCCGAGCGCGTCCTCGCAGGCCACGTCGTCCCCGGTGACCAGCACGACCGGCACCCCGAACTCGGCGGCGACACGGGCGTTGAGCAGCCCTTCGCTCGCCCGCACGTCGTTCAGCCACACGCCCGTGATGGAGTTGGCCAGGTAGGTGTGGGCCAGGACGCCCTCCATCCCGGCGCCGGCGTGGTAGCCGACGAACGCGACGCCGTCGACGTCGCCGTACTGCACGCCCTCCACCATGGACAGCGCCTTGTGCCGCCCGGTGAGCATCTGGGCCCGTTCGTCGAGCTGCTCCAGCAGCAGGTTGCGCATCGTCGAGTGGGCCTCGTTGATGAGCACCTCGTCGGCGCCGCCGTCGAGGAAGCCGAGCACGGCGGCGTTGACGTCGGAGGTGAACAGCGACCGGCAGCGCTCCCACTGGGACGCGCCGGGCAGCACGTCGTCCGGCCAGGTGACGCCGGTGGCGCCCTCCATGTCGGCGCTGATGAGGATTCTCATGACGAGCCGTCCAGGGTGGAGATCTTCATGGTTCGTCACGTTACGCGGTGCGGGCCCGACCGGCTACGACGTGGTCACCAGCGGATCGGCAGGTCGGCCAGGTGGGCGGTGAGCCGGTCCGCGAGGAGCCGGTGGTCGCGCGCCGAGTAGTGCCAGTGGCAGCCGGCGAGGTCCAGGCCGGTGTCGTCCAGCCGCCAGAAGCGGACCCGGCGGTCCCCGGCGGCGACGCGCTCCCGCACGACCTGCTCGACGTGTCCGGCGAACGAACCGGCGCCCACGGCGAGCAGGGTGGTGCCCGGGCCGTGGCGGGTGCGCAGCTTCTCCAGGAAACCGGCGTAGGCACCGCGGTACGCCGCCGCCAGGCTCTCGTCCGTCCAGGGCTCGCCGGGGGTGATCGGGGTCGAGAAGTCGTTCGTGCCGAGGTGGACCACCACCAGCTGCGGCCGCCAGGTGCCCGGGTTCTGCCAGACGTCGCCCGGCACGTTCAGCAGCGCGCGGTCGTAGAAGGTGCGGTAGTTCACCTCCGGGGAGCCTCCGTTGTAGTTGCGGACCATGCCCTGGCCGGAGTACGCGTTGACCTGGTAGTCGGCGTGCAGCCTCCGGGCGGTGAGGGCGCCGTAGCTCACGTCGGCGTTGGTGGTGCGCTTCACCTGCTCGTCGGTGCAGTCACGGGAGGAGGAGAGATTGCCGTAGCCGGCGGTGAGGGAGTCGCCGATGAATTCGATCTGGCGGCTGCGCGCGGCCGGCCGGGCGAGCACGGCGCCGCCCGGGGCGGCGACGAAGCCGCCGAAGGAACTGGTGCTCCAGGGCGTGTCGTTCCGCTTGACGAGCCGCACGGTGTGCGCGCCGTCGCGCAGGCCCCTGATCCAGTGGGTGGTGCTGCCCGGCGCGACGAGGGTGGCGACGGTGGCCCCGTCCACCTGGACGTCGTAGTCGGCGGCCGGGTCGTCGAGCACGACGCCCACCGCGGTGCCCCGGACGCGGCCCTCGAAGTACACGCCGGGCCAGCTGTAGCGGAGCACGTCTCCCGCGTCCTGGACCCGTCCGGCGGTGTGCACGGTCGCCGACACGCCCTTCGCGTCCGGCGCGGCGGCAGCGGCCTGGGTCGTGGTGCCGAGCAGCACCACCGAGGCCGCCGAGGCGAGCAGCATCCGTGACCAGGGCGACGGCATGGCTGTCCTCCGGGGGCGGGGCGGGTGAGGGACACACGGAACACTCGGTGACGGTACACCGACAAAATGCAAGGTCACCAGGGTGCGCGTCCCGGGGCCCCGCTCTCAGCCGGTGCGCCCCACCACCAGCCACTGGGACGGCAGCTCGATCCGTGTGCCGTCGGGGCGGTAATCCGTGGTGATCAGCGGCAGTTCGCCGTGCGCGAGGACGGTGAGCCCCGCCGAGCGCAGATACGCGGGCACGGCCTCGTCGGCGACCTCACCCGGTGCGAGGCCGTGCCGGAAGACCGGCGCCAGCTTGGGCGGCGGCCCGTCCGGGCCGTCCGCCAGGCCCCTGAGCACCGCCTTGGCGGCGCCGGAGAGTTCCACGAGGAAGGCCCGGCCCCGTTCGCCGACCAGGGTGGCGATCCCGTCGGCGAGCGGCTGCCGGTCGTCGGGCCGGCACTGGTGCAGAACGCCCCGCACATAGACGTTGGCGTCGCCGAACTCCGCGTGCAGGGCCCCAACCGCGTCCTTCTCGGCGGCGTCGAGCTGCCGGTACACCGCCCGGCCCGCGGGGTCGGCCCGGCGGGCGTGCTCCAGGGCGGCGGCGGACAGGTCGGCGCCCACGACCCGCGGGAACCGGTCGGCCAGGTACCGGGTCTGGGTGCCGTTGCCGCAGCCGAGATCGACCAACGGCAGGGCGGGATCGGTCAGGTGAGGCTCGAACAGGGCCAGGTGCGGCCCGACGGTCAGGGCCGGCTCCGCGTCCCAGAGCACCGCCCCCGGCGCGTCGGGCGCCTCACGCCAGAACCCCTCCCAGGACTCCCGGTACCGACTCGTCACGCTCATGCCCACTCCCCGGGGTGCGAACCGATCCCGCCCTCAGCGACGGGCCAGTACGGTGTACCGCGCCCCGGTCACGGCCACAAGGACGCGGCGCGTTCCTTCACCTCGCGTTCGGCGCGGAGGGTGCGCGGCGGCGCGGCAGGGTCAGCTCGAACCAGACCGTCTTGCCGGCCCCGGTGCGGCTGGTCCCCCACTGCCGGGCCAGCGTGCTGACGACCCGCAGACCGCGCCCCCGGTCGTCCAGCGGGCCGGCGCTGAGCAGCGTCGGCAGCTCGTGGTCGTCGTCGTCCACCTCGCACAGCAGGGTGTCACCGCGCACCAGGCGCAGGGCGACCGGGCGGGCGCGGGAGTGCCGTACGGCGTTGGTGACGAGTTCGCTCGCCAGGAGTTCGGCCGGCGCGGCCAGTTCGGTCAGTCCCCAGTCGTGCAGTTGCTCGCGGACCACCGCGCGGGCCCGGCCGGCCTCGGCCGGGTCCAGGGCCAGGCGCCATTCGGCCACGTCGTCGGGCGCGATGCCGTTGAGCCGGGCCATCAGCAGGGCCACGTCGTCCTTGCGTCCGCCGCGCGTGTTGAGGGAGCGGATGATCGTGTCGCAGGCGTCGTCCATGGAGGCGGCCGGGTGGGCGGCGGACGCGCACAGGGTGGCCAGGCCGACGCCGATGTCCTCGCCGCGCACCTCGACCAGTCCGTCGGTGCACATCACCAGCCGGTCGCCGGGCTCGACGCGCACCCGGACCGCCTCGAAGGGCACGCCGCCGACGCCGATGGGCGCCCCCGTGGGCAGGTCGAGCAGCTCGCTGCGGCCGTCCTCGGCCCGGACCAGGACGGGCGGTATGTGCCCGGCGTTGGCGAGGTGCAGTTCGCCCGCGATCGGGTCGTAGACCGCGTACAGGCAGGTCGCGAGGTAGCTGTCGCCGAGGCGCTGGGCGAGGTCGTCGAGGTTGCGCAGCAGCTGGGCGGGCGGCAGGTCGAGTCCGGCCATGGTCTGCACGGCCGTGCGCAACTGGCCCATCATGGCGGCCGAGTTCAGGCCGTGGCCCATGACGTCGCCGACGACGAGCGCGGTGCGCCCGCCGTGCAGCTTCACCGCGTCGAACCAGTCGCCGCCGACCCGTCCGAGCAGGGTGCCCGGCAGGTAGCGGGTGGCGATGTCGCAGCCCGCCATGCGGGGCGGGATGTGCGGCAGCATGCTGTCCTGGAGCGTCTCGGCGACGTTCTCCTGGAACGTGTACATGCGCGCGTTGTCCAGCACCAGGCCCGCGCGGGCGGCGAGTTCGGCGCCGGTGACCCGGTCCATGTCGTTGAAGACGGGCCGCTCGGGGTGGCGCAGCAGGATCATGAAGCCGAGGACGACGTGGCGTGCCTTCAGCGGCACCACCAGCATCGAGCGGCCCGTGATGAGCGGCCGGATGTCGCGCTTCTCGAACTGCGCGGCGATGGCGTGGCCCATCTCCTCGCCGATGCGCGGCACGAGCACGGGCTCGCCGGTGGTCATGCACCGGAAGAACGGCGTGTGGGCCGGGAAGGGCATCGCCTCGCCGACCGGCACGACGTCGTCCCAGCGGCCGGGTTCGTCGGTGTGCTCCACGGCGACCCGGTGCCACAGGGTCGTCGTGTCGGGCACACCGTCGGGGAACCCCTCGCCCGCGACGACCTGTTCCCGCAGATAGGTGCCCGCGACGTCCGTGAACCGCGGCACGACGGCCCTGCTGACCTCGACGACGGTGCGCGACAGGTCCAGGGAGGTGCCGATGCGGCCGCTGACCTCGTTGAGGAACTCCAGGCGCTCGCGGACGGCGGCGTACTCCAGGTCCTCGGCCTCGTCGCGCAGGTCCTCCGGCACGGGCTCGCCCGCGGCCCGGGCGCGGGCGGCCCGCTCGCGGCGCGCCTTGCGTTCGGTGCGCCGGGCCACACCCCAGTCGGGGGTGACGGGCACCCGGTCGTTCTGGCTGAACTCCAGGACGGGGTAGCCCAGTTCGAGGATCTGCCCGACGACGCGGGCGCTCTCGCCGACGCTCATGCTGGGCAGGATCTCGGGCAGCCGGCGGGCGAGGTCCTGCGCGCCGGGGAAGTCGGTGTGCAGCGCGAAGCCGGGCGCGATCCGCTCGAAGGTCCCGTCGCCGGGGCGCAGGCCCTCCGCGTCGGCGGCGAGCACGAGGAGCCGCTCGGGTCCGGGGCCGACCAGCGGGTAGGCCCACCACAGGACGTCGGCCCGCTCCCGGCCGGGCGCGGCGAGCCGGGCGCGGCCCGCCGCGGGGTAGGACAGCCCGCCGTCCAGGGAGGATTCGAGGTCGGGTCCGAGGCCGTCGTCGGCGTGCGGGGCCCCATCGCGCCCTTCGGTCAGGGCGCCGGAGACGGGGAGCAGATCCAGGGCCGTGCGGCCGATGGCCTCTTCCTTGGGGACGCCGAACAGCCGGCGTGCGCCCCGGCTCCAGTGCGACACGAGGCCGTCGCGGTCGACGACGACCACGGCCAGGGGGACGCGTCCGGGCGGGGCGGGCTCCGCCCCCTGCCCGGCTTGTGGGCCGCAAGGCGTCTCCCGCTCGCTGCCACGGTCCATGGCCCAGGCCCTCTCTCCCCACGGATCCGCAAGATCTGTGCCGGCGTCACCACCGTACGGCGGGGGCCACGGGCGATGTGCGGCAATGCGGGAATTGCTCGCGCGGGGTGCGCACCGGCGTGCGACCCCGCGCGCCGGTGGGGGTCAGTCCTCGTGCCCCAGCTGCAGATCCCGTTCGGTCCGCCCGCCCCCGGCGACCTGCAGGACGGTGGCGACGGGCGGGTAACCGGCGGCGATGACGGTGTACTCGCCGGAGGAGAGGTCGACGAAGCGGAACGTGCCGTCGGGGCCGGTGGTGAGGGTGTCGACGACGTTGCCCGCCACGTCCAGCAGGGTCACGCGGGCGTCCTCCACGGGCCGGCCGCCCCCGGCCCGGACGGTACCGCGCAGGACGGCTCCGCCGGCCAGTTCGATGTCCCGGCGGGTCTCGCGGGCGGCCTGCACGGTGACGGGGAGCGCGGCCGGGCGGAAGGCGGGGGCGCTGGCGGCGAGGGTGTACTCGCCGGCGACCAGCTCGGTGATGACGTAGCCGCCCTCCCGGCCGCTGCGGGTGGTGGCGACGACCTCGCCGTGGACGTTGGTGAGCGTGACGGTGGCGTCCCGCACGGGCGTGCCGTCGGCGGTGACGACGGTGCCGATCAGGTTTCCGGCGCCGCCGAGGACGATGTCGAGTTCGACGGGGCGTTCGCCGACGGTCACGGAGACCGCCTGCGGCTGGTGGCCGCCGGCCGCGGCGATCAGCACGTACGAGCCCGGGCCCGGCGTGGCCAGCGCGTAGCGGCCGTCCTCGCCGCTCGCGCCGCGCCCGGTCTGCCGGCCGGTGACGTCGATGAGCGTGAGCGCCGCGCGGGGCACGACGGTGCCGTCGTGGTGCTGCACCGAGCCGCAGACGGGGACCCCGGCGGCGAACGCGCCGCGCGCCTGGGGGATCGGGGTGGTCCCCGGGTCCGGGTCGGTGACGGAGGCGTTGTGGGACACCAGGGGTTTCTCCTTGAGGAAGAGGGCGGCGACCAGTCCGAGGACCAGCACCGGCACCAGGTAGAGGAAGATGCGCGGCATCGCGTCGGCGTAGGCCCGGATGTAGCCGTCGCGCAGGGCCGGGGGCAGGGCGTGCACCAGCTGCGGGGTGAGGGACTCGGGGTCGGGCAGGCCGCCGCCGGCGCGCGCGGGCAGGCGGTCGGCCAGGGCGTGGGCGAGCCGCTCGGCGAGGAGGGTGCCGAAGACGGCGGCTCCGACGCTGCCGCCGATCTGCCGGAAGTAGTTGTTGGCGCTGGTGGCGGTGCCGAGGTCGGCGGGGCGCACCGAGTTCTGCACGGCGAGGATCAGCACCGGCATCACCAGGCCGATGCCGGCGCCGAGGACGGCCGTCCAGACGCTGTAGTGCAGCCGCGGCGTGCCGGCCTCCAGGCGGGACAGCAGCCACATGCCGGTGACGGACAGGGCGCCGCCGAGGATCGGGTAGGCCTTGTAGCGGCCGGTGTGGCTGATGAGCTGCCCGGCGATGATCGAGGCGCCGACGATGCCGCCCGTCATCGGCAGCATGAGCAGGCCCGACTCGGTCGCGGAGGCCCCGTCGACCATCTGCAGGTACGTCGGCAGGTAGCCGGCGGCGCCGAACAGTCCGGCCCCCACCACCAGGCCGATCAGGCCGGTGACGGTGAAGACGGAGTCCCGGAACAGCCGCAGCGGGATGAGGGGTTCGGCGGCGAAGTGCTCGGCGACGAGGAAGAGGACGGTGGACACGGCGGCGCCGGCCCCGAGGCCGAGGATCACCCGCGAGCCCCAGGCGTACTCGGTGCCGCCCCAGCTGGTCAGCAGGACCAGGCAGGTGGAGGCGGTGGTGAGCAGCAGCGCGCCGAGGAGGTCCAGCCGGGCCCGGACGGCGGGCTTGGGCAGCTTGAGCGCGACGGCGACGACGGCGAGCGTGAGCAGGCCGAAGGGCACGTTGACGTAGAAGCACCAGCGCCAGGTGAGGTGGTCCGTGAAGTAGCCGCCGAGCAGGGGTCCGGCCACCGAGGCGAGGCCGAAGGCGGCGCCGATCAGGCCCATGTAGCGGGCGCGCTGCCGGGGCGGCGCGATGTCGGCGATGATCGCCTGGACGCCGATCATCAGGCCGCCCGCGCCCGCGCCCTGCAGGGCGCGGAAGGCGATCAGCTGGTCCATGGTCCGCGCCCGGCCCGCGAGCGCGGAGCCGGCGACGAAGACGACGATGGCGAACTGGAAGACGCCCTTGCGGCCGAGCAGGTCCCCGAGCTTGCCGTAGATCGGCAGGCCGATCGTCGCCGTGAGCAGATAGGCGGTGATCGCCCAGGACATCCGGTCCAGGCCGTGCAGTTCGCCGACGATCTTCGGCAGGGCCGTGGCGACGATCATCTGCTCCAGGGCGGCCAGGAGCAGG
The DNA here is from genome assembly GCF_044540565.1 of Streptomyces sp. NPDC085931. NCBI lineage: Bacteria > Bacillati > Actinomycetota > Actinomycetes > Kitasatosporales > Streptomycetaceae > Streptomyces > Streptomyces sp. NPDC085931. The sequence goes on from NZ_JBITSK010000001.1 coordinate 245,608, forward strand.
GCCGGCATGAGCGCGAAGAAGACCAGCCGCACCCGGCGAGGGCTCAGCGGGGAGGCCGGGGGCGGTGGTGGGGCGAGGGTGCCGGGAGGTGCGACCGCCGGTTCGTCCTGCGCCAGAGTGATCCCGCCCACTCACCGCTCCCCTCGTCGCGCTGCCACACCATTCCCGCGTAAAAGCGACAACTATGAGCAAGCGCGACGAGTTACGGCACAGAGCGGAGCGGTACGGAGATCACCCGAACCGGTGAGGGACACAACACCCCTGTCCCACTGGGGGTTTGGGCCCGGGACCGGCTCGACTCGGGCCCGGGGACGGCTACTTCTCGACCTCGGCCGCGAGCCGGGCGAGCAGCGCGTCGTAGATCCGGGCGAGGCCCTTGGGCGCGAAGGTCTTCTCGAAGAAGCCGCCGATGCCGCCGGCGCCGGTCCAGGTGGTGGTCACCACGACCCGGGCCTTGCCCTCGCCGGCGGGGGTGACGCGCCAGGTGGTGACCATGGAGGAGTTGCGGTCCTTCTCGACCAGCTCCCCGTCGGTGGGCTCGGTGACCTCCAGCAGGCAGTCGCGCACGCGCTTGCTGGTGGCCTGCAGCTTCCAGTGGACGAGGGTGCCCTCACCGTCGCCGCCCTCGCGGACCTCGTACTCGCTGAACTGCTCGGGCATCAGCTTCGCGCGCGTGCCGCTGTAGTCGGCGAGGGCGTCGAACACCGTCTCCGCGTCCGCCGCGACGATCCGCTCCGTAGTGGCCTCGACCTGCGCCATCGCTCTCCTCCAGGACCTGGTTGCTCGGGGGTCGGGGCAAGCCAACCACCCTGCCGCCCGGACCCTCAAATCGGGGGTGTCCCACCCGGTCGAACACGTTCGGAAAACACCCTCGCACGATCAAGGGAACATGTGTTCTATTCTGTGGTCAGTGCTACCGAGGAGGCACCATGCGCTGGGAGAACCTCACAGCGGACTCCGCCGAACACGGCCGGGCCGACGCCGCGCTGTTCGGCGCGGACGCGGTGACGACCCGTACCTTCGACACGCCGGAGTTCGCCGGCATCACGTTCCACGAGATCCGGGCCCGGTCGATCATCAACCGGGTGCCCGCGGTCTCCCGGATGTCGTTCCAGTGGACGGTGAACCCCTACCGGGGCTGCTCGCACGCGTGCGTGTACTGCTTCGCCCGCAAGACGCACAGCTATCTCGACCTCGACACCGGGCTCGGCTTCGACAGCCAGATCGTGGTCAAGACCAACGCGCCGGAGCTGCTGCGCCGGCAGCTGGCGTCGCCCCGCTGGCGGGGCGAGCACATCGCCATGGGCACGAACGTCGACTGCTACCAGCGCGCCGAGGGCCGCTACCGGCTGATGCCGGGCATCATCGCGGCCCTGCGCGACCGCGCGAACCCGTTCTCGATCCTGACCAAGGGCACGCTGATCCTGCGCGACCTGGACCTGATCCGGCAGGCGGCCCAGGTGACCGACGTCGGCATCTCCGTCTCGGTCGGCTTCACCGGCCAGGAGCTGTGGCGCACCGTCGAGCCGGGCACGCCCGCGCCGGAGCGGCGCCTGGAGGTGGTGCGGGCCTTCGGCGAGCACGGCATCGGCTGCGGTGTGCTGATGGCGCCGGTCATCCCGTTCCTGAGCGACCGCCCGGACCAGCTCCGGGCGACCGTGCGGGCGATAGCCGACTCGGGCGCGACGTCCGTGACCCCGCTGGTGCTGCACCTGCGGCCCGGCGCCCGCGAGTGGTTCATGACCTGGCTGGGGCGGCACCACCCGCACCTGGTGCCGCGCTACGAGCGGCTGTACGCGGACGGTTCCTACGCGCCGAAGTGGTACCAGCGCCGGATCACCCGTCAGGTGCACGAGCTGGCCGAGGAGTACGGCATCGGGCCCTCGCGCGCGGGAGCGCCCCGGCGGATCCGGCCGCCCGAGCCGGTGGCGGAACCGCCCGTGACCGGGCCCACCCAACTGTCGCTCCTTTAGGAGCATTCGAGCGCATCCGAAGATCCGATCGGGTCATGCGGATGACGGAATGAGTTCTTCCGGGACCGCTTTCCGGGACGATGCGGCGAGGACGGCGACCCTCGCGGGCCTCGATCCCGCCGTCCTGGGAGGACTCCATGAGAAAACGCGCAGCCGCGCTGTGCGGCGCCGCCGCCGTCATGGCCGGGACCTTCGCGGCCGTTCCCGCCGAGGCGAGCGCACCGAGCACCGCGCCCTCCGTGCACACCGCGAAGCTCACCTGGAAGAAGTGCGCCACCGACGCCTACCCGACGCTGCAGTGCGCGTCCCTGAAGGTGCCGCTCGACCATCGCAGGCCGCGGGGACGGCAGATCACCCTCGCCCTGTCCCGCGTGCCGCACACCGCAAGGACCTACCAGGGGCCGCTGCTGGTCAACCCAGGCGGTCCCGGCGGCAGTGGCCTGACGCTGGCCGGATTCGTCGCCTCCGCGCTGCCGAAGCAGGTCGCGGCCCAGTACGACGTGATCGGCTTCGACCCGCGCGGCGTGGGCGCGAGCAAGCCCGCGCTGGACTGCCGGCCGGGCCACTTCGACCCGGTCCGCCCGAACTCCCTGCCCACCACGCCCGCGATCGAGAGGGCCGGCCTCGCCCGCGCCAGGTCCTTCGCCGCCGCCTGCGGCAGGAAGTACGGGGACCTGCTGCCGTACATCGACACCACCAGCACCGTGCGCGACATGGACGCCGTCCGCCGGGCCCTGGGCGCCGAGAGGATCAACTACTTCGGCTACTCGTACGGCACCTACCTCGGCGCGGTCTACGCCAGGCTCTTCCCCGAGCGGGTGCGGCGGCTGGTGCTGGACTCGGTGGTCGACCCGACCGGCGTCTGGTACGAGGCCAACCTCAACCAGGACCTGGCCTTCAACGACCGCCACCGCGCCTTCCTGGCCTGGGTCGCCCGGTACGACTCGACGTACCGCCTGGGCACCGATCCGGAGCAGGTCGAGGCCACGTGGTACGCCCTGCGCTCCGCGCTGGCCAAGAAGCCGGCAGGCGGCACGGTGGGCGCCTCGGAGCTGGAGGACACCTTCGTCCCGGGCGGCTACTACAACGGCTACTGGCCGCGCCTCGCCGAGGCGTTCGCGGCGTACGTCAACGACAACGACCCCGGGCCGCTCATCGAGGCGTACGAGGACCTCGGCGCGGTCGACGCCTCGGGGGACAACGGCTACAGCGTGTACACCTCCGTGCAGTGCCGGGACGCCGCGTGGCCGGGCGCCTGGCGGCGGTGGCGCGAGGACAGCTGGGCGGTGTACGCGAAGGCGCCCTTCATGACCTGGAACAACGCCTGGTACAACGCGCCGTGCGCGTTCTGGCCGGCCCCGCCGCTGCGGCCGGTGAACGTCGCCAACGGCACGCTGCCGCCGGTGCTGCTGTTCCAGGCGACCGGCGACGCCGCCACCCCGTACGAGGGCGCCGTCACGGCCCACCGTCTGCTGGCCCGCTCCAGCCTGGTCGTCGAGGAGGGCGGCGGCAACCACGGCATCACGCTGAGCGGGAACGCCTGCCTGGACGGGCACTTGGCGGCCTACCTGGCCGACGGCACCGTGCCGCGCGGGTACGGCACCGTGGACGCGGTGTGCCAGGCGCTGCCGGATCCCGAGCCGGCGGCGGCCGAGGGAGCGAAGAAGGCGGGGCCGGGCTCCTCGAAGGGCTCGACGCTGCACGGCCTGCTCGGCTTCCGCGGCTGAGCCCTGCACGGCCCGTCCGCCGGGGGCGGGCGCTGTCGGACCTGTGATCCACTATGGACCCATGAGTGAGCTGACGAGGATCCCCGCCCCCGACGGAGCCCCCGCGGCGCAGTACAGCCATGTGGTGACGGGCACGGGCCGTCTCGTGGCGGTCGCCGGTCAACTCCCGCTGGACGAGGAGGGCCGGCCGGTCGGCGTGGACGATCCGGCGGCCCAGGCCCGCCAGGTCTTCGAGAACCTCCGGCGGTGCCTGGCCGCGGCCGGGGCGACCTTCGACGACGTCGTCAAACTCACCTACTTCGTCACGGACATGGCCCACATGCCCGCGATCCGCGCCGCGCGCGCCGGGCACATCCCCGACGACCGGCTGCCGGCCGCGTCGGCGGTGCAGGTGGCGGGGCTGGTCCGCCCCGACTGCCTGATGGAGATCGAGGCCTTCGCGGTGGTACCGCGGTGACGGACCCCCGCGTCCGGGAGATGACCCTCGCCGACTGCGACCGCGTCGCGGAGATCCGGGTCCGCGGCTGGCAGCACGCGTACCGCGGGATGATCCCGCGGTCCTACCTCGACGGGCTCAGCGTCGCGCGGGACGCCGAGCGGCGCCGGGAGCAACTGGCGCGGGCCGACGCAGCGGTGGTGAACCTGGTCGCCGAGGACGCGGGCGGCGAGGTCGTCGGCTGGGCCTGCCACGGTCCGTACCGGGAGGGCGAAGTCCTCACCGGCGACGCCGAGTTGTACGCGCTCTACGTCCACCCGGACCGGCTCGGCCGGGGCGCGGGGCGGGCCCTGCTCGCCGAGTCCCTCATGCGCTGCGCCGCCGCGGGCCGCGGCCGTCTCCTGCTGTGGGTCCTGAAGGAGAACGTCCGGGCCCGCCGCTTCTACGAGCGGGCGGGTCTGCGGCCGGACGGCGCCGAGGAGCCCTTCGAGGTCGAGGGCGTGGCGGTGCCGGAGGTGCGCTACGCCCTGGCGCTCTGACTCACCTCTGCCTCGGGATCCGTCCCAGCGCGCGTACCGCCGCCTCGGCCAGCGCCGGGTGCGCCAGCGCCTCGTTCAGCACGGGTGCGGCCCGGCCGTCCCCCAACGCGCCCAGTCCGTCCACGCAGGCGAGCGCCACGCGGCGGTACGGATCGTGCGGGCGCAGTCGGCGCCGGAGCGTGGTGATCAGCGCGGGCACGGCCTCCGGGGCGCGCAGCTCGACCAGGAGACGGACCGGGTGCAGCGCGTAGGCGACCCGCAGCTCGTTGGTGGCCAGCGCGGCGGCCGCGCGGGCGGTGCGCGGGTCCCCGAGGCGGGCGAGTGCGTACGCGGCGGAGGCGCAGCGCGGCGGATCACGGTGGTTGAGCAGCAGCACCAGGGCCTCGAAGGCCCGCCGGTCCCCCGCCAGACCGAGCCGGAACGCGGCCAGTTCCCGGGCCCACAGCGGCTGCCCGGGTGCGGTCAGCACCCCCGCCAGGGCATCGAGATCGCCGGTCGCCACGAGCCGCTCGAACGCGGCCGACGCCCCCGACTCCTGCCGTAAGCGCTCCGTGAGTGATCGCAACTCTTCGTCCATGACACCGAGGTTAGGACCCCGGTCCGCCGCTCGGGACGTACATCACAAAGACGAGGGCTGGCGCGCTCGTTACCCGCCAGTTAAGCTCAGACGAGCGAGTTACCCACTCGCCTTCCTCGCGGCGGTCTGGTGACGCGGCCACCGCGGGGGGTACCTCCCACGCTTCACGTGGGGGAAGTCGGTTCGGTGCCTCAGGTACCGCAGTACGGCTCGGCCCCGGGACAGGGCCGGTCGGAACGGCCGTTCGCCCCGGGCGTGTGCGCGCCCGCGACGACGGCACCGGGCGTGTGCGCATCGCAGCCCGGCCCACACCCGCATCTCCCGCGCACCCGGTGCGCCCGGGATCCCGGCCCTCGCCGGGCCGTCCCCGGCGCCCGGGCCGCGTTCCCCGTCGTCACCCTCATCCTGGAGTCCCGCGATGGCCACTCCCCTGTCCGACCCGTCCCTGTCCCCGCTGCGGACCGTCGCCGTCGTCGGCCTCGGCACGATGGGCACCGGCATCGCCGAGGTCCTCGCCAAGGCCGGCCGCGAGGTCGTCGGCATCGACATCAGCGAGGCCCAGGCCGCGAAGTGCGTCGCCGCCCTGGAGGCCTCCACGGCCCGCGGCGTCGAGCGCGGGCGGCTCACCGAGCAGGACCGCGCCGAGATCCTGGGCCGCGTCCGCACCTCCGCCGACCTGCGGGCCGCCGCGGACGCCGACCTGGTCATCGAGGTCGCGCCGGAGTCGTACGAGGTCAAGCAGCAGATCTTCCGGGAGCTCGACGCGATCGTGCGGCCCGATGCCATCCTGGCGACCGGCACCAACGCCCTGTCCGTGACGCGGCTGGCCGCCGACTCGGCGCGTCCCGAGCGGGTGCTGGGCCTGCACTTCTTCAACCCGGCCCCGGCCATGAAGCTGGTCGAGGTGGTCTCCTCGGTGCTGACCGCGCCGGCGGCCGTCACGGCGGTCACCGACCTCGCCCTCGACCTGGGCAAGGAGCCGGTCGCGGTCGGCGACCGGCCCGGCTTCGTCGCCGACGGGCTGCTGTTCGGCTACCTCAACCAGGCCGCCGCGATGTACGAGGCGAAGTACGCCTCCCGCGAGGACATCGACGCCGCGATGCGGCTGGGCTGCGGACTGCCCATGGGCCCGCTGGCGCTGCTCGACCTGATCGGCGTCGACACCGCCCGCACGGTCCTCGACGCCATGTACGCCGAGTCCCGCGACCGGCTGCACGCCCCCGCCCCCATCCTCAAGCAGCTCAGCGAGGCGGGCCTGACGGGCCGCAAGGCAGGGCGCGGCTTCTACACGTACGAGGCGCCGGGCAGCGGCACGGTGGTGCCGGACGCGCTGACCCCGGCGGAGGGCGGCGCGGCGGTCCCCGGCCGGAGCGTCACCTCGGTCGGCGTCGCCGGCTCCGGCACCATGGCCTCCGGTATCGCGGAGGTCTTCGCCAAGGCCGGGTACGAGGTCGTGCTGGCGGCCCGCAGCGAGGAGAAGGCGCAGGCCGCCAAGGCCCGGATCGGCAAGTCCCTGGCCCGCTCGGTCGACAAGGGCCGGATGACCGCCGAGGCCGCCGCCGAGACCCTGGACCGCATCACGGCCACGGGCACCTACGACGACTTCGCCGGCGTCGACCTGGCCGTCGAGGCGGTCGCCGAGGACCTGGAGGTGAAGCGGCAGCTGTTCGCCACGCTGGACAAGGTCTGCAAGCCGGGCGCGGTGCTGGCCACCACCACCTCGTCCCTGCCGGTCGTCGCCTGCGCCCGGGCCACCTCGCGTCCGCAGGACGTGATCGGCATGCACTTCTTCAACCCGGCCCCGGCGATGAAGCTGGTCGAGGTCGTCCGCACGGTGCTGACCGCCGACGACGTCCACGCCACGGTCCGCGAGGTGTGCGGCAGGATCAGGAAGCACGCCGTCGACTGCGGGGACCGCGCCGGTTTCATCGTGAACGCGCTGCTGTTCCCGTACCTCAACAACGCGATCAAGATGGTCCAGGAGCACTACGCCTCGCTCGACGACATCGACGCGGCGATGAAGCTGGGCGGCGGCTACCCGATGGGCCCCTTCGAGCTGCTGGACGTCGTCGGGCTCGATGTCTCGCTCGCCATCGAGAAGGTCCTGCACCGCGAGTTCCGCGACCCGGGGCTCGCCCCGGCGCCGCTGCTGGAGCACCTGGTGGCCGCGGGCTGCCTCGGCCGCAAGACCGGCCGTGGCTTCCGCGAATATGCCAAGCGCTGAGCGTCCCGGCGACTGGTTCCGGTCCGGTGCCGGGTGGGGCGGCCTGCTCGGCCCGGACCGGTTCGCCGCCCCCTCCGGCGGGGGCGGCGAACCGGCTCATGCGCACCGAGCTGCGCACATGCAGTACGTTCAGGGCATGTCCCAGCCCGCCAAGTCCGCACGTACACCAGCTACGACCGACGCGCCGGAAAGTGCCGCAGGCTCCCGTGCCGCCGCCCAGCGGCTCAAGATGCGCCGGGAACTGGCGGCCGCCGCGATGGAGCTGTTCGCGACCAAGGGGTACGAGGCGACCACCGTCGACGAGATCGCGGCCCAGGCCGGGGTCGCCCGCCGCACCTTCTTCCGCCACTTCCGCTCCAAGGAAGAGGCGATCTTCCCCGACCACGACGACACCCTGATCCGCGCCGAGGCGGTGCTCAACGCCGCGCCCGCGCACGAGCATCCGCTCGACACGGTGTGCCGCGGCATCAAGGAAGTCATGCGGATGTACGCGGCCCGGCCGGAGATCTCGGTCGCCCGCTACAAGCTGACGCGCGAGGTGCCCACCCTGCGCGAGGCGGAGATCGCGTCGGTGGCCCGCTACGAGCGCCTGTTCACCCGCTATCTCCTCGGCCACTTCGACGAGCGCGCGCACGCCGACGACGCCAACGACGATCCGCTGCTGGCGGAGGTGGCCGCCTCCGCGGTCGTCACCGCCCACAACCACGTCCTGCGGCGCTGGCTGAGGGCCGGCGGGCAGGGGGACGTGGAGGCGCAGCTGGACCACGCCTTCGCGATCGTGCGCCGGACGTTCGGCACCGGGATCGGCGCCGGGCGCTCGGCGGAGCCGCAGCCGGCCGCGGCGACCGCCTCGGCGCAGGGTGAGGTGCTGGTCACGGTCGCCCGCACCGACGCCCCGCTCGACGAGGTCATGCGGACGATCGAGCAGGCGCTCAAGGAGCGCTGAGGCGTACGCAGCTGAGCGCTGAGGCGCTCGCGGCTGTGATGACGGCCACCCCGACGGGGTGGCCGTTTTGGCATGTCAGGGGCGGTTTTGCAGCCCTTCCGCGGGCCCGTTCGATCGATCATCGCTCATGTGTTACGCAAAGATTTCATCTGAGAGCAAGTTCTGGCACTCAGTGCCTTGCGGGGTGACACGCGGTGTCATACGTTGAAGGGGTCCGGGCGACGTCCCAGCAGGCTCCGCGCCTGTCCGCCCGGGCGCCTGCGTCACAGGCAACCTCCCGCGCCACCAGCGCCGCCGCACAGCACCACCGCCGAACCGACGGCACCCCCTCGCACCCTCAGCAGCACCGACGTAACCATCGGCGCCCCTCCCTCAGGGCGCTCACCGCCGGAGGCAACACCGTGACCGTGAAGGACATCCTGGCCGCGATCCAGTCGCCCGACTCCACGTCGGAGGACTTCGCCGCCCTCCCGCTGCCCGAGTCGTACCGCGCGATCACCGTGCACAAGGACGAGACGGAGATGTTCTCCGGGCTCGCCACGCGCGACAAGGACCCCCGCAAGTCGATCCACCTGGACGAGGTGCCGCTGCCCGAGCTCGGGCCGGGCGAGGCCCTGGTGGCCGTCATGGCCTCCTCGGTCAACTACAACTCGGTGTGGACGTCGATCTTCGAGCCGCTGTCCACCTTCGGCTTCCTGGAGCGCTACGGCCGCACCAGCGAGCTGGCCAAGCGCCACGACCTGCCGTACCACATCATCGGCTCCGACCTCGCGGGCGTCGTGCTGCGCACCGGACCGGGCGTCAACGCCTGGCGTCCCGGTGACGAGGTCGTCGCGCACTGCCTCTCCGTCGAGCTGGAGTCGTCCGACGGCCACAACGACACGATGCTCGACCCGGAGCAGCGGATCTGGGGCTTCGAGACCAACTTCGGCGGCCTCGCCGAGATCGCGCTGGTGAAGTCCAACCAGCTGATGCCCAAGCCGGACCACCTCAGCTGGGAGGAGGCCGCCGCCCCCGGGCTGGTCAACTCCACCGCCTACCGGCAGCTGGTCTCCCGCAACGGCGCCGCCATGAAGCAGGGCGACAACGTGCTCATCTGGGGCGCGAGCGGCGGACTGGGCAGCTACGCCACGCAGTTCGCGCTGGCCGGCGGCGCCAACCCCATCTGTGTCGTCTCCTCGCCGCAGAAGGCGGAGATCTGCCGCTCGATGGGCGCCGAGGCGATCATCGACCGCAACGCCGAGGGCTACCGGTTCTGGAAGGACGAGAACACCCAGGACCCCAAGGAGTGGAAGCGCTTCGGCAAGCGCATCCGCGAACTCACCGGTGGCGAGGACATCGACATCGTCTTCGAGCACCCCGGCCGCGAGACCTTCGGCGCGTCCGTCTTCGTCACCCGCAAGGGCGGCACCATCACCACCTGCGCCTCGACCTCGGGCTACATGCACGAGTACGACAACCGCTACCTGTGGATGTCGCTGAAGCGGATCATCGGCTCGCACTTCGCCAACTACCGCGAGGCCTGGGAGGCCAACCGGCTCATCGCGAAGGGCAAGATCCACCCGACCCTGTCCAAGGTGTACTCCCTGGAGGACACCGGCCAGGCGGCCTACGACGTGCACCGCAACCTGCACCAGGGCAAGGTCGGCGTGCTGTGCATGGCCCCCGAGGAGGGCCTGGGCGTGCGCGACGAGGCCAAGCGCGCGCAGCACATCGACGCGATCAACCGCTTCCGGAACGTCTGAGGAGCGCTGCATGACTGAGCGTCAGCCCGCCGAAGGCAGGCGGGAGAAGGACCGGCCGTGGCTCATGCGGACCTACGCCGGTCACTCCACGGCCGAGGCGTCCAACGAGCTGTACCGGCGCAACCTCGCCAAGGGCCAGACGGGTCTGTCGGTGGCGTTCGACCTGCCGACGCAGACCGGCTACGACTCCGACCACGTCCTCGCCCGCGGCGAGGTGGGCCGGGTCGGCGTGCCGATCGCGCACGTCGGTGACATGCGCCGGCTGTTCCAGGACATCCCCCTGGAGCAGATGAACACCTCGATGACCATCAACGCCACGGCCATGTGGCTGCTGGCGCTCTACCAGGTCGTCGCCGAGGAGCAGGGTGCCGACATCACCAAGCTCCAGGGCACGACCCAGAACGACATCGTCAAGGAGTACCTGTCCCGGGGCACGCACGTCTTCCCGCCGGGACCGTCCCTCCGCCTGACGACGGACATGATCGCGTACACGGTCTCCCACCTGCCGAAGTGGAACCCGATCAACATCTGCAGCTACCACCTGCAGGAGGCGGGCGCCACGCCGGTGCAGGAGATCGCGTACGCGATGTCCACCGCGATCGCCGTGCTCGACGCCGTGCGCGACTCCGGCCAGGTGCCGCAGGAGCGCATGGGCGATGTCGTCGGCCGCATCTCGTTCTTCGTGAACGCGGGCGTCCGCTTCATCGAGGAGATGTGCAAGATGCGCGCCTTCGGCCGCATCTGGGACCAGGTCACCCGCGAGCGGTACGGCATCGAGAACCCCAAGCACCGCCGCTTCCGCTACGGCGTCCAGGTCAATTCCCTGGGCCTGACCGAGGCGCAGCCGGAGAACAACGTCCAGCGGATCGTGCTGGAGATGCTGGCCGTGACCCTCTCCAAGGACGCCCGCGCGCGTGCCGTGCAACTGCCCGCCTGGAACGAGGCGCTCGGCCTGCCCCGCCCCTGGGACCAGCAGTGGTCGCTGCGCATCCAGCAGGTGCTGGCGTACGAGAGCGACCTGCTGGAGTACGACGACATCTTCGAGGGCTCGAAGGTGGTCGAGGAGAAGGTCACCGGTCTGGTCGAGGCGGCGCTCGCCGAGATGGACCGCATCGAGGAGATGGGCGGCGCGATGGCGGCCGTCGAGTCCGGCTACCTCAAGTCGCAGCTGGTCGCCTCGCACGCCGAGCGCCGGGGCCGGATCGAGTCCGGCCAGGAGAAGATCGTCGGCGTCAACATCTTCGAGGGCACCGAGCCCAACCCGCTCACCGCCGACCTGGACACCGCGATCCAGACGGTCGACCCGGCGGTCGAGGCCCGGGTCGTCGAGGCGCTGCAGCGCTGGCGCGACAGCCGCTACCAGCCGCCCTTCAACCACCCGCGGCCCTGCAAGGCCCTGGAGCGGCTGAAGGAGGCGGCCCGCGGCACGGAAAACCTCATGGAGGCCACCCTGGAGTGCGCCCGGGCCGGCGCGACGACCGGCGAGTGGGCCGGGGCGCTGCGCGAGGTGTTCGGGGAGTTCCGGGCGCCCACGGGCGTCTCCTCGGCGCCGGTGGCCGTCCCCGCGGAGGAGGGCAGCGCACTGGCCCTGGTGCGCCGGAAGGTGGACCTGACGGCGAAGGACCTGGGCGTGGGCAAGCTGCGCTTCCTGGTCGGCAAGCCGGGCCTGGACGGGCACTCCAACGGCGCCGAGCAGATCGCGGTGCGCGCGCGGGACGCCGGCTTCGAGGTGGTCTACCAGGGCATCCGGCTGACGCCCGAGCAGATCGTGGACGCGGCCCTCGCGGAGGACGTGCACGCGGTCGGGCTCTCCATCCTGTCCGGCTCGCACGCCCAGCTGGTGCCGGACGTCCTCGAACGGCTCCGTGTGGCCGGTGCCACAGACATCCCGGTGATCGCCGGTGGCATCATCCCGAACGGTGATGCCGAGCAGCTCAGGGCAGCCGGAGTGGCCGCGGTCTTCACCCCGAAGGACTTCGACATCACCGGCATCATCGGCGCGATCGTCGACGAGATCCGGAAAGCGAACAAGCTCGACCCCCTGGAGGTCCCCGCATGACCAGCCCTGCTCCGCAGGTCAACCGCCTTCGCCCCCGGCGTTCCTGCCTGGCGGTACCGGGCTCGAACCCGCGCTTCCTGGAGAAGGCCCAGGGCCTCCCGGCGGACCAGGTCTTCCTCGACCTGGAGGACGCGTGCGCGCCGCTCGCCAAACCCGAGGCGCGGCACACCATCGTCAAGTTCCTCAACGAGGGCGACTGGACGGGCAAGACGCGTGTGGTCCGGGTCAACGACTGGACGACCGAGTGGACCTACCGGGACGTCGTCACGGTCGTCGAGGGTGCCGGACCCAACCTCGACTGCATCATGCTGCCGAAGGTCCAGGACGCCCAACAGATCGTGGCGCTCGACCTGCTGCTGACGCAGATCGAGAAGACGATGGGGTTCGAGGTCGGCCGCATCGGCATCGAGGCGCAGATCGAGAACGCGCAGGGCCTGAACAACGTCAACGCGATCGCGCAGGCCTCCCCGCGCCTGGAGACCATCATCTTCGGCCCGGCCGACTTCATGGCCTCCATCAACATGAAGTCGCTGGTCGTGGGTGAGCAGCCGCCCGGCTACCCGGCGGACGCCTACCACTACATCCTGATGAAGATCCTGATGGCCGCCCGCGCCAACGACCTCCAGGCGATCGACGGCCCCTACCTGCAGATCCGCAACGTCGACGGCTACCGCGAGGTCGCGCGGCGCGCCGCCGCGCTCGGCTTCGACGGCAAGTGGGTGCTGCACCCGGGCCAGGTGGAGGCGTCCAACGAGATCTTCTCGCCGTCGCAGGAGGACTACGACCACGCCGAGCTGATCCTGGACGCGTACGAGTACTACACGTCCGAGGCGGGCGGCAAGAAGGGCTCGGCGATGCTCGGCGACGAGATGATCGACGAGGCCAGCCGCAAGATGGCCCTGGTCATCGCCGGCAAGGGACGCGCCGCCGGCATGCGGCGCACCAGCACGTTCGAGATCCCGGAGGCGTGACGGCCATGCAGTTCGGACGCACCTACGAGGAGTTCGAGGTCGGGGCGACGTACAAGCACTGGCCGGGCAAGACGGTCACGGAGTACGACGACCACCTGTTCTGTCTCCTCACCATGAACCACCACCCGCTCCACATGGACAGCAACTATGCGGAGAAGACGACCGACTTCGGCAGGAACGTCGTCGTGGGCAACTACATCTACTCCCTGCTGCTCGGCATGTCCGTGCCCGACATCTCCGGCAAGGCGATCGCCAACCTGGAGATCGAGTCGCTCAGGCACGTGGCGCCGACCTTCCACGGCGACACGGTCTACGGCCAGACGACGGTGCTCGACAAGTGGCCGTCGAAGTCGAAGGACGACCGCGGCATCGTCTACGTAGAGACCAAGGGCTACAAGCAGGACGGCACGCTGGTCTGCGTGTTCCGCCGCAAGGTGATGGTGCCGACCGAGACGTACATCAAGGAGCGCGGCGGCGAGCAGCCCGGCCGCCCGGAGCTGCGAGAGCAGGAGAAGTAGTCATGGCGCGACTCGCCCAGACCGCCGGTCTGACGGATGTCCAGCGGGAGATCCTGTCCACCGTCCGGGACTTCGTGGACAAGGAGATCATCCCGGTTGCCACGGAGCTGGAGCACCGCGACGAGTACCCGCAGGCGATCGTCGACGGGCTGAAGGAGCTGGGCCTGTTCGGCCTGATGATTCCCGAGGAGTACGGCGGGCTCGGCGAGTCGCTCCTGACCTACGCCCTGTGCGTCGAGGAGATCGCCCGCGGCTGGATGTCGGTCTCCGGCATCATCAACACCCACTTCATCGTGGCGTACATGCTCAAGCAGCACGGCACGCAGGAGCAGAAGGACCACTTCCTGCCGAGGATGGCGGCCGGCGACATCCGGGGCGCCTTCTCGATGTCGGAGCCGGGGCTCGGCTCGGACGTGTCGGCGATCACGTCGAAGGCGGTGAGGGACGGCGACGAGTACGTCCTGAACGGCCAGAAGATGTGGCTCACGAACGGCGGAACGTCGTCTCTGGTGGCCGTTCTGGTGCGAAGTGACGAAGGTCACCCCGAGGGCACCGCGCCGCACAGGTCGATGACCACCTTCCTCGTCGAGAAGGAGCCCGGCTTCGGCGAGGTCCGCCCCGGCCTCACCATCCCCGGCAAGATCGAGAAGATGGGCTACAAGGGGGTGGACACCACCGAACTCATCATGGATGGCCTGCGGATTCCTGCGGATCGCGTGCTCGGCGGGGTCACCGGCCGTGGTTTCTACCAGATGATGGACGGCGTCGAGGTGGGCCGCGTGAACGTCGCGGCGCGTGGCTGCGGCGTCGCTCAGCGTGCGTTCGAACTGGGCGTCCAGTACGCGCAGCAGCGTCACACCTTCGGGAAGCCGATCGCCCAGCACCAGGCGATCCAGTTCAAGCTGGCGGAGATGGCTACCAAGGTCGAGGCCGCCCATGCGATGATGGTGAACGCAGCACGCAAAAAGGACTCCGGTGAACGAAACGACCTTGAAGCCGGTATGGCGAAGTATCTCGCTTCCGAATACTGCAAGGAGGTCGTGGAAGACGCCTTCCGGATCCACGGCGGCTACGGCTTCTCCAAGGAGTACGAGATCGAACGCCTCTACCGTGAGGCGCCGATGCTGCTGATCGGTGAAGGCACCGCCGAGATCCAGAAAATGATCATCGGCAGGCGCCTGCTCGAGGAGTATCGATTCCAGGGCTGAATGTCCGGATACGGGGTGTTTTCTTGGAGAAGAAGATCACACCCCGTCAGCACTCTTCGGCCGCCGACTCGGCTGCCTGGCTTACCCAGTTACGGCCCCGAGCCGCTACGATCGCCGGAAAGCCGCCGTCCCCCGTCAGAGTGCGGCATCATCCGCTACGAAGGTCATCCATGCCCCACAGCCAAACCTCTGCACCTCGCGACAGCCGGGCCGGCGTACGCCTCGCGCGCGGAGCATCGCCGTGGCTCCTTCCGACCGTCGCCACCGCAGCCCTCAGCCTGGCCCGCGCCCGCCGCTCCGGCGCGGCCAAGGCCGTCGCCGTTCCCGCCACCGCGCTCGCGGCGGGGATGCTGTGGTTCTTCCGCGACCCCGAGCGCGAGATCACCCGGGGCCGGGTCATCTCGCCCGCCGACGGTGTGGTGCAGAGCATCATGCCGTGGAAGGACGGCCGCACCCGCGTCGCGATCTTCATGAGCCCGCTGAACGTCCACGTGAACCGCGCCCCGCTGGCCGGCACGGTGACGTCGGTCGAGCACATCCCCGGTGGCTTCGTTCCCGCCTTCAACAAGGAGAGCGAGAACAACGAGCGGGTCGTCTGGCACTTCGACACCGAGCTCGGTGACATCGAGATGATCCAGATCGCCGGCGCGGTCGCCCGCCGCATCGTCCCCTACGTGCCCGAGGGCACCAAGGTCGAGCAGGGCGAGCGGATCGGCCTGATCCGCTTCGGCTCGCGGGTCGACCTCTACCTGCCCGAGGGCGTGGAGGTCGCGGTCGAGGTGGGGCAGAAGACCGTGGCTGGGGTGACTCGCATTGACCGTGATTGATCCCGACACCAAGGCCGGCTGGGTCCCGGAGGCCGACGAGGCCGACGAAGAGGAGATGCCCCTCTCGCTGCGCCTGTCGATAGCGGACACCCTGACGCTCGGCAACGCCACCTGCGGCTTCATGGCGGTGTACTTCACCACCACCGGCATCCTGATCCCGCACCTCACGGGCAGCCAGGAGACCGGCATGGCCCGCCACAGCGCGGCCACGGCGGTCATCCTGATGCTCTGCGCGGCGGTCTTCGACCTCTTCGACGGGCTGGTGGCGCGCAAGCTGCGCTCCTCGCCGATGGGCGCGGAGCTGGACAACCTCTCCGACCTGATCAGCTTCGGCCTGGCGCCGGCCTACTTCGTGCTGGTGTACGGCATGGTCGCGGACGACGCGCACCAGCGGGTCGCGGCGGTCGGCGCGATCGTCGTCCTGCTGGCGGTGGTGCTGCGGCTTGCCCGGTTCTCGTGCGTCACGGTCAAGGACGGCACCTTCCAGGGCATGCCGTCGCCGTTCGGCGCGCTGACCGTCGTGTCCATCGTGCTGCTGGAGCTGCCCTTCGTGGCGACGCTGCTGGCGATCCTGGGGACGGCGTGGCTGATGGTGTCCCGCGTGGAATACCCCAAGCCCCGGGGCCGGCTCGCCGTGGCGATGCTCTCCTGGATCGTGCTGAGCATGGGCCTGCTGGCGGCGTGGGCGTTCGACGCGCCGAGCGGACAGCTGCTCCTGCAGACGGGCTGCGCGCTGCAGCTGGTCATGGGCGCGGTGATCCCCCTGTTCGCGACGGCCCGCCGGGTGAACAACTTCCGCGACAACCGGCGGGAGGCACGGGCGGCCCAGCTGCCCTGACGCTTCCCTCTGCGCCGACGGGTGTGGCCCGGACCATGACGGTCCGGGCCACACCCGTTTCGCGTGCGAGGGGACCGCTCCCGTGTGCCGGGTCAGGTCAGGTCAGGAAGTCCCGGCCGATGCGTTCCGCGACGCGTTCCAGGATGGGGCCCGCCTCGGCGATGCACCTGGCCACGTCCGGTTCGGCGTCCGTCAGGGGGTAGGCGCGGCGGAAGCCGGAGCGGCCCAGGACCTCGGGGGGCAGGGCGAGGCGGCCGCAGACCGCCACCACGTCCTTGCCCGCCGCCCGGGCCGCGGCGGCGACGCCCGCCGGGGCCTTGCCGTGCAGGGTCTGCTGGTCGAGCGAACCCTCGCCGGTGATCACCAGATCGGCGCGCTCCAGGGCGGGGGCGAAGCCCAGGACGTCGAGCATGACCTCGATGCCGGGGCGGAACCGGGCGCCCAGCAGCAGCGCGCCGTAGCCGATGCCGCCGGCGGCTCCGGCCCCAGGCGAAGCGGCGTACTCGGCGGCCCGGGCACCCAGCGGGCCCTCCAGGACCTGCGCGAAGTGCGCGAGGGCCGCGTCCAGGGCCTCGACGTCGTCCGCAGAGGCGCCCTTCTGCGGCCCGTAGACGGCGGGGGCGCCCTTCGGGCCGGTCAGCGGGTTGTCGACGTCGCTGGCCAGGACCAGTTCGACCTCGGCGAGGCGCGGGTCGAGGCCCGACAGATCCGCCGTGGCCAGCTCGGCGAGGCCGCCGCCGCCCGGGGGCACCGGCTCCCCGTCCGCGTCCAGGAACCGGGCGCCCAGCGCCGACAGCATCCCGGCGCCGCCGTCGGTGGTGGCGCTGCCGCCGACCCCGAAGACGATCGTGCGGGCACCGGCGTCCAGGGCGGCCCGGAGCAGCTCACCCGAGCCGTACGTCGACGCCGTCAGCGGAGCGAACACCCCGTCCGGCAGCCGCTGCAGCCCGCTGGCCTCGGCCATCTCCACGACCGCTGTGCCCTCGCGCAGCGCGAACGCCGCCGTCACCTCGTCGCCGAGGGGACCGGCGACGCGTACCTCCCGGCGCTCGAACCCGGCCGCCACCGCCGCGGCCACGGTCCCGTCGCCGCCGTCGGCCACGGGCAGCGCCTCGACCTGAAGGCCCGGCACGGCCCGGCGCAGCCCGGCCGTCACCCGTTCGGCGACCTCCACGGCCGTCAGCGACCCCTTGAACTTGTCCGCGGCGACGAGCACCCTCTCGGTCCGCCGCTCTTCCCGGGTGCCGCTCACTGCAGCGTCCGCCACTTGCACTCCCCTTGCTCTCCGGGCCCTCACGCACGTCAGGGCCAGTCGCGCCGCTGCGACCTTAACCGCAGGACGCCCCGGCCGTCAGCCTCTGCCCAGCCCTCGGACCGCGCCCCGGAGCGGGTAGACGGTAACCATGACCCCCGCACACACCGAGACAGACCTGGCGGACCGCGTCCTCGGCGGCTGGCAGGGCCCCATCGCGGGCAACATGCTCGGCAAGCCGGTCGAGCAGGGCGAGGTGTGGACCCGCGACCGCATCGACCGCTACCTGAGGCAGGCCGCCGCCCTCCCCCTCACCGACTACCTGCCCGAGCCGATCAGCGAGCACGACGGCTTCGCGCTGCGTCCGGAGTGGCGCAGTTGCGTCCGCGGCCGCATCCACGGCAGCTGCCGGGACGACGACGTCGACTACGCGATCCTCGGCCTGCACCTGCTGGAGACGCACGGGTTCGGCTTCAGCACCGAGCAGGTCGGCGACCTGTGGCTGCTGAGGCTGCCGTACCTGCAGACCTTCACGGCCGAGCGGGCCGCCTACCGCAACCTCGCCAACGGGCTCAAGCCGCCGCTGACGGCGACCTACGACAACCCGTACCAGGAGTGGATCGGCGCCCTCATCCGTGCCGACGTCTACGGGTGGACCTGCCCGGGCCTGCCGCGCCGGGCCGCCTCGCTGGCCCGGCGGGACGCGGTGCTCTCGCACACCGGCAACGGGGTGTACGGCGCGATGTGGGCGGCGGCGCTGATCGCGGCGGCGTTCACGGCGCCCACCGTGCGGCACGCCCTCGACGAGGCGCTGGCCGTGATCCCGGCGAGCTGCCGCCTGGCCCGCACGGTGTGCCGGGTGGCCTCCCTGCACGACACGCGGATGTCCTGGGAGGACACGCTCACCACGGTCTCCGAGGAGACCGCGGGCATGGGCTGGATCCACACCGTCCCGAACGCCGCCGTCCTCACGGCCGGCCTGCTCTACGGCGACGGCGACTTCACCCGCACCATCACGCTGACCGTCCGCGGCGGCCTGGACACCGACTCCAACGGCGCGACGGCCGGCTCGGTGGCGGGCGTGTTCGGCGGGGCCGCGGCCATCCCGGACCAGTGGAAGGTCCCGCTCCAGGACATGGTCCGCAGCGCGGTGTTCGGCTTCGACGGCGTACGGATCAGCGAACTGGCCCAGCGGACCGTACGGCTGGCGGAGCCGGAGGTCTGAACCGGCAGGCGTGGACCGGGCGGTGGACGGTTACCCTCCCCCTCATGAGCACCTCTGCCGACTACGCCGCCTACATCGCCTCCCTGCCCCGCGTCCTGGCCGGCGCCGCCGTGCTGTTCCGGGACGGTGAGGGGCGGGTCCTGCTCGTGGAGCCCAACTACCGGGAGGGCTGGGCGCTGCCGGGCGGCACCGTCGAGTCCGACGACGGGGAGACCCCGCGGCAGGGCGCGCGGCGCGAGACGGCCGAGGAGATCGGCCTGGACCGTGAGCCGGGCCGGCTGCTGGCGGTGGACTGGGTGCAGGGCACGGGCCGCCCGCCGCTGGTGGCGTATCTGTACGACGGCGGGGTGCTCGGCGAGGACGACCTGAAGGCGATCCGCCTGCAGGAGGAGGAGCTGCTGTCCTGGCGGCTGGTCGCGCGCGAGGAGCTGACCGACTACCTGCCGGGCGCCCTGGGCCGCCGCGTCCTGGCGGGCCTGGACGTCCTGGCGGACGGCTCCGGCACGGCGGAGCTGGAGAACGGCCACCGGGTCGCCTGACCGGCGCCGGGCATGCTGGCCCGAGCCCGGGCGGCAGTCGTCCGGGTCCGGTGCCGGCCCGGGCGATATCCGGTCGCAGGCGGCCCCGCGGGCGGCCTACGCTCGGCGGCATGGCCAAGCCCCTTGTCGCCCTGCTCACCGGTGCCGGGATCAGCACCGACTCCGGCATTCCCGACTACCGCGGGCCGAACGGGCTGTGGCGGCGGGACCCGGACGCCGAGAAGCTGGTCACGTACGAGCACTACATGGGCGACCCGGAGATCCGCCGCCGGTCGTGGCGGATGCGGCGGGAGAGCCACGCGCTGCGCCCCGAGCCCAACGCCGCGCACCGGGCGGTGGCCGAGCTGGAGCGGTCCGGGGTGCCGGTGCGGGTGATCACGCAGAACGTGGACGGGCTGCACCAGCAGGCCGGGATGCCCGCCCGCAAGGTGCTCGAACTGCACGGCACGGCACGGAGGTTCGTCTGCACCGGCTGCCCTGCGCGCGGTCCGGTGGAGGAGGTGTTCGCGCGGATCGAGGCCGGTGAGGACGACCCGGCGTGCCGGGAGTGCGGCGGCATCCTGAAGCCGGCCACGGTGATGTTCGGCGAGCGGCTCGACCCGGTCGTCCTCGGCGAGGCGGCCGCGATCAGCAAGGCCTGCGAGGTCTTCGTCGCCGTCGGCACGAGCCTGCAGGTGCAGCCGGCGGCCGGTCTCGCCGGTGTCGCGGCCGACCACGGCGCCCGTCTGATCATCGTCAACGCCGAGCCGACGCCCTATGACGAACGGGCCGACGAGATCGTCCGCGAGCCCATCGGCACGGCCCTGCCCGCACTGCTGCGCGGGCTCATGGCGGAGGGGCGCCCCGCCGGTCCCGCAGCCGGCTGAGGCGGCGCCGGAGGGTGCGGCGGGGCGGGATCCGGGTCAGAAGAGAGCCGCTCCGCGCTCGAAGTCCAGCAGGCGCTGCTTGCGTTCCAGGCCGCCGCCGTAGCCGGTGAGACCGCCGTTCGCTCCGATGACGCGGTGGCAGGGGACGATGATGCCGATCGGGTTGCGCCCGTTGGCGAGGCCGACCGCGCGGGAGGCGGTGGGGCTGCCGAGGGCGCCGGCCAGCCGGCCGTAGGTGAGGGTCTCGCCGTAGGGGATGCGGCGCAGCGCCTCCCAGACCCTGAGCTGGAACGGGGTGCCGGTCAGGCGCAGCGGGACGGTGAACTCCCGCAGCTCGCCCGCGAAGTACGCCTTCAGCTGCTCCTGTGTCTCGGCGAAGAGGGTGTCGTCGCGGGGGCCGAAGGTCTCCTCCGGCGGGCGGTGGCGCTGGCCCTCCATGTACAGGCCGCACAGGACGCCGTCGTCGGCGACGAGCGTGAGGGGGCCGTAGGGGCTGTCGGTCACGGTGTGCTGCTTCATCGAGAGGTCCTATGCCGGGAGGAAGTTGATCGGGTGGCTGTCGGTCGCCCACAGGTACTGGACGGCGTAGGCGCGCCAGGGGCGCCAGGCCGCCGCGCGGGCGGTGAGCGCCGCGGGGGTGGAGGGCAGGCCCAGGTCGCGGGCGGCGCGGCGGATGCCGAGGTCGGTGGGGAGGAAGGCGTCGGGGTCGCCGAGGGCCCGCATGGCGATGACGTCGGCCGTCCACGGGCCGAAGCCGGGCAGGCCGAGGAGCTGGGCGCGGGTGCGCGGCCAGTCGCTCTCCACGCCGAGCCGGAGGTCGCCGTCGGCGAGCCGGCGGACCAGGGTGGTGAAGGTGGCGCGGCGGGTGCGGGGCATCGCCAGGGTCTCCGGGTCGAGCTCCGCGAGGACCTCGGGGGCCGGGAAGAGGTGGGTGAGGCCGCCCTCGGGGTCGTGGGCCGGTTCGCCGTGCGCGGTGACCAGGCGGGCCGCGTGGGTGCGGGCGGCGGCGGTGGACACCTGCTGGCCGAGCACGGCCCGCACGGCGAACTCCGCCTCGTCCACCGTGCGCGGGACGCGCCGCCCCGGCGCCTTGTCCACCAGCGGCGCGAGGACGGGGTCGCTGCGCAGCTGGTCGTCGACGGCGACGGGGTCGGCGTCCAGGTCGAGCAGGCGCCGGCAGCGGCTGATGGCGACGGTCAGGTCGCGCAGGTCGCCGAGGGTGAGGCGGCAGGCGATGTGGTCGGGGCGGGGGGTGAGGGAGACGACGCCGTGGCCGTAGGGCAGGCGCAGGGTGCGCCGGTAGGAGCCGTCCCGCCACTCCTCCACGCCGGGTACGGCCGTCGCGGCGAAATGGCCGAAGAGGTTGTCGGGGTTGAGCGGGGCGCGGAACGGCAGCCGCAGGGAGAGCGCGCCGGGTGTGCTCGGGCCCTGCCGTTTCGGGGCGCGGGTGCGCAGCTCGCCCGGGGAGAGCGCGAAGACCTCACGGACCGTGTCGTTGAAGGTGCGGATCGAGGCGAAGCCCGCGGCGAAGGCGATCTGCGCCATCGGCAGGGCCGTCGTCTCGATGAGCAGCCGGGCCGTCTGGGCGCGCTGGGCGCGGGCGAGCGCGAGGGGCCCGGCGCCGAGTTCGGCGAGGAGCTGGCGTTCGATCTGCCGGGTGCTGTAGCCGAGCCGGGCGGCGAGTCCGGGGACGCCCTCGCGGTCCACGACGCCGTCGGCGATCAGCCGCATGGCCCGGGCCACCAGGTCGGCCCGCTGGTTCCACTCCGGGGAGCCGGGGCTGGTGTCGGGCCGGCAGCGCTTGCAGGCCCGGAACCCGGCCTGCTGGCAGGCCGCGGCGCTGGGGTGGAAGACCATGTTCTCCGGCTTGGGCGGCACGACCGGGCAACTGGGACGGCAGTAGATGCCGGTCGTCAGGACGGCCGTGAAGAACCAGCCGTCGAACCGCGCGTCCTTGGACCGGACGGCGCGCACGCAGCGCTCGGTGTCGGTGTGCATCCCCATCTGCATGCCTCAAGCATCGGGCACCGGGCGGGGCGGGTCTGGCGAGAATCCGACATGGACCTCGCGGCAGGGCGCCGCGCACCGGGACAGATGAAGATTCATTCATGTGTTCGTGCCCGCCCGGTACCATGACGTCATGGGTCATGGAGCCGTCATCCCCGCGCAGGACGCCGCACAGCGGGTACGCCTGGACGCGGACAACGTCGCGAAGGTCGCCACCACGCTCCAGGCCCTGTCCACACCGTCCCGGCTGCTGATCCTGGCGCGCCTGCGCGAGGGGCCGCTGCCGGCCACGGAGCTGGCGGCGGAGGTGGGCATGGAGCAGTCGGCCTGCTCGCACCAACTGCGGCTGCTGCGCAATCTGGGCCTGGTGGTGGGCGAGCGCCAGGGCCGCTCCGTCGTCTACGCGCTGCACGACCACCATGTCGCCGAACTGCTCGACCAGGCGGTGTACCACGTGGAGCACCTGCGCCTGGGGATCAGCGACGCCGCCGACTGACGCGGCGCCGCCGTCCCCCGCGCGCGTTATTCGGTCGCGGTCGGCCGCCGCGAGGCCCGCATCGCCTCGCTGACGCGCGCCAGCGGGCGCAGCCGGTAGGTGTAGGCGTAGTCGCGGTCGGCGAACAGCTTGAACTCGTCGTGCGTGTGGGCGCCCCAGCTGTTGTCGCCGCCCACGCCCATCTGCCGGTGGTTGAGGCGCAGGACGACCGCGTCCCGGGGGGTCAGCTGGTAGTCGTGGCGGGCGCCCACCGACAGGTCCTCCGGGGTGAAGTGCGAGGCGTTGACCTCCAGCAGGGGCTCACCGCTCACGAGCAGTCCGCGCCCGCGCCCGTCGGTCAGCGCGGCCCAGCGGACGTCGGTCTTGTTGCCGTTCTCCTGGGGGCGCAGATAGGGCGTCCACTGCTCGGCGACCTTCCCGGAGTACAGGCCGACGTCGGTGGCGTTGTTGCGGTCCCACATGTTCTCCTCGGGGCCGCGGCCGTAGTAGTGCAGCCGGTCCAGGCGGCGCGGCAGGAACAGCAGGGCGCCGACCTCGGGGAGGTACGGCAGGCCGGCCGCGCCCGGGTGCAGGGTGTGGTCGACCTTGATCTCGCCGTTGCCGAAGACCGTGTACGTCGTGCTGAACGTGGACGCCGTGCCGGTGGGCAGGGTGCCGGTGAACGTGATCTCCACCGCGCGGTCGTCCAGCGGCCGGACCCGCACGTCCGCCACGGTCCGGCGGGCCCCGGCGTCGCGCCAGACCTGGTTGCGGGTGTGGTGGCCGTTGCCGCGGTCGTTGTCGGTGGGGGCCCGCCAGAAGTTCGGGACGGGGCCGGAGGTGATGAGCCGTTCGCCGCCCGCCTCGAAGGAGGTGAGGGTTCCGGTCGCTTTGTCGACGGTGAGCGCGAAGCCCTTGCCCTCGACCGTGACGGTCTTCGCCCCGTCGGTGTGGCGCAGGGCGGGGACGCTGCGCAGCGGGGCCGGTTCGACGGCCGGGGCGCCCGCGTCGAGGGCGAGCTGCTGCTTGGCCACCTCGAAGCCCGCCTTCGCCCAGGGGGTGGGCTGCCTGGTGGTGAAGGAGAGCTGGAGGAAGTACTCGGTGCCCGGTGCGGGGTGCGCCGGCAGGCGCACCGGGATGTCGATGTCCTTGCTCGACAGCGGTGCGACGTCCAGCTGGTCGCGGGTGAGCCGGCCGCGCTGGACGACCGTGCCGTCGGCGACCAGGGACCAGCGGCCGTCGAACTCGCGGAGGCTGGAGAAGAGGTGTTCGTTGGTGAGTCTCACGGCGCCGGGGCCGCCGGCGGCCGGGGCGGCGTCGATCGCCTGGTAGATCTGCTTGACCTCGGCGGACTTGCCGGTGAGGCCGCGGTCGGCGGTGACGATGCCGTCGCCGGAGAAGGCGCCGTCGTTGGGGTTGTCGCCCCAGTCGCCGCCGTAGGCGTAGAACGTCTCGTCGCGCGGGCGTTCCTCGGTGAAGCCCGCGGTGGCGGCGTCGAACCAGAAGCGCACGCCCTCGTCGTCCGGGCCGCGGGTGCCGGAGGCCAGTTCGGCGGCGCCGAGGGCGCGGGCGTAGACGCGGGCCCGTCGGATGGTGCCGCTGAACTCCCGGGTCGGGTTGTCGACGTCGGTGGCGAGCGACAGGGACGCCGTGTTCACGCCGGGACGCCGGGTGGTGGTGCGGGTGCCGCGCACCTGGCCGTCGACGTGCAGGGTGAGCGTGCCCGCGTCCGCGTCGTAGACGCCCGCGACGTGGTGCTCCCTGCCGGTCCAGTCCTCGGGCAGGGCCCAGCTCGCGGTGATCCACTGGCCGCCGCCGTGGAGGAAGAACTCCAGGGTCCGCTCGGTCTGCTTGAGGGCGTACTGGGTGTCGCCCTTGGCGAGGAGGGGCTGGTGGCCGCCGGTGACGTGCGGGGTGACCCAGGCCTCCAGGGTGAGGGAGCCGGTGAGGTCCAGGCGGGGGTCGCGCGGGAAGACGGTGCCGCCGCAGACCCCCTTGTCGCGGTCGAAGGTGCCGGCGGGGGCCATGATCTCGCCGCGCAGCGCGCCGGGGCCGGACTCGGTCAGCAGCTTGCGGGTGGGGGTGGGCCAGCGCAGGGCCTGGTCGGCGAAGTCCCAGATCCAGCCGCCCTGGAGGACGTCGTGGCGGCGGACGACGTCCCAGTACTTCTTGAAGTTGCCGTTGGAGTTCCCCATGCCGTGGGAGTACTCGATCATCACGTACGGCCGGGTGTCGCTCGTGTCCTTGGCGCGCTGCTCGACCCGCTGGGGGCTGTCGTACATCTCGGAGCGGATGTCGCTGATGCCCGGGCGGTCGTCGCCCTCGTACTGGATGACGCGGGTGGGGTCGTAGGAGCGGATCCAGTCGTGCATGGCGTTGAAGGTGGTGCCGCCGCCGGCCTCGTTGCCCAGGGACCAGATGACCACCGAGGCGTGGTTCTTGTCCCGGTGGACCATGTTCTGCGCGCGCACCACGCACGCCTCGGTCCACTCGGGGTGACCGCTGCCGGGGTAGGTGTCGCGGATGCCGTGGGTCTCGAGGTTGGTCTCGTCGACGAGGTAGAGGCCGTACTCGTCGGCGAGGTCGAGCCACAGCGGGCTGTTGGGGTAGTGGGAGGTGCGCACGCTGTTGATGTTGAGCCGCTTGATGATGCCGATGTCCTCGACCAGCTGCGCGCGGGTCAGCGCGGAGCCGGTGACGGGGTGCATCTCGTGCCGGTTGGTGCCGCGGAAGGAGACCGGCTTGCCGTTGATGCGCATCAGGCCGTCCTTGAGCGCGAACTCGCGGAGGCCGACCCGGTGCGAGAGGGTCTCGATCACCTTGCCGGAGGGGGCCCGCAGGCGCAGCACGGCCGTGTAGAGGTACGGGTGCTCGGCCGACCACAGCTTCGGTGAGGGCACGGACCGGGACGCCTCGGCGGTGGCCTCGCCGGCGTCGGGGACGTCGACGGGGCTGCTCAGGGGCCGGGGCCAGACGGCGTGGCCGCGGGCGTCGTACAGCTGGGTCTCGACGGTGTAGCGGCCCCCGCCCTCGCCGCCGTAGTCGCGCACGTGCGCGGTGACCTCGAGTTCGGCGGAGGTGTAGCCGTCGCCGAGGGGGGTGTCCAGCTTGAAGTCGCGCAGGTGCACGGGGGGCGTGGAGTAGAGGTGCACCGAGCGGAAGATGCCGCTCAGCCGGATCATGTCCTGGTCCTCCAGCCACTCCGCGTCGGAGTAGCGGTAGACCTCGACGGCGATCTGGTTGGTGCCCGGCCTGAGGTGGCGGGTGATGTCGTACTCGGCGGAGGTGTAGGAGTCCTCGTGGTAGCCCGCCAGCTCGCCGTTGATCCACACGTAGTGGGCGGACTTGACGCCCTCGAAGTGCAGGAAGGTGCGCCGGCCCCGCCAGTCGCGCGGGACGGTGAAGGTGCGGCGGTACTGGCCGACGGGGTTGTAGCGGGTGGGGGCGGCGGGCGGCTGGGCGTTCTCGCCGCCGCCGTTGGGGCCCCACCAGGGGTAGGTGATGTTGACGTAGATCGGGAAGTCGTAGCCGTGCAGCTGCCAGGCGGAGGGCACCGGGATGGTGTCCCAGCCGGAGTCGTCGACGTCGGTGCGGTGGAAGTCGGGGTCCCGGTCGTCAGGGCGGTCCGCGTAGGCGAACTTCCAGGTGCCGTCGAGGCTCAGCCGGTACGGCGAGCGCTCGCGGTCGGCCCGCAGTGCCTGGCCGAGGTCGGCGTACGGCATGAGCGTGGTGTGCGGCGGCTCGGTGCCCACGCGGTACACCGACAGGCCGTCGTTCCACTCCGGAGGGCCGTCCGCCGCCGGGGGCCGGCCGGCCGCGCGGGCCGCGACGGGCGAGGCGGACAGCGCCAGCGCGCCCAGCACGGCGGCTCCTCCCTCCAGCAGACGGCGACGGCTGACGACCGGCCGCTCGGGGTGGGTGGGCCGGTCGGGCCGGTCGGGCTGGTCGGCGGGAGACGGGTGGGGGTGCGGCATACCGTGACCTTCCTCGGTTCGACAGGGTGGTGCTGCACGGACTGAGGGCACGTCAGACGCGGTGCTCAACTGCGCACCCCCGATGGGTGTTTCTGTTGGGACGCGTGCAACTGACGGTGACGGAGCAACTGCTGAGCAGGCACACCCTAGGACCCGGACACAACCGAAGCAATGACCGCGTCGGACTTTGTGCGGTCCTGAGGATTCGGTCCGCGACGCCGCGCATCGGCCGGGACTCACCCGAGAGGCGGCCTCCCGGTCCCGACAACGACGGTTTTTTGTCATTTCGGCGCGACAGTGTCGCTCCGCCGACCGTACTGTGACCTCATCGGACGGCCTGGAACGGATCTCGGCGGTACCTCTTGCCGCGCCGGAAGGAGCGGCTCGCATGAGCGGCTATGCGACCTCGGACCCCGACGCCGTCGCGGGCGCCCCCGGCGGACTGCTGGACCTGCTGAAGGTCGCCGCCGTCGTCCTGGACTCCTCCGGGCACATCGCCCTGTGGAGCCCCGAGATCGAGCAGCTGCTGGGCTGGAGCGCCGAGGAGGCCCTGCGGCAGCGCGCCGACACCCTGCTGGTCGCGCCCGCGGACCGGGCCCGGGGGCGGGAGCTGTTCGCCCAGGTCAGTGCGGGCCGGCGCTGGGCCGGTGTCTTCCCGCTGCGCCACCGCGACGGCACGGCACGTGCCGTGGAGTTCCGCACGATGCGGCTCCTCGACCCCGAGGGGCAGCCCCATCTGCTGGGCCTCGCCACGGACGCGACGACGGTACGGAAGGTGGAGCGGGACCTCGCCCTCTCGCACAGCCTCGTCAACCAGACCCCCCTCGGCATCGCCGTCTTCGACAACGACCTGCGCTGGGTGGGGGTCAACCCCGCCCTGGAGCGGATCAACGGCGTCGCGGAGGAGGACCTGCTGGGGCGCCGGGTCGGCGAGGTGCTGCCCGGGCTGGACGTGGCGGCCATCGAGGCCCGGATGCGGCACGTGCTGCGCACCGGCCGCCCGCTGCTGGACCAGCAGACCGTCGGCCGCACGGCCGGGGACGCGCAGGAGAGGGCCTACTCGGAGTCCTACCACCGCATCGAGGACATCGACGGGCGGGTGCTGGGCCTGGCCATGGCCGTGCTGGACGTCACCGAGCGCCAGCAGGCCGCGGCCGAGGTCGCCCAGGCACGCCAGCACCTGTCCGTGATCGCCGACGCGGGCATGCGGATCGGCACCACGCTGGACCTGCGGCAGACCGCCCGGGAGCTGGCCGACGTGGTCGTGCCGCAGCTGGCGGACCTGGCCGCCGTGGACGTCCTGGAGTCGGTGGTCGCCCACGGCACCATCGTGCCCGTGACGGGCGGTGCCCCGGCCGAGTTCCGGGCGCTGGCCGTGGCCGCCGGGTACCCCACCGACGCCATCCACGCCGCCGACCCGGTGGGCGAGGTGGCCACCTACGGCTCGTCGCGGTTCATCACGCGGTGCGTGCGCCACGCCCGCCCGGTGCTGGTCGCGCACGTGGACGCCCGGATGCTGCGGCGCCTCGCCCGGGACGCGCGGGCCGCCGAGGCCCTGCAGGAGGCCGGCGCCCACTCCTACCTGGCGCTGCCGCTCCTGGCCCGGGGCAAGGTGCTCGGCACGCTCTCGCTGTACCGCACGGTCAACGAGCGCCCCTTCGACGCCCGGGACCAGCTGCTCGCCTCCGAACTGGCCGCCCGCGCCGCCATCTGCATCGACAACGCCCGCCTGTACGGCCGCGAGCGCGGCACCGCGCTGACCCTCCAGCGCAGTCTGCTGCCCGCGGCGCCCGCGGCGCAGGAAGGGCTCGACATCGCGGCCCGCTACCGTCCGGCCCTCAGCGAGGTCGGCGGTGACTGGTACGACGTGCTGCGGCTGGGGCCGGGGCGCACCGGTCTCGTCGTCGGGGACGTGATGGGCAAGGGCGTCCAGGCCGCGGCGATCATGGGGCAGCTCAGCACGGCGGCCCGGGCGCTGGCCCGGCTCGACCTGCCGCCCGCCGAGCTGCTGCGGCACCTCGACGACATCACGGGCTCGCTCGGCGACACGATCGCGACCTGCGTGTACGCCGTCTGCGACCTGGAGCGCGGCGTGTGCGAGCTGTCCAGCGCCGGTCACCTGCCGCCCGTGCTCGCCGGGGCGGGCGGCGGGGCCCGCCTCGTCGACGTGCCCGGCGGGGTGCCGCTGGGGGTGGGGGGCGTGGAGTTCGGCACGGTGGAGGTGGAGCTCGCCCCGGGCGCCCTGCTCGCGCTGTACACGGACGGGCTGGTGGAGACCCGCGGGGAGTCGCTCGACATCGGCCTGGAGACACTGACCCGGCTGCTGGGGAGCGCGGCGCCGAATCTGCAGCGCACCGGAGACCACCTGCTCGGGGCGCTGCGGCCGGAGCCGGACGACGACGTGGCGCTGCTGCTGGTGCGCAGGCGCGTCTGAGCGCGCGGGCCGGGTCGCCCGCGCGCCCGACGGCGGGGGTCAGGAGCCGCTCCGGCGTGTGTCGGCGCACAGCGCCCAGGTGAGGAACGCCGAGATGGCGATCATCACCACGGACCAGACCGGGTGGGACGGCAGGTGGCCGCCCGCCGGAGGCGAGGATCCACGTCCAGGGAGCGTCCGGGTGCGGCCAAGGGCTCCGCGGGGCCGGCCGGGCAAGGCGGGCCGGGGCCGTCCCTCCCGAGGTCCGCTCCGCTGCCCGGTGCCGCCCGGTGACGGGGTCACCCCCGGCGGGTGATCCGGCCGGGCCACCGAAGTGATGGAGTGGCAGCGCATCCCACCCGCACGCCGGCTGCCCGGAGCCGGGCACGGACCGAAAGACTCGCGATGAAGAATCCGGCGACCGCCCCCACCGGGCCGCCCGCGTCCCGGCAGGGGCAGCAGCCGCACCGGGGCCGCGCGTCGGCCACGGCACTGGCCCGAGCCCTCCTGATAGCGGCGGGGCTCGTCACCGTCTACTACGTGCTCCCCCTGGACGGCCGTCTCACAGCCGGCGCCTCGGCCGTGCTCGTCTGCGGACTGCTGCTGGTCGTGGTGGTGTTCTGGTGGGAGGTGCGGGCCATCGTGGACTCGCCCTGGCCGCGGCTGAAGGCCCTGGAGGCTCTGGCCACCACACTGGCGTTGTTCCTGCTGCTCTTCGCGGGCGCCTACTTCCTGCTGGAGCACACCACACCCGGCTCGTTCAGCGAACCGCTGACCAAGACGGACTCCCTGTACTTCACGCTCACCACGTTCACCACCGTCGGCTACGGCGACATCGCGGCCCGTTCCCAGCCCGGACGAGTTCTGACCATGTGTCAGATGCTGGGCGGGCTGCTGCTGGTGGGGGTGGCCGCGAAGATCCTGGCGAGCGCGGTGCAGACGGGACTGCGCCGGCGCGACGGGGATCCCCCGGACGTCTTCCCGCCCAGCCACAGGAACCCATAGGAACCAGCGATGACCATGCCCGGCGCCACCCCGGCCTTCCTGTCCCCCGCGGAGCGGGCCGCCGAGGGCCGCGCCGCACGGCGCCGCTCGCCGCGTTCGTCGCACGGCCGGTTCGGCACGGAACCCGGGCGGTTCGACCCGGTGGAGGTGGTGGAGCGCCAGTCCGCCACGCGCGTACCGGAGTTGGTGCCGGTCCGCTACGGCCGCATGCTCGAATCGCCGTTCCGGTTCTACCGGGGAGCGGCGGCGATCATGGCCGCGGACCTCGGGGCCGCCGCCGACACCGGGCTGCGGGTGCAGCTGTGCGGCGACGCCCATCTGCTGAACTTCCGGCTGCTGGCCACACCGGAGCGCCATCTGGCGTTCGACATCAACGACTTCGACGAGACCCTGGCCGGCCCCTTCGAGTGGGACGTCAAGCGCCTCGCGGCCAGCTTCGCCATCGCGGGCCGGGCCAACGGGTTCGGGTCCGAGGAACAGGACGGCGCGGTACGGGCGTGCGTGGAGGCCTACCGGCGCCGGATGCGGGAGTTCGCCGGCATGCGCACCCTGGACATCTGGTACGCGCAGGACGACGCCGACCGCCTGCGGGAGCTGATGGCCGCCTCGATGACCAAGCGGGCCAGGCGTCACACCGGCGAGGCGACGGCGAAGGCCCGCACCCGCACGCATCTGCAGGCCTTCGCCCGGCTGACCGTCGCCACCCCGGAGGGCCGGCGGGTCGCGGCGGACCCGCCGCTGATCACGCCGCTGCGGGACCTGGCCACCGGTTCCGCCGGGCAGGAGCGGGAACTGCGCGCGGTCCTGGAGGGTTACACCCGCACCCTGTCGTCCGAGCGGCGGCACCTGCTGCGCCGCTTCCGGCTGGTGGACATCGCCCGCAAGGTGGTGGGCGTGGGCAGCGTCGGCACGCGCTGCTGGATCGTGCTGCTGCTCGGCCGCGACGACGACGATCCGCTGCTGCTCCAGGCCAAGGAGGCCCAGGAGTCGGTGCTCGCCGCCCACACCGGGGGCGTCCGCCACGACAACGAGGGCCGCCGGGTGGTGGCGGGGCAGCGGCTGATCCAGACGACCAGCGACATCCTGCTGGGCTGGACGCACGCCGTGGGGCTCGACGGCCGGGAGCGGGACTTCTACGTACGGCAGTTGCGGGACTGGAAGGGCATCGCCCGGCCGGAGACCATGGATCCCGGCATGCTGCGGCTGTTCGCGCGGCTGTGCGGGGCGAGTCTGGCCCGGGCCCACGCCCGCTCCGGCGACCCGATCGCCATCGCCGGCTACCTGGGCGGCGGCGACCGCTTCGACCGCGCGCTGACACTGTTCGCCCAGGCGTACGCCGACCGGAACCAGCGGGACTTCGAAGCCCTCGCGGCCGCCGCCCGTTCCGGCCGCATCTCCACCGCCGCCCTGTGACCGCGTGCGTGCCGCCCGCTCACTCCGGCAGCCGGCGCGTCGCCACGCCCCTGAGGCCGACCTCGGCCGGCGAGTCCGCCCTCTGCCTCCGGTGCCGTGGACGGCGAGCCCCGGCAGCGGTGGCCTCCGGGCCGGGGTTTTCGGCCGGCCGGCTGACGGACACGTTCCTCATCGAGGGGTCCCGTGCCCCACCCCGCGCGGGGGCCCGGATCACAGGAGCCCCTTGTCGCGGGCGCGGCGCACCGCCTCGGCCCGCCGGCCCACCCCGAGCTTGCGGTAGATGCTCTTGAGGTGGGTCTTCACGGTGTTCACCGACACGTGCAGATCGGCGGCGATCTCCTCGGTGGAGAGCATGTCGGCCAGGCGGTGCAGCACTTCCCGTTCGCGCGCGCTCAGGTCCTCCACCACCAGGTCCGGCGCGGGCGCGGCTGCGGCGGGCCCCGCGGGCCGGTGCCGGACCTGGCCGGGGACGAGCCAGCCGCCGGCCAGGTCCCGCAGCCGGCCGGTGCACAGCAGTGGGCGGAGCCAGGGGCCGGCCTCCGCAAACGGCCGGCGCAGCCGCTCGCGCCGGCCGTCCAGGAGCGCACGGGTGACGAGCCGGCCGACGGCGGTGTGGTCGCCGGTCTCCTGTGCGGCCTGGGCGCGGACCAGCGCGGCGCGCACCGCCACCGCCGGACCGTACCGGGCGTCCTCGCGCAGGCCGTCGAGCAGCCCGAGCGCCTCGTCGGCCCGGCCCTCGGCCAGCCGGACGCGGGCCGCCTGGACCGCGCACGGGGCCCGGTGGTGCGCCACCCGCTCCACGTCCTTGCGGGCCAGCTCCGGCTGCCCCTGGGCGAGGTGGGCGGCCGAGGCGAGCAGGGCGCTCTGCTCCTGTGCCCAGGGCGAGCCGACGTCCGCGGTGACCGGTGCGTCGGCGGCGGCGAGCGCGGCCCGGGTGTCCCCGCGGGCCAGGAGCAGCCGGCCCCGGACGACGGCCCGGCCCGCCCGCACCACCGGGTCCTCCGCGGCCGGGCGGGACACGGCCTCGTCGTCGAGGAGCGCCTGCGCCTCGTCGAGTTCGTCGCGCTCGACGTGGACGGCGGCCAGGACCAGCGGGCCGAGGCCCGCCCCGGAGCGCCGGGGCAGGCTGTGGCGCTCCGCCTGGCCGGCCGCGGCCAGCGCCTTGTGCTCCGCGCGGCCGGGCCAGCCGTCGAGGTAGTGGATCAGTGCCAGGTGGCCGAGGGCCTCCCACCGGGGCAGGGCCATCACCGCTCCGCCCGGCTGCCCGGCGACCGCCGACAGGGCGGCGCGGGCCTCGTCGAACCGCCCGTCCCACAGGCGGGCGGAGCCGAGGTGGGTGAGGAGGAGGGCGGTGAGTTCCGGGTGGGCGTCGAGGAGCCCCGCGGGGATCCGCCCGCGCAGCAGCCCGGCCTGCTCGGCGGCGCGCTCGGCCCGTGCGGGGGAGCCGGTCAGCCGGGCGGCGAGCGCCTCGAGCAGGGCGAAGCCGAGCTGTGCCGGAGCCGCTGCCCCGCCGTCGCGGGCGAGCTTCTCCCCGGCATCGCGCAAGTGGGTCAGGCCGCGGGCGAGATCGCACCGGCCCAGGTAGCGGGCGGCGCGGACCAGGTCGGGCGCCGGGCCCGTCACCTCGGGGCCCATCCGTGCGAACAGCGCGGACAGCTCCTCGGAGCGCAGGCCGGTGAAGAGCCGGCCGAGCGCCAGGTCGTCGACGACGGCGCGCGCGGTGAACTCCCAGTCGTCCGCCTCGGCTCCCTGGACGAGCGCGTCCCACAGCGCTCCCGAGTGGCGCAGCCGGCGGGCGGCACGGCCGCGCAGCTCCGGCTCCAGGCCGGGGCGGCGGGCGCGCAGGTGGGCGCGGAGGATCTCGGCGAACAGCGGATGCAGGCTGTACCAGGAGTCCCCGAGGTAGTGGACGAAGGCGTTGTCGCGGTGCAGCGAGGCG
Source organism: Streptomyces sp. NPDC085931 (assembly GCF_044540565.1). NCBI lineage: Bacteria > Bacillati > Actinomycetota > Actinomycetes > Kitasatosporales > Streptomycetaceae > Streptomyces > Streptomyces sp. NPDC085931. Next base: position 279,304 of record NZ_JBITSK010000001.1, read on the forward strand.
AGCACGGATTCCGCGTCGGTGCGCCCTGTCAGCGCGTTGACCAGGTCGGGGCGGAACCGGTCGAGGACGCTGATGCGCAGCAGCAGGTCCTGGGTGGCGGGTGGCTGCCGGTCGAGGACCTCGGCGAGCAGGAAGTCGGCCATCGTGCTGTGGTTCGCCTCGAACTGCTGCGCGTAGGTGCCGGGGTCGGGTTCCCGCTGGGCGGCCAGCGCCCAGAGCCGGAGCCCCGCGGCCCACCCCCGGGTGCGCTCCACCAGGGCCTGCACGGCGTCGTCGGGCAGGTGAAGCCCGTGCCGGGACAGCAGTGCGCCGGCCTCGCCGGGGGTGAAGGCCAGCTCGGCGCCCCGGATCTCCGTCATCTCGCCGGACACGCGGTAGCGGTGCAGCGGCAGCAGGGGTTCGGTGCGGGTGACCAGGAGCAGGCGCAGGCCCGGTCCGGCGTGGTGCAGCACGAACTGCAGCTGGCGCGCGATCTCGGGCGAGGTCACCCGGTCGAACTCGTCGAGGACGACGACGGTGGTGTGATCGCGGCGTTCCAGGTCGGCGGCGAGGCGGGTCAGGGTCCTCGGGTCCACGCGGCCGGCCTCGGCGGGGCAGCCGACCTCGGCCGCCACCGGGATGCCGGCGGCCCGCAGCGCCTCCAGGAGATACGCCCAGAAGATCCCCGGGGCCTGGTCGGCGGTGTCGCCGGTGAGCCAGGCGACGGGCTCGCGCAGACCGGCGGCCCAGTCCGCGACCAGGAGGGTCTTGCCCGCGCCGGCAGATCCGTCGACCACGGTCAGGGGCGTGCGGAGCGCTTGGTCGAGGTGCCGGACCAGGCGCGGGCGGCGCAGGAAGGTGGCGGGCCGGCGCGGCAGCGCGAACCGGGTGCGCAGCAGGGGGTCACCCGTGGGGTCGACGCCCGTGGGGTCGACGCGCGCCGACGCCGGCTCCGCGTCGGTCTCGTCGGTCACGGCCATGGGGCCCCCAGTACGTGCGGTCCGCCGGGGTGATGAGCGGTCCCTCGTCCCGCCAGCATCTCTCCGTTCACTCCCCCGCGCACTCCCGGGGGTGATCGTGCCCGGCCGGACCACCCGTGGCGGGCGATGCGGCCCGCCGGTGTCCGAGGTTGGCTGAGGTGCCCGCCCACCGCCCAGGGAGCCGCGGGGCACGCCCGGCGGCTCGGAACCGGAGTACCGACCATGTGCCGCTGGCTCGCCTACTCGGGCACCCCCGTGCTGCTCGACGACGTCCTCTACCGTCCGCAGCACTCCCTGATCGACCAGAGCCTGCACGCGCGGATGGGGGTGGAGACCACCAACGGCGACGGTTTCGGCGTCGGCTGGTACGCCTGGCATCTGCGCTCGCCCGCCGTCATCCGCGACACCGGCCCGGCCTGGAGCAACCGCAACCTGCGGGAGATCGCCGACCATGTCCGCTCACCGCTGTTCTTCGCCCATGTGCGGGCCTCCACGGGGACGGCCGTGCAGCAGACCAACTGCCACCCCTTCCGCCACGATCGCTGGATGTGGATGCACAACGGGGCGATCACCGGGTTCTCCGCGATGCGCCGGGACCTCATGCTGGCCGTGGACCCGGAGCTGTTCCCGTCGCTGGAGGGCACCACCGACTCCGAGGTGATGTTCCACGTGGCCCTCACCTTCGGGCTCGACGGCGATCCGCCGGGCGCGGTGGCGCGGATGGCGGGCCTCGTGGAGCGGCTGGGGCACGAGCACGCAGTGGCCGAGCCGCTGCAGATGACCATCGCGGTGACCGACGGCGAGCGCCTGTGGTTCTTCCGCTACTCCAGCGGCGGGGACTCGCGGTCGCTGTACTTCAGCAGCCGCGTGGAGGACGTGCGCGCCCTCCACCCCGACCTCGCGTTCCTCAAGCACATCTCCGACGAGACCCGGCTGGTCGTGTCGGAGCCGCTGGGCGATCTCCCTGGTGTGTGGAACGCCGTGCCGGAGAGCAGCTACGGCGTCGTCCAGCCCGGGCGGGACCTGATGCGGCACTTCGAGCCGGAGCCCGTCTGAGCCGCCCGGGGCCGGCTCTCAGCCCAGCCGGGCGGCGAACACCCCGTGGGCCCGCTCGTCGAAGAGCACGAACCTGACCCGCTCGACCGCCGTGTCCGCCGCCCGGACCGTCTCGACGGCGATGCGGGCGCCGTCGTCCATGGGCCAGCCGTAGACGCCGGTGGAGACGGCGGGGAAGGCGACCGTGCGGGCGCCGAGTTCGTCGGCGACGCGCAGCGACTCGCGGTAGCAGGAGGCGAGGAGGTGCGAGCGGTCCTCGGTGGTGCTGTACACGGGGCCGACGGTGTGGATGACCCAGCGGGCGTCGAGGTCGCCGGCGGTGGTGGCGACCGCCTGGCCGGTGGGCAGGCCCTTGCCGTACCGGGAGGCGCGCAGTCTGCGGCACTCCTCCAGGATCGCCGGGCCGCCGCGCCGGTGGATCGCGCCGTCGACCCCTCCCCCGCCCAGCAGCGAGGAGTTGGCCGCGTTGACGATCGCGTCGACGCTCTCGCGGGTGATGTCGCCCCGGACCGCTTCGATGATGGTCATGTCTGCCTCAGTCGCTTCCACACGGCCTTCGCCGCGTTGTGTCCGGACATGCCGTGCACGCCGGGGCCCGGCGGGGTCGCCGAGGAGCAGATGAAGATCGCCGGGTGGGGCGTGTGGTACGGGAACAGGGTGAGTTTCGGGCGGAGCAGCAGTTGCAGGCCCGAGGCCGCGCCGGTGGCGATGTCGCCGCCGACGTAGTTGGCGTTGCGGGCGGCGAGTTCGGGCGGGCCGGCCGTGGCGCGGGCCAGGACGCGGTCGCGGAACCCCGGCGCGAAACGCTCCAGTTGACGTTCGACGGCGTCGGTGAGGTCGCCGGTCCAGCCGTGCGGGACGTGCCCGTAGACCCAGAAGACGTGCTTGCCCCCGGGGGCGCGGGTCGGGTCGACGACGCTCGGCTGGGTCGTGATGAGGAACGGCCTGTCGGGGGCCCGGCCCTCGCGGGAGGCCGCGCGCAGGGCCGCGCCGATCTCCGCGCTGTCCGCGCCGATCTGCACCGTGCCGGCGACCCGGGCCTCCTTCGCGGTCCACGGCACGGGCCCGTCCAGCGCGTAGTCGATCTTGAACACACCCGGTCCGTAGCGGTAGCCGGCGTAGTGGCTGCCGAAGCCGGCGATACGGGCCAGGGCGGTGGGCGAGGTGTCGAAGACGTAGGCCCGGGCCGGCGGCAGGTCGTCGAGGCGCTTGACCTCGTAGTCGGTGTGGATCTCGCCGCCGAGGTCGCGCAGATGGGCGGCGAGGGCGTCGGAGAGCGCCTGGGACCCGCCGCGGGCGAGCGGCCAGCCGCGGGCGTGCGCCGCGAGCGCGAAGACCAGGCCGACGGCGCCGGTGGCCAACCCGCCGAGCGGTGCCATGACATGGGCGACGAGCCCGGCGAAGAGCGTCCGGGCCGGTTCGTCGCGGAAGCGGCGCATCAGCAGGGTCGACGGGGGCAGGCCGGCGAGCCCGAAGCGGGCGAGGGTGACCGGGTCGCGGGGCAGCGCCGTGAGCGGCAGGGACATGAAGTCCCGGACGAGCGTGTCCCACTTGGGCAGGAAGGGCTCGACCAGCCTGCGGTAGGCACCGGCGTCGCGCGGCCCGAAGGAGGCGGCCGTCTCGCCGACCGACCGGGACAGCACGGCCGCCGTGCCGTCCGGGAAGGGATGGGCCATGGGCAGCTCGGCGTGGAGCCACTCCAGGCCGTAGCGCTCCAGGGGCAGGGCGCGCAGCGCGGGGGAGTTGACGGCGAGGGGGTGGGCCGCGGCACACGGGTCGTGCCGGAAGCCGGGCAGGGTGAGCTCCTCGGTGCGGGCACCGCCGCCCACCGTGTCCCTGGCTTCGAAGACGGCGACGGAGAAGCCGCGCCGGGCCAGCTCCACGGCCGCGGTCAGTCCGTTCGGTCCCGCACCCACTACGACCGCATCGAGCATCGACGGCACCTTCGGACCCCTTCGTCAGCCGATGGCCACTGGGGATCAGGATATGCCCGGGGACGGACAGTCACCGGCCGCGGGGGAGATCCGTCCGGGACGACCGGTTTGCGACGGTGACGGCTCCGCCTCGCGCACGCAGGGTCATCATCTGTGCGCACCACGCAACGACTTGGGCCGTCAGGCGCCGCCCGCCAGCAGCCCCGCGACGCGGCGGGCCGTGGCCGCGTCCCGGGCCGCGGTGAACGGCAGGGCGTTGCCGCCCGTGATGCGGAACGGCTCGCCGGTCAGGGTCAGATGGGCGCCGCCCGCCTCCTCGACGAGGAGCAGACCGGCCGCGTGGTCCCAGGCCGCCTCCCAGGAGAAGGCCGTGGCGTCCGACTCGCCGCGGGCGACGGCGAGGTACTCCAGGCCGGCCGAGCCGCAGGCGCGCGGTGCCACGCCCTCGGTGCGCAGGCCGAGCAGGGCGTGCTTCTGCTCCTCCGTCGTGTAGTCCGGGTGGGAGGTGGCCACGCGCAGGTCGCGGCCGGGCTCGGGGACGCCGGCGAACAGCCGCTCGCCGTCGAGGTAGGCGCCCTTGCCCCGCTGGGCGGTGGCCAGCCGGTCGCGGGCGGGGGCGTAGGTCCAGGAGGCGAGGAGGGTGCCACCGTGGGCCAGGGCGACCAGGGTGCAGAATCCGGCCTCGCCGCGCACGAACTGCCGGGTGCCGTCGACCGGGTCGACGATCCACACCGGGGCGTCGCCGCGGATCGCCTCGTAGGAGGCGGGGTTGGCGTGGACCGCCTCCTCGCCCACCACGGCCGAGCCGGGCAGCAGGGCGGTCAGCGCCTCGGTCAGGTACAGCTCGGCCTTGCGGTCGGCGTCGGTCACCAGGTCGTGCGGTCCGGCCTTCTGGTCGATCTCGTGCGCGGCGAGGCGGCGCCAGCGCGGCAGGATCTCCGTGGCCGCGGCCTTGCGGATCGCCTCTTCGACGTCGGAGGCGTGCCGGGCGAGAAACTCTTCGATGGTTTCGTTGCTGTCGATCACCCCTCCATCACAACACGCGCCACTGACAATCCCCACCCGCGGGGTGCACCCCGGGTGGCCTCACGGTGAACACCCGGGGTGCGCCGCCCCCGGGTGCCTCGCGGTGGGCTCCGGCGTGCGCGGGGGCGCGGTCACCGGCCGACCGCGTACCCCTGCATGCCCCGCGGGTTCGCCGCCGCCGACAGCACGCCCGTGGCCGGGTCCCGCGCGACCGCGCAGAGCCGGCCCTCCGACCAGGGGGCGCCGACGGTCACCTCGTGGCCGCGCCGCCGCAGCTCCGCGACGACGGCCGGGTCGGTGCGGGCCTCCACGGTCACGCTGCCCGGGCGCATGCCGCGCGGGTAGAAGGAGCCGGGGAAGCCGTCGTTGTGCCAGTTCGGGGCGTCGATCGCGCCCTGCAGGTCGAGCCCGCCGCGGACCCGGGGGCGCCGTGCGAGGGCCAGCAGGAAGTGCAGCTGCCACTGGTCCTGCTGGTCGCCGCCGGGGGTGCCGAACGCCAGGACGGGCACGCCGTCGCGCAGCGCGATCGACGGGGACAGGGTGGTGCGGGGGCGGCGGCCCGGGGTGAGGGTGCCGGGCAGGCCTTCCTCCAGCCAGGTCATCTGCAGCCGGGTGCCGAGCGGGAAGCCGAGTTCGGGCACGACGGGGTTGGACTGGAGCCAGCCGCCGCTGGGGGTGGCGGAGACCATGGTGCCCCAGCGGTCGACGACGTCGAGGTGGCAGGTGTCGCCCCGGGTGCTGCCGTCGGGGAGGATCTCCGGTTCGCCGGGCACGGGCGAGGTGGGCAGTTTCGCGACCGTGGGTTCGCCGATGCCGAGGGCGTCGAAGCCCTCTTGCGCGGCGGCGGCCACGCGCGCGTGCGCGCTCAGGCGGGGGGTGCGTCCGCCGGGGGTGCCGGGCCGCAGATCGTGCTCGGCCCGCTCACCGACGAGGGCGCGGCGGGCGGTGTTGTACGCGGCGGACAGCAGGTCGTCGAGCGGCACGTCGGCGGCGTCCCCGTACCAGGCCTCCCGGTCGGCCATGGCGAGCTTGCAGCCCTCGACGAGGAGGTGGACGTAGTCGGCCGAGCCGTACGGGGGCAGTTCGGGCGGAAGCAGGGCGAGCTGCTGCAGGAGGACCGGGCCCTGGCTCCAGGGGCCGGGTTTGCACACGGTCCAGCCGTTCCAGTCGTACGTCGCCGGGCTCTCCCAGGTCGCGGACCAGGCGGCGAGGTCGGCGGCGGTGAGGGTGCCGGTGTGGTGGGTGCCGCTGGTGTCGAGGGTGGGGCGGGCGGCCTGCCGGACGAGGGCCTCGGCGATGAATCCGGTGCGCCAGACCTGCCGTGCCGCGTCGATCCGCGCCTCCCGGTCCCCGGCCGTGGCGGTCTCGGCGAGCAGCCGCTTCCAGGTGGCGGCGAGCGCGGGGTTGCGGAACAGCTTCCCCGGCCGGGGTGCCTCGCCGCCGGGCAGGTAGACCTCCGCCGAGGAGGTCCACTCGGTCGCGAACAGTTCCCGGACGGTGTCGACGGTCTGGCCGAGGCGCTCCACGGGCGGGTGGCCGTGCTCGGCGTAGCCGATGGCGTACTTCAGCACGTCGTCGAGGGTCCTGGTGCCGTGGTCGCGCAGCAGCAGCGCCCAGGCGTCGAAGGCGCCGGGAACGGCGGCGGCGAGCGGTCCGGTGCCGGGGACGAGGTCCAGGCCGAGGCCGCGGTAGTGCGCGACGGTCGCTCCGGCGGGGGCGACGCCCTGCCCGCACAGCACCCGCACCTCGCCGTCGGGCGGGGCGTACAGCAGGGGCACCTCGCCGGCCGGGCCGTTGAGATGGGGTTCGACGACCTGCAGCACGAAACCGCCCGCGACGGCGGCGTCGCAGGCGTTGCCGCCGTCCTCCAGCACGGCCATCGCCGTCTGGGAGGCGAGCCAGTGGGTGGAGGAGACCATGCCGAAGGTGCCCTGGAGGGTGGGGCGGGTCGTGAACACGCGGCTCGTCACCTCTCGTCGTCGTGCGCCACTCGTCCCCCTCCCCCTGTCGCGGCCCCGACAAAACCCGGACGCCGGCGCGGGTGCGCACATGCCCCTCCGGCCGCGTGAACCACCGCGATCGCTGGCGTCCGTGGTGAGGCACCGTCACCGCGCGGCCACGCAGCGAGTTCGCCCTTCCGCCCCGCGGGGACTCGTGTGACACTGTCGTCCCGTCCGCCGTGCGGACCTGTTCCGCACCGTCCGTCCCCCACGAGAAGGGCGCCGTGCGTTCCCTACCCCTGCCCCTGGCCCTGACCGCCCGCCTGTCGCCGGTGGCCGTGCTCGCCGCGGCGGGCTGGGCGCTGTCGTCCGGTCCCCTGGCCGCGCCGACGGCCGCCGAGCACAGGCCGGCCGCCCAGGACAAGGCCGAGACCCGGTCCGTCGCCGCTCCCTCGACGTCGGCCGCGCCGAAGACGTACGCGGCGGCACCGGCGCCCTGCGAGAGCGTCGCCGAGAAGACCGTCACGTCGCTGGTGCCCGGCGCGAAGACGACCGGCAAGGAGATCCCGTCCACGGACTCCGAGGTGCGCCGTACGTGTTCGTGGAACGCGCTCAAGGGCTACGACTACCGCTGGCTCGACGTGTCCTACGAGGTGATGGCGTCGGACGAGGCGGCCGAGAAGTCGTACCGGGAACAAGTGGAGCGCCGAGGCGGCGGCGGGGCCGTCCCCGGCCTGGGTGACAGCGCGTACTCCGTCGTCGGCCTCACCACCGAGGACGGGCAGCAGACCCGGGAGGGCGTCGTGATCGCGCGGGCCTCCAACGCGCTGGTGACGATCACCTACAACGGCAGCGACTTCGAGTCGAAGAAGGCGCCGGACACGGACACCATCAACAAGGGCGCCATCAAGGCCGCGAAGGAGGCGGTGGCCGCGCTGGAGAGCGAGAAGGGCTGAAGCGCCCTCCGGCGCGGCGGTCACCCCGCCCTCCGGCGCGGCGGTCACCCCGCTCGGCGCGCCGCGCGTGCGCGCGGCGCCATCAGCAGCAGGTACAGCACCATCGAGGTGCCCAGTCCCACGGCCCAGCCGTAGTCGGCCAGATCGGCCAGTGCCGGGACGGGACGGCCGTCGATCAGCGGCTTGAAGTTCGCGCCGCCGACGGCGAGGACGCCGCCGGCCGCGAAGGCGACCACGGCCCGCCAGTTCCAGCCGCCCTCGTACCAGTAGCGGCCGCCCGGGCGGTACAGGTCGGCGAGGTCGAGGCGGGAGCGGCGCAGGATCCAGTAGTCGGCGATGAGGATGCCCGCGACGGTGCCGAGCAGGCCGCCGACCAGGCCGAGCCAGGTGAAGATGTAGCCCTGCGGGTCGGAGTACAGCTTCCACGGGAAGATCAGCACACCGAGGACGCAGGTGGCGAGGGCGCCGGCCCGGAAACTGACGCGCCGGGGCGCGATGTTGGAGAAGTCGAACGCCGGGGAGACCAGGTTGGCCGCGACGTTCACGGACAGGGTCGCCACCAGGACGGTGACCAGGGCGAAGAGCAGGCCCACCGTGTTGTCGGTCTTGGCGGCGAGTTGCACCGGGTCCCAGACGGCCTCGCCGTAGACGGCCTGGCTTCCGGAGGTGACCATCACCGACAGGAAGGCGAACAGCGTCATGGTGGTCGGCAGGCCGAGGGCCTGGCCCCGGGTCTGCGCCTTCTGGCTCCTGCCGTAGCGGGTGAAGTCGGGGATGTTCAGCGACAGCGTGGACCAAAAGCCGATCATGCCCATCAGGGCGGGGGCGAACAGCGTCCAGAAGTCGGCGCCCCAGCCCAGCTTCGACGGCTGGTCGAACAGCGGCCCGAAGCCGCCCGCCTTGTCGCTCATCCACCACAGCATCACGAACGCGCCGACGAGGACGAAGGGCGCCGCCCAGTTCTCGAAGCGGCGGATCGTCTCCATGCCCCGGTAGATGATGACGACCTGCAACGCCCAGAAGATCGCGAACGACAGCCACATGGTCCAGGCGTGGCCGCCGACCTTCGACGCGTCCGTCCAGCCGGTCCCGATGAGCTTGCCGGCCAGGAAGTAGATGGCCTCGCCGCCGATCCAGGTCTGGATGCCGAACCAGCCGCACGCCACCAATGCCCGTACGACGGCGGGCAGGTTGGCACCGCGGATGCCGAAGGAGGCCCGGGCGAAGACCGGGAAGGGTATGCCGTACTTGGGCCCGGCGTGCCCGGTGAGCAGCATCGGTATCAGCACGATGACGTTGGCCAGGGCGATGGTGAGCACCGCCTGCTTCCAGTCCATGCCGACGGCGATGAGCCCGGAGGCCAGCGTCCAGGAGGCGGTGTTGTGGGCCATGCCGACCCACAGGGCGGAGAAGTTGTACGTGGTCCAGGTGCGCCGGGCGACCGGGACCGGCAGCAGGTCGTCGTTGGCGTAGGGACCGCTCGGCGCGGGGGCGCCCGGGGCGATCTCCACGCGGCCGTCGGCGAGGGTGACTTGGGTGGTCGGCGGTGTGGCCGTGGGAGCGGTATCGGTCATGGGCCGGGCCAATCGGGGAGGCGGGACGGGAATGGCCGTGCGGGTGAGGCCGACGGGGGGTGCGCTCGGGGCGTCCTGCGCCCCCTTCCCGGGCCGGGGGAAGGGGGAGGTCACGGGGGTGGGGACGTCAGCCGTCGACCGCCGGGATCACCCGGGATCCGTAGGCGTCGATCACGGCCTCCTGCGCGTCGTGCATGTCGTAGACGGCGAACTGGTCGACGCCGAGGGCGCGCAGGGCGTTCAACTTCTCGATGTGCCGCTCGACGGGGCCGATCAGGCAGAACCGGTCGACGATCTCGTCGGGCACGAACCGGGTGTCCGGGTTGCCGGCCCGGCCGTGGTGGGAGTAGTCGTAGCCCTCGCGGGCCTTGATGTAGGCGGTGAGTTCGTCGGGGACGGCGGCCGAGTGCTCGCCGTACTTGGACACCAGGTCGGCCACGTGGTTGCCGACCATGCCGCCGAACCAGCGGCACTGCTCGCGTGCGTGGGCGAGCGCCTCGGGCGAGTCGTCGTCGGTGACGTAGGCGGGGGCGGCCACGCAGACGGTCACCTCCGACGGGTCGCGTCCGGCGGCGAGGGCCGCGTCCTTGACGGCCTTGACCATGTACTCGGTCAGGTACAGGTCGGCCAGTTGCAGGATGAAGCCGTCCGCCTCCTCACCGGCCATCTTCAGCGCCTTGGGCCCGTACGCGGCCATCCAGACGGGCAGTTCCGCCCCCGGCCTGATCCACGGGAACCGCACGACGCTGCCGCCGCCGAGGTCGGCCTCCCGGCCGCTGCCGAGGTCCCGGATGACCCGCATGGCGTCGCTGATCCGGGCCAGCGTGTTGGGTTTGCGTCCGGCCACGCGCATCGCGGAGTCGCCGCGGCCGATGCCGCAGACGGTGCGGTTGCCGAACATGTCGTTGAGGGTGGCGAAGGTGGAGGCGGTGACCTCCCAGGTGCGGGTGCCCGGATTGGTCACCATCGGCCCGACCTTGAGCTTCGTGGTGTTGGCCAGGATCTGGCTGTAGATCACGAACGGCTCCTGCCACAGCACGGCGGAGTCGAAGGTCCAGCCGTGGGTGAAGCCGTTGCGTTCCGCGCGCTTCATCAGGCTGATCACCCGCGAGGCCGGCGGATCGGTCTGCAGGACGAGTCCGAAGTCCATGTCCACCACTCCTAGTCGAGGTACTGACAGGTCGAACGCGGGGTGAAGACGCCGTGCCCGGCGCGCCCGGTGTACTCCCGGTCGGTGACGACGGGGACGCCGCGGGAGAGCACCGTCTCGACCCGGCCGGTGACCCGCCGGCCCTCGTACGCCGAGTAGTCCACGTTCATGTGGTGGGTCTCGGCCGAGATGACCTGCTCGGCGTGCGGGTCGTAGATCACGACGTCGGCGTCGGCGCCGGGCGCGATGGTGCCCTTCTTCGGGTAGAGGCCGAACATGCGGGCCGGGGTGGCGCAGGCGATCTCGATCCAGCGGCGGCGGCTGATGTGCCCGTCGACGACGGCCTGGTGGAGGAGGTCCATACGGTTCTCCACGCCCGGCAGGCCGTTGGGGATCTTGGAGAAGTCGCCGCGGCCGAGTTCCTTCTGGCCGGTGAAGCAGAAGGGGCAGTGGTCGGTGGAGACGACCTGGAGGTCGTTCGTGCGCAGCCCCTGCCAGAGCTTCGCCTGGTGCTCGCGGGGCCGCAGGGGTGTGCTGCACACGTACTTGGCGCCCTCGAAGTCCGGCTCGGCGAGGTTGTCGGTGGACAGGAACAGGTACTGCGGGCAGGTCTCGCCGAAGACGGGCAGCCCTTCGTCGCGGGCCCGGGCCAGTTCGGCGACGGCCTCCATCGCCGAGACGTGCACGACGTAGAGGGGGGCGCCGGCGACCTGGGCGAGCCGGATGGCGCGGTGGGTGGCCTCGGCCTCCAGCAGCGCCTTGCGGACCTCGCCGTGGTAGCGCGGGTCGGTCTCGCCGCGGGCCAGGGCCTGTTCGACCAGGACGTCGATGGCGATGCCGTTCTCGGCGTGCATCATGATCAGGCCGCCGTTGTCGGCGGAGCGCTGCATGGCGCGCAGGATCTGGCCGTCGTCGCTGTAGAAGACGCCCGGGTAGGCCATGAACTGCTTGAAGGAGGTGACGCCCTCCTCGACCAGCAGGTCCATCTCCTTGAGCGTCTCCTCGTCGACGTCGGAGACGATCATGTGAAAGCCGTAGTCGATCGCGCAGTTGCCCTCGGCCTTGGCGTGCCAGGCGTCCAGGCCCTCGCGCAGACCGTGGCCGACGCTCTGCACCGCGAAGTCGATGATCGTCGTGGTGCCGCCCCAGGCGGCGGCCCGGGTGCCGGTCTCGAACGTGTCGGAGGCGAAGGTGCCGCCGAAGGGCAGCTCCATGTGGGTGTGGGCGTCGACGCCGCCGGGGATGACGTACTTTCCGGTGGCGTCGATCGTGCGGTCGGCGGTCAGGACTCCGGGCGCGGCCAGGGCGGCGATGCGGCCGTCTTCGATCAGGACGTCGGCGTGGACTTCGTCGGAAGCTGTGATGACGAGACCGCCGTGGATCAGTGTTCGGGTCATCGGGCGCTCCTCACTGTGGGTGCGTGCGGATTCGTCGTGGCCGGTCGCGCGCGCGGCGGCAGCCGCATGGCGGATACAGCCCCGTGCCCCTAGCGGTCCGTCAGCGGGCCGTAGGCCGCGGGAGCCCGGTCCCGGTAGAACTGCCAGCGGTCGCGGACCTCGCGGAGCCTGGACAGGTCCAGGTCGCGGACGACCAGTTCGGGTTCCTTGTCGCTCGCCACCTCGCCGACGAACCGGGCCTCCGGGTCGACGAAGTACGAGGTGCCGTAGAAGTCGTTGTCGCCGTACTCCTCGACGCCGACCCGGTTGATCGCGCCGACGAAGTACTCGTTGGCCACGGCGGCCGCCGGCTGTTCCAGCTGCCAGAGGTAGCCGGACAGGCCCCGGGAGGTGGCCGAGGGGTTGAAGACGAGTTCGGCGCCCGCGAGGCCCAGCGCCCGCCAGCCCTCCGGGAAGTGCCGGTCGTAGCAGATGTAGACACCGATCCTGCCGGCCGCCGTGTCGAACACGGGCCAGCCGGAGTTGCCCGGGCGGAAGTAGAACTTCTCCCAGAATCCCCGCACTTGCGGGATGTGGGTCTTGCGGTACTTGCCGAGGTAGGAGCCGTCCGCGTCGATCACGGCGGCGGTGTTGTAGAGGACGCCGGGCTGTTCCTCCTCGTACATCGGCAGCACCAGCACGAGGCGCAGTTCCTTCGCGAGGGTCTGGAAGCGGCGGACGATCGGGCCCTCGGGGATCCGCTCGGCGTACTCGTAGAAGGCCGGGTCCTGCACCTGGCAGAAGTACGGGCCGTAGAACAGCTCCTGGAAGCACAGGACTTGGGCGCCCTGGGCGGCGGCGTCGCGGGCCGCCTGCTCGTGGACCTGGATCATCGACTCCTTGTCGCCGGTCCAGGCGGTCTGGAAGACGGCGGCACGGATCACTCGGCTCATCGGGACCTCCGGTCGCTCGGTGTGCCGTGAGCCTAGGAAGCCGGGACGTCGTCGTTGAGTGGCACCGTGTCACGTCCCGGGGCGTGCGGCGTGCCACCGTGTCACTGTGCTGCGGGCCCATGTTTCACCGCCGTCATCCCAGGTGGTTGCGTGTTTCACTGCTGTTGCGCGTCGTGCGCGAGAAGTGCGATGTGCACCGAGGCGGCCTGCTCGAAGTCGTCGAGGTCCACCCCGAGGCGGACCTGTATCGCCTCCAGCCGGCGGTAGAGGGCCGGCCGCGAGACGTGGTGGAGCTGGGCGGTGCGGGACTTGTTGCGGCCGGTGGCGAGATAGGTGCGCAGCACGGACAGCAGGTCCTCGTCCGCCGCGCACAGCAGCCCGTCCAGTTCCCGCTCCGCGAAGGACTGCACGTGCGGGTCGTCGCGCAGCAGGCGGATCAGCCCGCGCAGGTGGACGTCCCTGAGGCGGACCACCGGGGGCAGGTCGAGGGCGGCGGAGGAGTCGGCGACGGCGTCCGCGACGTGCTGCGCCTCGCGCAGACCGGTGGGCACGTCGTCCCAGGCGAGCCGGGGCTCGGCCGCCGCGACGACCGTGCCGTCCGTGCCGTCCGTGCCGGACTGGGTGCGCAGCCGGGTCGCGAAATGCGCGGCGAGGGCGTCCGCGTCCTGGTCGCGGGCGAGGCTGAGCAGCACCGCGGTGGCCCCGTCGGCCAGTTCGGCCACGAGACCGGACAGGCCGAGCAGCCGCAGCAGCCGGTCCAGCCGGACGGGGTCGCCGTCGCGGACGACCAGCGGCACGAACGTCCGCCGGTTGACCGGCAGTCCGGCCGCCCGGGCCCGGGGCAGCAGCTGCCGCGCCGGTACGACGCCGCTGACGAGGTCGGTCAGCAGGCTCTGCGCGGACTGCTCCTCCCAGGAGCAGGCGGCGCCGCCGGCGAGCATGCGGTGCAGGACGAGGGCCTCGGCGGCGCGGTCGGCCAGCAGCCGTCCGGTGGCGGTGTCGCCGCGGTAGCCGCACAGCACGATCCGCCCCCAGCGCTCCCCGCGCCCGCCCAGTTCGGCCCGGATCCAGCCGTCGCCCGCGCGGCCTGCCCCGGTGCCCGGAGGGCCTGGGCGGTGGCCCCATGCCTGCCGGGCGATGCGCTCCCAGTCGCGCAGCACGTCGTCGACGGCCGGGCGCTCCCCCGCCGTGCCGAGGACGCGGTGGGCGAGGTTGGTGACGACGACCGGGCAGGCGGCGTGCCGGGCGACCTCGTCGAGCAGGCGCTGGAGCGGGGCGCCCGCGGTGATGAGGGCGGTGAGCTCGGTACGGACGGCCTCGGAGAGGCTGACGGCGGCGAACTTGCGCCGCACCAGCCGCGACTGCACCTCCTCGGTCAGTTCGGCGAAGGGGAAGGGCCGGTGCAGGACGACCATCGGCAGCCCGCACCGCTCGGCGGCCCGGCGCATCACGTCCGGCGGGGCGGGGAAGGCCCGGCCGAGCCCGAGGACGACCGCCGCCGCCTCGGCGCGGTGCAGCGAGCGGACGTACTCGGCCTGCTTGTCCTCGTCGCCGGCGAGCAGCACCCCGGTGGTGAGGACCATCTCGCCGCCGCTGAGCATGACGCCGACGTCGGCGGCCTCCGCCACGTGCACCCACCGGACGGGCCGGTCGAGATGGCTCGCCCCGGCCACCACCTCGGGCTCCCCGGCGAGCACCCGTTCCAGGGTGAGGACCTGCCGGACGGACAGGGCCGGTTCGAGGGAGTCCGGGGTGATGGTCATGTGACGGTTCCCTTGGTCGGTCCACCGCTACGGGATGCTCCTCAGAGCGTCTTCGAGGATCGCGGCGCCCTCCTCGGCCTCCGCGACGTTCAGGGACAGCGGCGGGGCGATCCGCAGCGCACTGGTGTTGTGGCCGCCGCCCTTGCCGATGAGCAGACCGCCCTCGCGGGCCGCTTCCAGGACGGCCGCCGCGGTCGCCGGATCGGCCTCGTCGGTGCCGGGCCTGGTGATCTCGACGCCGATCATGAGGCCGCGGCCGCGGACCTCCCGGACGGCCGGGACCTGGGCGGCGGCAGCGCGCAGCCGCTCGATGAGCAGGCCGCCGACGCGCCGGGCGTTGCCCTGGAGGTCGTGCTCCAGCAGGTAGGTGAGGTTGGCGAGGCCCGCCGCCATGGTGATCTGCGTGCCGCCGAAGGTGGAGATGCTGTTGGAGTCCAGGCAGTTCATGATCTCGGAGCGGGCGACGACCCCGCCGATGGACATGCCGTTGCCGATGCCCTTGGCGAAGGTCATGATGTCCGGCGGTCCGTGCTGCCCGTGGGCCTGCCAGCCCCAGAAGTGCTCGCCGGTGCGGCCCCAGCCGGTCTGCACCTCGTCGGCGATCCACAGGATGCCGCGCTCGTGCAGCACCTCGCGGAAGGCGGCGTAGAGCCCGTCCGGCGGGGAGGTGAAGCCGCCGACGCCCTGGATGGGCTCGGCGATCAGCGCGGCCGGCGGGCGGGTGTGGCCGAGCAGGTCGACCAGGTCGTCCACGCAGGCCGCGATGAAGTCGCCGTCGCTCAGCTCGGCGTACGGGCCGCGGGTGCGCACGCCGCCGTGCACGTACAGCGTCTGCAGCGGGGACAGCGAGGTCGGGGACCAGCCGCGGTTGCCGGTGATGCCGACGGAGCTGAAGGAACGGCCGTGGTAGCTGTTGCGCATGGCCAGCACCGTGTTGCTGCGCCGGTACGTCGTGGCGAGCAGCAGGGCCGTGTCGTTGGCCTCGGTGCCGGAGGTGGTGAAGAACACCCGGGCGTCCGGGATGCCGCTCAACTGGGCGATACGCTCGGCCAGTTCGACCATGGGGCGGTTGAGGTAGAGGGTCGAGGAGTGGATGATCCGCCCGGCCTGCTCGCTCACCGCCTTGGTCACCTCGGGCAGGGCGTGCGCGGTCATGGTGGTGAGGATGCCGCCGAAGAAGTCGAGGTAGCGGTTGCCCTCGGCGTCCCAGACGTGGCGGCCCTCGCCGTGGGTGATCTCGATCGGCTCCTCGTAGTAGAGGGCGAGCCAGTCGGGGAGCACGGCCCGGTGGCGGCCCAGCAGGTCATGGGTCACGGCCGCACCAGCCCTTCGTAGGCGTCGGGGCGGCGGTCGCGGTAGAAGGCCCACGTCTGCCGCACCTCCTCGATCAGGTCGAGGTCGATGTCCCGGACCACGAGCTCCTCCTTGCTGTCGCTGGCGACGTCCCCCACGAACTGCCCGCGCGGGTCGACGAAGTAGCTCGTGCCGTAGAAGTCGTTGTCGCCGTACTCCTCCTGCCCGACGCGGTTGATCGCGGCGATGTAGTAGCCGTTGGCGACGGCCGCGGCGGGCTGCTCCAGCCGCCACAGGTGGGCCGACAGGCTGCGGTGGGTGGCGGAGGGGTTGTAGACCAGCTGGGCGCCGGCCAGGCCGAGTTCGCGCCAGCCCTCCGGGAAGTGGCGGTCGTAGCAGATGTAGACGCCGACCTTGCCGACGGCGGTGTCGAAGACGGGCCAGCCGAGGTTGCCGGGCTTGAAGTAGTACTTCTCGCGGAAGCCCTTCAGCTGGGGGATGTGGTGCTTGCGGTACTTGCCGAGGTAACTGCCGTCGGCGTCGATCACGGCCGCGGTGTTGTAGTAGAAGCCGGGCTGCTCGGCCTCGAACACCGGCGCGACGACGACCAGGCCGGTCTCGCGGGCGAGCGCCCGCATCCGCCGCACGGTCGGCCCGTCGGGGACGGGCTCGGCCCAGCGGTAGTGCTCCGGCTCCTCGACCTGGCAGAAGTAGGGGCTGTTGAAGACTTCCTGGAACCCGATGATCTTCGCGCCCCGGCGGGCCGCCTCGCGGGCGTGCTCCTCGTGTTTCGCCACCATGGACTCGGTGTCGCCGGTCCAGGTGGCCTGGACCAGAGCGGCACGTACGACGTTGGCCATGAGCTGCTCCTTCGACGCGACGTCTGCGCCTCTACGCCCGTAGAAGCGGGACGTGGAGCCACGAACGTAAGCCTCGTGACCGGGCTTGCCAAGACCATCGTCACCAACCCGCGGGGCATCGCGCGATTCGCACTCCGGTGGGTGAGTCGCGGGGGCCACGGCCGCGCCGGTCAGACGGGGTGCCCGGCGACCCGGAGCGCGTGCACGAGGTCCCAGCGGCGCTCGTCGGACACGCCCGCGGCGGCCTCCAGCAGGAGCGGCACGAGGCGCTGCGGGTCGGGGCCGGCGCAGCGGGCGGCCTCTTCGGGGGTGCGGGCCGTGACGTAGGCGCCGAGCAACGCGCGCACCTCACGCAGCCGCCCCTCGTCGGCCAGCCCGAGGACGGCCCGGCCGATATCGCCGGGCGGGCGCGCGACGCCCTGCCGCAGCAGCTGCCGCGCGTCGCCCGTGCGCCCGGCCGCGGCCAGGGCGTCGGCGGCGGCGACCAGCCGCCCGGCGGGCAGCGAGGCGGCCTCCCAGAGCAGGGTCTGCCAGTCGGCGCCCAGGTCGGCACGATGCAGCGACTGCGCGAGCAGCGGGAACCGGGCGGGCTCCCAGGCGGCGGCCTCGACCAGCAGGGCGTGCGCCTCGCCGCTGCGCCCCTGGCCCCGCAGCCGCGCCAGCGTCTCGACGACCCGCGCGACCTCGTCCCGGTCGGCGTCCCCGGCCGCCGCGAGGTCCTCCCCGGCCGGACGCTCGACAACCACCTCCTCGGCGGCCCCGGCGAACCGGGCACCGCGGGGCGTGCGTCCGCCTGCCGGCGCGGCGGGCGCGGGCAGGGGCGGCACGACGGCGGGCGCCACGCCGGGTGTGACGTCCTCCTCGACGGCTCCGGCGAAGCGGGCACCGCCGCGCCGGCGTCTGCGCGCTCGGGGGGCAGCGGGTTGCGGGGTGCCCGGCGGCGGGGTGCTCGGCGGCGGGGAGTGGGCGGGCGCGGGCCGAGAAGCCGGACCGGGACCGGGTGCGGCCGGGGTGGCAGTCTGAATGCCGTACGGCTCCGGAGCGGCCGGAACGGTGAACGCGTCCGAGGCGGCCGGAGCAGGGGCCGGAGCAGTGAACGCGTCCGGAGCGGCCGAGGCAGGAGCCGGAACGGTGTACGCGTCCGGCGCGACCGGGGCGGCCCGAACGCCGTACAACTCCGAAGCGGCCGGGGCGGCGGCCGGAACGGTGAACGCGTCCGAGGCGGCCGGAGCGGCCCCAACGCCGTACGACTGCGAAGCGGCCGGAGCGGCAGTCCGAGCAGTGAACGCGTCCGGCGCTTCGAGAGGGGCGGAGACGCTCACGCCTCCCGCGGCGGCGTCCCGTGGTTCGGTCCCGCTCGCCGTACGCTGCCGGGTCAGACGCCCACCCTCGGGGCCACCGGCGCCGTCGCGAGCCGTGCCCCCGGGCCCGGACACCGCCCTCCCGTCGCCCGGAGCACCGCGCCCAGCCACGGGCACCCCAGCCCCGGACACCGTCCTGCCGCCGTCCCCACGGTCCTGTCCGGCCCCGTCGGCGCCGTGCGGACCGGCGGTCTCGCCCCACTCCCCCTCGGGTGCCCGCGGCCCGCGACGGTCGGCGCAGGACATCCGGGTCCGCAGTTCCGCGCACCGCGCGGTCGCGCGTGCGTGGTCGTCGCGGGCCCAGGCCAGGTCCCGGCGGAGGGCGTCCGCCCGGTCGCGCGTGGTGGCCGAGGTCAGCTGGCGGGCCAGGGAGGCCTGGCGTTCCGCGGCGAACTTCTGTTCGCGGAGCATGACGTCGAGACGGTCGTCCAGCGCCTCGCGGCCACCCGGCCGGCTGTCGTACGCGGCGAGCGCGGCGGCGTGCAGGAAGCGGGCGTGTTCGGTCTCCGGGCCGGCGCGTCCCGGGCCGTACCGCACGGCCAGGTCCCCCAGCAGGGACTCCACCACGTCCCAGGGCGGCACCTCGCGCCCGTCGAGACAGGCACGCATGCCCTCCGCATCCCGCTGCCAGAACACCGCGCACCAGCCGCCGGACGCGTCGAGGCGCGCCAGGAGACCGTCCAGGTAGTTCGCGAACTCCCGCACCGCGGCCGGGAGTTGATCCGCCGTCATCGCTCAACTCCCGCCGACCGGAGCACTCCGCCCCGTAGGCAACACCAGTCGTGTTACAGCGGTGCTACGGGGAGTTTTCCCCCGCGGAGCGGGCGCCTGCGGGGGCCGGTCAGAGCGGCACGAGCACGCACTGCCCGGCCAGGTCGTCCATCGACAGACCGAGCGCGCCGGCCAGCGCGGCCACCGTGAAGAAGGCCGGGGTCGGGGCTCGGCCGGTCTCGATCTTGCGGAGGGTCTCGGCGGAGATGCCCGCGCTCGCCGCGACCTCGGTCATGCTCCGGTCGCCGCGCGCCTCGCGCAGCAGCTTGCCCAGCCGCTCGCCGCGTTCGCGCTCTTCGGGGGTGAGAGGGGTGCGCACCATGCCCCCATTCTAATACCGGTATAGTAATTGGCATGGTGGAGCTCAAGACAGACACATCGATCGATGCCATGTACGAGGCGGGACAGGTCGTCGCCCGCGCGCTGACGGCCGCGCAGAAGGCCGCCGACGTGGGCGTCTCCCTGCTGGAACTGGACGAGGTGGCACACGACGTACTGCGCGAGGCGGGCGCGACCTCGCCCTTCCTCGGGTACCGGCCGTCCTTCGCGCCGACCCCCTTCCCCGCCGTCCTGTGCGTGTCGGTGAACGACGCGATCGTGCACGGCATCCCGACCCGCTACCGGCTGCGCGACGGCGACCTCGTGTCCATCGACTTCGGCGCCGAACTGGGCGGCTGGGTCGGCGACTCCGCGCTGAGCTTCGTCGTCGGCACCCCGCGCGAGGCGGATCTGCGCCTGATCGAGACCGCCGAGCGGGCCCTCGCGGCCGGCATCGAGGCGGCCGTCGTCGGCAACCGCATCGGCGACATCGCCCACGCGATCGGCACGGTCTGCCGCTCCGCCGGCTACGGCATCCCCGACGGCTTCGGCGGCCACGGCATCGGCCGCCGGATGCACGAGGACCCGGGGGTGCCGAACGAGGGGCGTCCGGGACGCGGCATGCGGCTGCGGCACGGCATGGTGCTGGCGATCGAGCCCATGGTCGTCGCGGGCGGCACGGACGACTACCACGCGGCCCCCGACGGCTGGACCCTGAAGACCAATGACGGATCGCGCGCGGCCCACGCCGAGCACACGGTGGCGATCACGGACGCGGGCCCGCGGATCCTGACCGCACGCTGACCTCCGCCGGCCCCTGCCCCGACATGTCCCGAAGGTGCCCCTTGCCGGCGATCGTGCGAAGGTGTTCTACGAGCGCGCCCCAGGTGTAACGGGCTGCCACCCGGGTTACCCGACCCCGGCACGTCGACCAGCGAGGGCGTCCCCCGCCCGGGCGCCGGGGACGCCGGGAACGGAAGGCCCATGAGCAGCGGCTTCAGCAGCCCGGAGGGCTACGGCTCGGACCCCTTCGGAGAATTCCTCGCACGCTTCTTCGGCGGACCGCGTCCCGGTCCCCGGCAGATCGACCTGGGCCGGCTGCTCAGCCAGCCGGCCCGGGAACTCGTCCGCGGCGCCGCCCAGTACGCCGCCGAGCACGGCAGCCGGGACCTCGACACGCAACACCTGCTGCGGGCGGCGCTCGCCACGGAACCCACCCGGACGCTGCTGAGCAAGGCAGGCGCCGACCCGGACTCGCTGGCCTCCCAGATCGACGAACGCTCGGGCCCGGCCCAGCACTCCCCGGACGACGCGCCACCGCCGACCGCGCTCTCCCTCACCCCGGCCGCCAAGCGCGCCCTGCTCGACGCGCACGACATGGCCCGGGCCCGCGGCTACGGCTACATCGGCCCGGAGCACGTGCTCAGCGCGCTCGCCTCGAACCCGGACTCGGCCGCCGGGCACATCCTCAACGCGGCCCGCTTCGCGCCCTCCAGCCCGCCGGAGGCGCCCGAGGCACCCCAGGCCGAACGGCCGCGCGCGACGAACACGCCGACCCTCGACAAGTACGGCCGCGACCTCACCGACCTGGCCCGGCAGGGCCGGATCGACCCGGTGATCGGCCGGGACGAGGAGATCGAGCAGACCGTCGAGGTCCTGTCCCGGCGCGGCAAGAACAACCCGGTGCTGATCGGTGACGCGGGCGTCGGCAAGACAGCCATCGTGGAGGGCCTGGCCCAGCGCATCTCCGAGGGGGACGTGCCCGACGTGCTGACCGGGCGCCGGGTGGTCGCCCTGGACCTGACGGGTGTGGTCGCGGGGACCCGCTACCGGGGTGACTTCGAGGAGCGGATGAACACCATCGTCGGTGAGATCCGCGCCCACTCCGACCAGTTGATCATCTTCATCGACGAGCTGCACACGGTCGTGGGCGCCGGTGCCGGGGGCGGCGACGGCAGCTCCATGGACGCGGGCAACATCCTCAAGCCCGCCCTCGCGCGGGGCGAGCTGCACATCGTGGGCGCCACCACACTGGAGGAGTACCGCCGGATCGAGAAGGACGCGGCCCTGGCCCGCCGCTTCCAGCCCATCATGGTGCCGGAGCCGACCCCCGCCGACGCGATCGAGATCCTGCGCGGTCTGCGGGACCGCTACGAGGCCCACCACCAGGTCCGCTACACCGACGAGGCGCTGGTGGCGGCCGTGGAGCTGTCCGACCGCTATCTCACCGACCGCCGTCTGCCCGACAAGGCGATCGACCTGATCGACCAGGCCGGTGCCCGGGTGCGGCTGCGGGCGCGGACCAAGGGCACGGACGTGCGGGCCCTGGAGCGGGAGCTGGAGCAGCTGATCCGCGACAAGGACCAGGCCGTGGCGGACGAGCAGTACGAGCAGGCCAGCCAGTTGCGCGACCGGATCGTGGACGTCAAGCAGCGGATCACCGACGCCGGCGGCGACGGCGAGGTCGACGAGGGCCAGGACCTGGTGGTCGGCGCCGAGGCGATCGCCGAGGTGGTGTCCCGGCAGACGGGCATCCCGGTCAGCAGTCTCACGCAGGAGGAGAAGGACCGTCTGCTGGGCCTGGAGGAGCATCTGCACGAGCGGGTCGTCGGCCAGGACGAGGCCGTGCGGGTCGTCGCCGACGCGGTGCTGCGCTCGCGCGCCGGGCTCGCCGCCCCCGACCGCCCGATCGGCAGCTTCCTGTTCCTGGGCCCGACGGGCGTCGGCAAGACCGAGCTGGCCCGGGCCCTGGCGGAGGCGCTGTTCGGCAGCGAGGACCGCATGGTCCGCCTCGACATGAGCGAGTACCAGGAGCGCCACACGGTCAGCCGGCTGGTCGGCGCCCCGCCCGGTTACGTCGGCCACGAGGAGGCGGGCCAGCTCACCGAGGTCGTCCGCCGCCACCCGTACTCGCTGCTGCTGCTGGACGAGGTGGAGAAGGCCCACCCGGACGTCTTCAACATCCTGCTCCAGGTGCTCGACGACGGCCGGCTGACGGACTCCCAGGGCCGCACGGTGGACTTCACCAACACGGTCATCGTCATGACCAGCAACCTCGGCTCCGAGGCGATCACCCGCCGCGGCGGGTCCGTGGGCTTCGCCTCGGGTGGCGCCGACGCGGACGAGGAGGCCCGCCGCGAGCAGATCCTGCGCCCGCTGCGCGAGCACTTCCGCCCGGAGTTCCTCAACCGCATCGACGAGATCGTCGTCTTCCGCCAGCTCACCACCCAGCAGTTGCGCCGGATCACCGACCTGCTGCTGGAGCGCACCCGCTCGCTGGTCCGGAGCAAGGGCGTCACGGTCGACTTCACCGAGCGCGCGGTGGAATGGCTGGCCGACCACGGCTACCAGCCGGAGTACGGCGCCCGCCCGCTGCGCCGCACCATCCAGCGCGAGGTCGACAACGAACTGTCACGCCTGCTGCTGGACGGCAGGGTCGCGGAGGGCGGCCGGGTGACCGTGGACGTGCGGGACGGCCGGCTCGCGTTCGGTACCGCGCCCCGTTAGGGCGCGGGGACCCGCGCGACCGGCCCCCGCCGATCCGTACCCGGCACTCAACGCGCGGGCCGCACCACCATCGCCGACCCGCCGCCCCGCCGCACGGTCTCCGCGGCCGCCAGCCACTTGCCGCCGGGCAGCCGCTGCACGCCCGTGGCCGCTCCGATCTCCGGGTTCGCCTTGAACGAGTGACCGATGGCCTCCAGTTGCCGCCTCACGTCCGGGTCGAGCCCGGGTTCCAGCTCGGTCTGCGCGGCGTTGCGCTGGCTGGCCCGGGGCGCCGCGATCGCGTCGACGAGCGGCAGCCCCCGGTCGAGGAACCCGGTGAGGGTCTGCAGCACGGTCGTGATGATCGTCGCCCCGCCCGGCGAGCCCAGCGCCACCACCGGCCTGTCGTGCCGGTCGAGCACGATCGTCGGCGCCATGGAGGAGCGCGGCCGCTTGCCCGGCCCGGGCAGGTTCGGGTCGTGCACCGCGGGGTTCGCCGGGGTGAAGGAGAAGTCCGTCAGCTCGTTGTTGAGGAGGAAGCCACGGCCCGGCACGGTGATCCCGCTGCCGCCCGTCTGCTCGATGGTGAGGGTGTAGGACACGACGTTGCCCCACTTGTCGGCCACGGTCAGATGCGTGGTGCTGTCGCCCTCGTAGGTGGTGGGAGCGGCCGTGCCTCCGGCGTCGCAGGCCCGCGGGTGGCGCGGATCGCCGGGCGCCACGGGGCTGGTGAGCACCGCGTCGTCCCTGATGAGGCACGCGCGCGAGTCGGCGAACCGCTGCGACAGCAGTTCCTTCGTCGGCACGTCCTCGAACGCGGGGTCGCCCACCCAGCGGCCCCGGTCGGCGAACGCGATCCGGCTCGCCTCGATGAACCGGTGCAGATAGGCCGCCCGGCCGGCCTTCGACAGGTCGGTCCGCTCCAGGATGTTGAGCGCCTCGCCGACCGTCGTGCCACCGGAGGAGGACGGCGCCATGGAGTAGACGCCGAGGCCGCGGTACGAGGTCCGGCTGGGCGCCTGGAGCCTGGTGCGGTAGGCGGCCAGGTCCCGCGGGGACAGGTCGCCGGGCCGGGCGTTCCAGCCGGAGCCGGGGTCCACCGGCGGCTTGTTCACCGTCTCGACGACCTCCCGGCCGAGCCGGCCGTGGTAGAGCTCGCCGACGCCCTTGCGCGCCAACTCCGCGTAGGTACGGGCGAGGTCGGGGTTCTTGAAGGTGGAGCCGACCTCCGGCAGCAGCCCGCCGGGCAGGAACAGCTCGGCGGTGTCCGGGAAGTGGCGGAAGCGAGCCTCGTTGGAGGCGGTCTGCGCGCGGAAGGTCTCGTCGACCGTGAAGCCGTCGCGGGCCAGGCGCTCGGCCGGCTTCAGGACGCTCGCGAGCCGCTTGCTGCCCCACCGGTCGAGGGCCGCCTGCCAGGTGGCGGGCGTGCCGGGCGTGCCGACGCTCAGGCCGCTGCTGACGGCCTCGGCGAAGGGAACGGGCTTGCCGTTCTCGACGAAGAGGTTCTCGTCGGCGCTCAAGGGGGCGGTCTCACGGCCGTCGATGGTGCGGACCGTGCGGGAGCGGGCGTCGTAGTAGACGAAGTAGCCGCCCCCGCCGATCCCGGCGGAGTAGGGCTCGGTGACGCCGAGGGCCGCGGCCGTGGCGACGGCCGCGTCGACGGCGTTGCCGCCCTTCTTCAGGACCTCGATACCGGCGGCGGAGGCGTCCGGGTCGACGCTGGAGACCGCGCCGCCGTAGCCGACCGCCAGGGGGGTCTTCTCTCCGCCGGGGCTCTGCGCGGCGGGTGGCGCCGCCGCCCCCACCGAAGCCACCACGGCGGCCGAGACCGCCAGGACCGTCAGATTCCGCGCGACAGGGCGACGCATCCGCACCTCCAGGCAAAGGCAGTCCGCGCAGCTTAATTCATCGCCATGGCCTCGTCAGGAGCACACCGAACGCGTGTCCGCCCGGACCGCTACCATGCGCGCCCATGAATGACGACGTGCGCAACATCGTCCTGGGCGTGATAGCGGCGGGCCTGAGCGCCGCGCTCGGCTGGGTGGCCCGCACCTTCCTGTACCGGCGCAGACTGCGCCGGAAGCAGGCGTTCTTCGGGCTGCCGGACAACTCCGAGTCCCTGCTGGTGGTGAACCGGGGCGCGGCGGGGCCGGAGTTCGCGGTGATGCGCTACGACGTGTTCGCGCTGCTCGAACTGGCCGCCCTGATCAAGGACTGCAACGCCCACGCCCAGATCCTCCCGCACGACACGGCGCGTCAGGGCTTCGGCGAGCGCACCGAGTTCTGCGTCGGCGGCCCGGCGTCCAACCGGCGGATGGCGGCCCACCTGTCCTCGCTGCTGCCGGGTGTGCGGGTCAACGTGGACGCCGAACCGGGTCCGGACCGGTGGTCGTTCCTGGTGGGCGCGGAGCGCTACCGCGTGGAGCACGGCCGGGAGGAGTACGCGCTGCTGGCCCGCCTCACCGCGGACCGCACCCACGACATCCGCCCGGTCTTCCTCTTCTGCGGCCAGACGTCGATCGCCAACCAGGCCGCCACCCGCTATCTCGCGCGCAACCACGAGCGGCTGACCCGCAGGTACGGCAAGGGCTCGTTCGTGCTGCTGCTGAAGGTGATCAACTCGCAGGCGTACGGGCCGGACGTCGTCGAGCTCGTGGCGGACGTGACGCGCGCGGCGCAGACCGCGCTGCCCGCCCCCTCGGGAGCGGCACCACGCAACACACACCGCGCCTCCTGACGTCCTCCACGGATCAACAATCGTTACCGGCGCGTAACTTACCGACGGGTTACCCCCGGTAAGGGGGCGCGGTTACCGTTCGGTCACTTTGCACTGACACGAGTGAGGAGTGACCCGTGGGACCCCACCGCAAGGCCCTGCGCACCACCGCCGTAGGCGCCGTCTCGGCGACCCTGGTCGCCGGAACCGCCCTCGGAATCGCCCCCACCGCCCAGGCGGCACCGCACCCCGTCCGCTTCGTCGACATCAGCGGGGACGGCGGCACCGTCCTCAAGGCCAACGTCGTCACCCCGGCCGGCGCCGACGGCACGCGCCGCTACCCGCTGCTCGTCCTGCCCACCAGCTGGGGCCTGCCCCAGATCGAGTACCTCGCCCAGGCCCAGAAGCTCGCCGACTCCGGGTACGTCGTCGTCACCTACAACGTGCGCGGCTTCTGGCAGTCGGGCGGCGAGATCGAGGTGGCGGGCCCGCCCGACGTCGCCGACGCCTCGAAGGTCATCGACTGGGCGCTCGCGCACACCCCCTCCGACGCCGGACGCGTCGGCATGGCGGGCGTCTCCTACGGCGCCGGCATCAGCCTGCTCACCGCCGCGCACGACCGGCGCGTCAGAGCCGTCGCCTCGCTGAGCGGCTGGGCCGACCTGATCGGCTCGATCTACGCCGGGCGCACCCAGCACGTCCAGGCGGCCGCCCTGCTGGACGGCGCGAGCATCGTCACGGGCCGCCAGGGCGCCGAACTCCGCCAGGTCTTCGACGACTTCTACGGCTCCGTCCTGGCGAAGGAGCCGGAACTCATCGCCTGGGGGAAGAAACGTTCTGCCACGACGTACGTCGACCGGATCAACGACAACGGCACGGCGGTCCTGCTCACCAACGCCTGGGGCGACTCGATCTTCCCGCCCAACCAGTACGCCGACTTCTACGAGAAGCTGACCGGCCCCAAGCGGCTGGAGATGCGGCCCGGCGACCACGCCACCGCCGAGCTGACCGGTCTGTTCGGGCTGCCCAACGACGTGTGGAAGGACACCGAGCGCTGGTTCGACCACCACCTGCGGGGCGTGGACAACGGCATCGACCGCGAGCAGCCCGTCCAGCTCAAGTCCCGCGCCGCGGGCGGCTACGAGGGCTACCCGGACTGGAAGTCGGTCGGGGCGGACGAGCGGAAGATCACCCTCGCGGGCTCCAGGACCATCCACACGAACGTCAACTCGGGCGCGGACGGCGGAGTCGTCTTCCTCTCCAGCATCCTCGACCAGGTGGCCCAGCTGCCCCCGACGGCCTCGATCCCGCTGCTCCCCCGCCGCTGGGCCGCCGTGTGGCAGTCCGAGCCGTACGCCACGGCCCGGCAGGTGCGCGGCACGGCCCGGTTGCACACCACCCTCACCCCGACCGAGGAGAGCGGCACCCTCGTCGCCTACCTGTACGACGTGGGGCCGCTCGGCCTCGGCAAGCTGGTCTCCCACGCGCCGTACACCTTCCACGGGCGCACCCCCGGGAAGCCGTTCGGCGTCGACCTGGAGCTGTACTCCACGGCCTACGACGTCCCGGCCGGGCATCGCCTCGCCCTGGTCGTCGACACGGTCGACCCGCTCTACATCGAGCACAACCCGTCCGGCGCGCAGCTGACCTTCTCCTCGCCGGCGAACGACCCGTCGTACGTGTCGGTTCCGCTGCGCGAGCAGTGATCTCCGGCTGCCGCCGGACGGGCCTGGCCGATGTGAACCACCGCCCCCGTGGCCTGGTGCCGCGGGGGCCGCGCCCGGCGGGTGGCGCCCCGCGGACCGGGCGGGCGGTCTGTTCACCCCGAACGGATCGGCGGCCTGCGTGAAGTCCCCCTCTCCGACAGGGATGAAGGGCACATCGTAGTCGAGGTCCGACACGATGGGCCTTCCGGTGGCCGCCCGTTCAGTGCTTGAGGATCTTGGAGAGGAAGTCCTTGGCGCGGTCGCTGCTGGGGTTGGTGAAGAACTCGTCGGGCGTGCGGTCCTCGACGATCGCGCCGTCCGCCATGAAGACGACACGGTTGGCGGCGGAGCGGGCGAAGCCCATCTCGTGCGTGACCACGATCATCGTCATGCCCTCGCGGGCGAGCTGCCGCATGACCTCCAGCACCTCGTTGATCATCTCCGGGTCGAGGGCCGAGGTCGGCTCGTCGAAGAGCATCGCCTTGGGCTCCATGGCCAGGGCGCGGGCGATCGCCACGCGCTGCTGCTGACCGCCGGAGAGCTGGGCCGGGTACTTGTCGGCCTGGTCGGCCACCCCGACCCGGTCGAGGAGTTCCCGGGAGCGCTTGTCCGCGTCCTCCTTCTTGCGCCCGCGCACCTTGACCTGCCCCAGCGAGAGGTTCTGCAGGACGGTCTTGTGGGCGAAGAGGTTGAACGCCTGGAAGACCATGCCGACGTCGGCGCGCACCCGGGCCAGCGGCTTGCCCTCCTCCGGCAGCGGCTGCCCGTCGATGACGATCTCCCCGGACTCGATGGTCTCCAGCCGGTTGATCGCCCGGCACAGGGTGGACTTGCCCGACCCGGACGGGCCGATGACCACGACCACCTCCCCCCGGCCGACGGTGAGGTTGATGTCCTTCAGGACGTGCAGGTCACCGAAGTGCTTGTTGACGTCACGCAGCTCGATCAGCGGATCGACGGCCATACTCAGCCCTACTCACTCTCAGCTGTGTGGTGGTTGCCGCAACGTATCCAGGCTCGATCGGATGCGTCGGGCGACACGCACTTTTCGATCATTAGCCGTATTTACGGCGCATTTTGGGCCATGGTTTCCGGCCTGCGGGCTCAGGACTCGGCGACTTCGGCGTACAGCTGGGACAGTTCGGGCACTCCGTGCGCGGCCCACGCGTGGCCGGAGTCCACGACGTCGAACTCCCGGCCGGAGGTGAGCCGTACGACGGGCTGCCCGTCGGACCGGATCTCCCAGGCGGCGCCGGGCACGGTGCGCACGATCACGGTGCCCAGGTAGAGCCCGGCGTCGTTGCCGAGCCAGGTCAGGGTCTCCTCGTCGTCCCGCCAGCGCGGGACGAGCTGGTCGAGCGCCTCCAGGGAGGCCGCCGAGTCGTCCAGCCGGACCCCCTCCCGGGACGCCTGGGAGCGGAGCAGTTCGCACTCGGCGAGGAGGTCCGCGATGCCCGCCGGATCGGGGAACCCCACCTTCTGGCGCCGGTGGCCCAGGAAAGGGATGTTCATATCTCCAGCGTGTCATTCGTACCGCCGTATGCACCACAGGGCGCGCGGACCGGAGTGCGGTGGCCGAGTTCACGCCGCGTTCGTGCGGCGCTCGTTGACGAGTTCCCGGCGTCTCCCTAACGTCACCAGGCGTCCTGCGTACCGGCTGTCGTCGAGTCGTGTGTTCCGTTGCCGCCCGGTGCGGTGTCGCGTCGTGTCCCGATGAGCGGGAGGAGTCGGCCGTGCGCCGATGCGTCCGGGGGATCCTGGTCGTCCTGGCCCTGTGCGGGTCGCTGGTTCCGACGACGGCGGCGGCCGAGGCCGCCCAAGGGAGGCGTGCCGCGCCGCTGCCACTGGAGCGGCTGTTCGACAACATCGCCGTCAGCGACGACGACCGGCCCGGGCAGGCCGACTTCGACGGCTCCGGGGCCTCCCTGTCGGCGCGCGACCTCACGGCAGCCGGCTGGACGCCCGGCCGCGTCCTCACCCTGCAGGGCGCCCGGCTGACCTGGCCGAACCGGCGGCCCGGTGAGCCGGACAACGTCCGCGCCGCCGGGCAGGACGTCCGGGTCACGGGGCGCGGCGACGCCCTCGCCTTCCTGGTGGCGGGCACCAATGGCGCCGAGGCGGGCGGCGCGGGCACGGTCCGCTACGCGGACGGCACCCGCTCCGCGTACCGGCTGACCGCGCCCGACTGGCGCAGCGGGCCGCTCGCCACGAAGGCCGTGGCCCTGCCGCACATCAACACGCCCGGCGGCCAACTGGCCGAGCGCGCCCGGCTGTACGCCGTGACGGTGCCGCTGGCGCCGGGGCGCGCGATCGCCTCGGTGCGGCTGCCGGACGCGGCCGGGCTGCACGTCTTCGCCCTGTCGGTACGGTCCGCGACGGCGGGGTGGACGGGCAGCTGGACCACGTCCACGGGCGGCTACGCCGCCGTCGGGCCGTGGACGGACCGCACGCTGCGGCTGGTGGTGCACACCTCGGCCGGCGGGCCCCGGGTGCGGGTCCGGTTCGACAACACCTTCGCGTCCGCGCCGGTGCGGATCGGGGTCGCGACGGTGGCCGTGCGCGCGTCGGGTGCGGCCGCGCGGGGCACTCCGGTGCCGCTGTCGTTCGGCGGGGCGGCGGGCGTGGAGGTCCCGGCCGGGACGCAGGCGTACAGCGACCCCCTCGGCTTCGACGTACCGGCCGGCACCGACCTGCTGGTGAGCTTCCACCTGCCCGGCACGGTCACGGCGGCACCGGTGCACCGGCTCGCGCAGCAGCGCTCCTACGTCAGCGAGCCCGGCGATCACGCGGCGGACGGCTCGGCCGGCCCGTACACGTCGGTGATCACCGCCTGGCCGCTGCTGGCCGGGGTCGACGTGGGCGGCGGGCCGGGGTCCGTGGTCCTGCTCGGGGACTCGATCACCGACGGCGACAAGTCGACGGCGGACGCCAACCGGCGCTGGCCGGACGTCCTGGCCGGCCGTCTCCTCAGCCAGAGCGCCGTCCCGCGCTACGGCGTGCTGAACCAGGGCGTCTCGGGCAACCGGGTCGTCACCGACCGGTACCCCGGCGACGGGGTGTCCACGGACACGGCCGGGGTGAGCGCCCTGCACCGCTTCGACCGGGACGTGCTCGCCCAGACGTCGGCGCGCACGGCGGTCGTCTTCCAGGGCGTCAACGACCTGCGGTGGGACACCTCCGCCGAGCAGGTGATCGCGGGCCTGCGGGAACTCGCGGCGCGGGGGCACGCCCGGGGGGTGCGGATGCTCGCCGCGACGATCCTGCCCTGCGCGGGCGAGGCGCGGTGCACCGCCGCCGTGGACACCGCACGCCGGGCCGTGAACGCCTGGATCCGGGACGGCGGGGCCTTCGACGGCGTGCTCGACTTCGACGCCGTCGCCCGGGACCCGCAGCAGCCCGCACGCCTGCTGCCCGCCTACGACAGCGGAGACCATCTGCATCCGGGCGACGCGGGCCTGGCGGCCCTGGCGGACTCGGTGGACCTGCGGCTGCTGGCGCCCTAGACGTCCAGGTCGACGACGACCGGGGCGTGGTCCGAGGCGCCCTTGCCCTTGCGCTCCTCGCGGTCCACGTACGCGTCCTTCACGGCCTGCGCGAACGGCTGGTTGCCGTACACCAGGTCGATGCGCATGCCGCGGTTCTTCGGGAAGCAGAGCTGGCGGTAGTCCCAGTACGTGAACGGGTGCTCGTACTTCAGCGGCCGGGGGACCACGTCCGACAGGCCCGTCTCGCGCAGGGAGGCCAGGGCGGCGCGCTCGGCGGGCGTGACGTGCGTGGAGCCCTCGAAGAAGGCGGGGTCGAAGACGTCGTCGTCGGTCGGCGCCACGTTGTAGTCGCCCATCACCGCGAAGGGCCGGCTGCCGGCCGCGTCACCAGCGACGGCGGCCTTGAGGGCCTCGAACCACCGCAGCTTGTAGGCGTAGTGGGGGTGGTCCACCTCGCGGCCGTTGGGCACGTAGACCGACCAGACGCGGACCGGGCCGCAGGTCGCCGAGATCGCGCGCGGCTCCACCGAGCCGTCGAAGCCCGGGTCGCCGGGCAGGCCCTTGACGACGTCCTCGATGCCGACGCGGGAGAGCACCGCCACGCCGTTCCACCGGCCCGTGGCGTGCACCGCCGACTCGTAGCCCAGCTCGCGCAGCTGCTCCGCCGGGAACTGCTCCTCGGCGACCTTGGCCTCCTGGAGGCACAGCACGTCCGTGCCGCTGCTCTCCAGCCAGGCCAGGAGCCTCGGCAGGCGGGCGGTGATCGAGTTCACGTTCCAGGTCGCGATGCGCATGCCTCACAACCTACCCGGAGGGTGTGACAACGCGGCCCGCCCCCGCACGGCCTCAGACCTCGGCGGATTCGCCCGGCGTCAGCCGCAGGTGCTCCGAGCCGCCGAGCTGCCCGATCTGGCGGTCGTAGACGGGGCGGGCCAGGTCGGTGAGGAGTGCGTCGTGGATGTCGTAGGCGCGGCGCGGCCTCACCTCGCGGACGTAGTCGATGACCTCGGAGATCTTGCTCCAGGGGGCCATGACGGGCAGCATCAGCGTCTCGACGGGCCGGCCGGGGACCGTGAGGGCGTCGCCCGGGTGGAAGACCTTGCCGCCGTCGACGAGGTAGCCGACGTTGGTGATGCGCGGGATGTCCGGGTGGATCACGGCGTGCAGCTCGCCGTGGACCTGGACGTCGAAGCCGGCGGCGGTGAAGGCGTCGCCGTGGCCGACGGTGTGGACGCGGCCGGGGAAGGCGGCGGAGATCTTCTCCGCGACCGACTTCAGCGTCCAGATCTCGGCGGCCGGGTTGTCCTCCATCGCGGCGCGCAGCCGGGACTCGTCGAAGTGGTCGGGGTGCTCGTGGGTGACGAGAATCGCGTCCGCGCCGAGCGCGGCGTCCTCCTCGGTGAAGACGCCGGGATCCAGGACCAGGGTCCGGCCGTCCTTCTCCAGGCGGACACAGGCGTGCGACTTCTTCGTGAGTTTCATGGTTCCCATCCTGCCTCCGGGGCGCGTGGCGGACTCACTCCTGGGGGGTGGTCTCCTCGCGGACGACCTGCTGGGCCACCTTGAAGGCGCTGTTCGCCGCGGGCACGCCGCAGTAGACGGCCGCCTGCAGCAGCACCTCCTTGATCTCGCCGGGGGTGAGGCCGTTGCGCAGGGCGGCTCTGGTGTGGAAGGCCAGCTCGTCCAGGTGCCCGCCGGCGACCAGGGCGGTGAGGGTGACGCAGCTGCGGGTGCGCCGGTCGAGACCGGGGCGGTCCCAGACCTCGCCCCAGGCGTAGCGGGTGATGAACTCCTGGAAGTCCCCCGAGAACTCGTCGGCCTGCGCCAGCGCCCGGTCCACGTGGGCGTCGCCGAGCACCTCGCGGCGGACCTTGATCCCGGCGTCGTACGGGTCGGGCCGCCCCTGCCCCTGGGGTGGTGCGGCCACCGGGGCGATCTCGGCGACGGGGCCGGTCTGCGGCGGCTGCGGCGGGGCCGGGGACGGAGCGGGCTTGAGCGCGGCGGCGGGCAGGGCGGTCTGGCCGGTGGAGGTCTCGAAGGCGGGCTGCCAGGCGGTGGAGAAGTGCCGCACGAGCAGGTCGGTGACGGCGGCGGGCTGCTCCACGGGCACCAGGTGCGAGGCCCCGGGGACGACGGCGAGGCGGGCGTCCGGGATGCCGGCGACCAGCGTGCGGGCCTCGGCGGGGCCGGTGACCTGGTCGTCCGAGCCGACGAGGACCAGGGTGGGGACGCCGACGCGCCCGAGCTCGGGGCGCACGTCGAAGGAGGCGAGCGCCTCGCAGGCGGCGATGTAGCAGCCGGGGTCGGTGGTGCGCACCATCTGCACGGCCCACTCCGTGATGGCGGGCTGAGCGGCGGCGAACCCGCCGGTGAACCAGCGTTCCGGCGCGGTCCTGGCGATGGGGTCGAGACCGTTGGTCCGCACGATCACGCCGCGCTGCCGGAACTCGTCGGCCGTACCGAAGCGCGGGGACGCCGCGATCAGCGCGAGCGAGGCCAGCCGCTCGGGGTGGCGCAGGGCCAGCTCGATCCCGACGGCACCGCCCAGCGCGCAGCCCGCGTAGCCGAAGCGGTGCACGCCGAGCGCTTCCAGGGTGGCCAGCAGCCGTGTGGTGAGGTCGGTGACGGAACCGGCCGGATAGGCGGGAGCGCCGCCGTGCCCCGGCAGATCGAACCGGAAGACCCGCCACTGCTTGGTCAGTTCGGGGACCTGGCGGTCCCACATGTGCCACGTGGTGCCCAGTGAGGGACCCAGGATCAGGACGGGAGCCTCTTCCGGCCCGTCAAAGCGGTATTGCAGGGTGTTCGACGGTGTCTCACTCACGCCCTAGACCTTCTCACGGAGGCGGGCGCCCGCTCGACGAGGGGGCCGAGCGCGGTGACCGGGCCGGTACGGCGGCGTCAGAGGTCGCCCGTCAGGCCGAGGCCGGTCAGGGCGCCGACCGGGTCCAGGTCGGGGGTGCCGCGTGGCCACCAGTCGTCGCGGCCCGGCTCGGATTCGTAGGCGTACCACAGTCCGTCGCGGCCGAGGCGGAGCTGGAGGTGGCCGTGGGGGTGCGTGAGGTGGTTGCGCCAGGGGCGGAAGGCGGGCAGGTCGGCGGCGAGGAGCAGGGGGCGGGCCCGGTCGAACCGGCCGGCCGGCGGGTCCCAGGGCTCCTCCAGCACGGCGAGGCCCTCGAGCCCGCCCTGCCGCCATGCGGCGACCGCCCGCGCCAGGTCGGCCGGCGTGCGGCCGGCCGCGGTGGCGAGGGAGGCGTAGAGGGCCCGGGTGCCGGCGGTGAGTCCCGAGCCGGGGCGGGCCGCGGCCAGGCGGACCGCGTCCTGCCAGAACGTCAGCTGCCCGACCGGGTCACGGCCGGTGGTCAGGAGGGCGTGGGCCCGGGCGGCGGCGTCCGTGGCCAGCTGGTCCAGGGCGAAGGGGTCCGGGCCACCGGGGGACGCCGGGTAGGCCGGGGGCTGTTCCGGGTGCGCGGGCGGGGGCAGGGGCGCGGGAAGGGGCGGCAGGGCGCGCGGCTGCAGCGCCTCCTTGGCCCGCACGCCGGGGAGCGGTGCGGGTTCCTTGTCCTGCGCGGCGCGCGCCGCGCGGGTGGCGCTCAGCCGGGACAGCGCGTCGAGCAGCTCCCGCTCGCCCCGGCCGCGCAGCAGGAGCAGCACGAAGGGGTCGGCGTCGAGCAGCCGAGCGGTCTGGTAGCACAGGGCGGCGGCGTGTTTGCAGGGGTGGCCGCGGTCGGGACAGCTGCAGCGGGGTTCCAGGTCGCCGGGGCCGGGCAGCAGGGGCACGCCGCCGTGGGCGAGCGACTGGGGCATCTCCTTGTCGAGGAGCGCCGCGATGTCTCCGGGCCGGTCGGCGGCGGCGTCCAGGAAGCGGTCCCAGTCGGAGTCGTCGAGGGTGCGCAGACGCACCTGCACGCGGTAGGGCCGGGGGCGGCTGCCCTGTACGTACGCCAGCACGAGGCCGGGCGTCACCGTGATGGCGTCCACGTGCCCCTGCTCGGCGTACCCGCGTCCGCGCTCCAGCCGCTTGACGTCCAGCGCGCCCCGCTCCAGCGCGGAGACCCAGGCGTTCCCCCACCAGCTCTCGGCGAACCGGTCACCCTCCCGGGGCGGGAAGGGCGGGAACGTCCGGCGCAGGTCACCGTCGCGGTCGGGGGCGGCCATGGAGCGGGGGGCGGTGGTGCGGGGACCCGTCCTTGCGGCAGTTGTGCGAGAGGTGGGTCCGGCGGCTGTGTGAGGGGGCGGCCCGACGGCTGTGCGGGAAGCGCCCGTTCCGGGAGTCCGGGCCGGCGCCGTGGCCGGGGGGACGGGAGCGCCGTCGGCGGCTCCGAGGGCACGTCCCGGAGCCGGATCCGCGTGCGGGGCCGGGTCTGCGTGCGGGTCGGGGTCCGTGTACGGGTCGGGGTCCGTGTACGGGTCGGGGGCCGCGTGCGTGTACGGGTCCGGGTCCGGGTCCGGGTCCGGGTCCGGGTCCGGCGAAGCGTCGGCCTCCGGAGCGGGGGCCGCATCCTGAGCGGGGGCCGCATCCGGAGCGTCGACCTCAGGGGTGACGGCCGAAGCCGGGGCGTCAACCGGGAGCGGGGCCAGGTGCCCCGGGCTCGCCGAAGCGCCGGTCTCCCGCGCGGGAGCCGGATCCGGGGCGTCGGCCTCAGGGGTGACGGCCGAGGCCGGAGCGTCGACCTCAGGGGTGACGGCCGAAGCCGGGGCGTCAACCGGGAGCGGGGCCAGGCGCCCCGGGCTCGCCGAAGCGCCGGTCTCCCGCGCGGGAGCCGGATCCGGAGTGTCGGCCTCGGGCGTGGCGGCCGAGGCCGGGGCCAGGGGTGGAGTAGGCGGAGCACCGGCCTCCGCCGTGTCGGCCCGGTGCGTCGTAGCGCCGGGCTCGGCCGTTCGGGACGCCCGGCCTGTCGTCGGCGGGTGCCCGCGGTCGGGGTCCTGAGCCGCACCCCGAGGGGTCCTTCGGCTCACGGTCTCGGGCGCCGCTGCCGGCGGCTCCGGCTGTGGTGCCGGGTGCTCCGTCGCCTCCTCGGCGTCCGGTGCCGCCGGAGCGTGGCCGTGCGCTGCGTCGGGCATGCGCGCAGGCGCGGTGTCCTGCCCCGTCCCCTCGACGCGGTCGGAGGACGCCTCCCCCGGCTCCCCCAGTTCGTCCGGCATCCGGAACGCGTCCGACAGCAGCCGCCGCACGTCAGCGGCCGCGCCCTCGCCGCGGTCACGCGCCCGCCGCACCGCCGCCACCCTGTCGTCCACCGCTTTCTGCCGGGCCCGGCGCCTGCGTCGGGCGCCCTCCCGTTCGGTCTCCTCCCGGGCCCGCCGCGCGTCCTCCCGTGCCGCGCGCAGCGCCTCGCGTGCGACGTCCGCCGCGCGGGGCCCCGGCCGGTCGGCCCCGGTGCTCGGGGCCCGCTCTTCCTGGGCCGCTGCGGGCGCGTGCGCCGGATCAGTCCCGGCCGGGCTCTCCTGCGGGCCTGCGGACGCGCCCGCCTTCCGCAGTGCCTCACGGGCGGCGTCCCCGGGGCGCGGGGTCTCCCCGCCGGTGGGTTCTCCTCCGGGGGACGACGGTGCCGTGTCGGGGTGCTGGGCCGCCCGGGACCTGGCCTCGCGCAGGGCGCGGCGGGCCTCGTCGGCCGGGCGGGGGCTCATGGCGTGCCTCCCGGGGCGGCGAGGGCGCCGCGGCGGGGCGTCATGACGACCTCCGCAGGGAGACCAGGTCCGACAGCTCGCGGTCGGTCAGTTCCGTGAGGGCCGACTCGCCGGAGCCGAGGATCGCGTCGGCGAGGGCGCGCTTGGCCTGGAGCATCTCGGCGATGCGGTCCTCGACCGTGCCCTCGGTGATGAGGCGGTGGACCTGGACCGGCTGGGTCTGGCCGATGCGGTAGGCGCGGTCGGTGGCCTGCTCCTCGACGGCGGGGTTCCACCAGCGGTCGAAGTGCACGACATGGCCCGCGCGGGTGAGGTTCAGGCCGGTGCCCGCCGCCTTCAGGGACAGGACCAGGACCGGGGTCGAGCCGGCCTGGAAGCGGTCGACCATGCGTTCCCGCTCCGGGACCGGGGTGCCGCCGTGCAGCAGGTCGACCGGGACCGCGCGGCCGGCCAGGTGGGAGCTGATCAGACGGGCCATCCCGACGTACTGCGTGAAGACCAGGGCGGAGCCGTCCTCGGCGAGGAGCGTGTCCAGCAGCTCGTCCAGCAGGGCGAGTTTGCCGGAGCGGGCGGCGAGCCGGTCGCCGGGCGGTGCGTGCTCCTCCTTCAGGTAGAGCGCCGGGTGGTTGCAGATCTGCTTCAGCGACGTCAGCAGTTTCAGCACCAGGCCGCGGCGCGCCATCCCCTCGGCCGTCTCGATGGCGAGCATCGACTCGCGCACCACCGCCTCGTACAGGGCGGCCTGTTCGCGGGTGAGCGGGACCGGGTGGTCGGTCTCGGTCTTGGGCGGCAGCTCGGGGACGATGCCCGGGTCCGACTTCCTGCGGCGCAGCAGGAAGGGGCGGACCAGGCGGGCCAGGCGCTCCACCGCCTGCTCGTCCTCGCCGGTCTCCACGGCCCGGGCGTGGCGGGCGCGGAAGGACTTGAGCGGGCCGAGCAGGCCCGGGGTGGTCCAGTCGAGCAGGGCCCACAGCTCGGAGAGGTTGTTCTCGACGGGCGTGCCCGTGAGGGCGACCCGGGCGGGAGCGGGGATGGTGCGCAGCGCCTTGGCCGTGGCCGAGTAGGGGTTCTTGACGTGCTGGGCCTCGTCGGCGACGACCATGCCCCAGGACTGCTCGGCCAGGGCGGGGGCGGCCGAGCGCATCGTGCCGTAGGTGGTGAGGACGAAACCGCCGTCCAGGCCGGACAGGCTGCGGTCGGGTCCGTGGAAGCGGCGGACGGGGACGCCGGGGGCGAAGCGGTTGATCTCGCGCTGCCAGTTGCCGAGCAGCGAGGCCGGGCAGACGACCAGGGTCGGTTCGGGGCGGGCCCGCTTGAGGTGGAGCGCGATGAGCGTGACGGTCTTGCCCAGGCCCATGTCGTCGGCGAGGCAGCCGCCGAGGCCGAGGGAGGTCATCAGGTCGAGCCAGGCCAGGCCGCGCAGCTGGTAGTCGCGCAGGGTGGCGTGCAGTCCGGGCGGCGGGTCGGCCGGGCGGACGCCGGCGGTGAGGCGGTCGCGCAGGGCGGCCAGGGCGCCGGCCGGGACGGCCTCCACCGTCTCGCCGTCCACCTCGGCCGTGCCGGTGAGGGCGACGGACAGCGCGTCCACCGGGTCGAGCAGGCCCAGGTCGCGCTTGCGCGCCTTGCGGACGAGGGCCGGGTCGACCAGCACCCAGCGGTCGCGCAGCCGGACGACCGGCCGGTGCGCCTCGGCGAGGGCGTCCATCTCGGCGTCGGTGAGCGGGTCGCCGCCGAGCGCCAGCTGCCAGCGGAAGCCGAGGAGGTCCTCGCTCTCGAAGAAGCCGGTGCCGTCGGTGGCCGAGCCGGGCGCGGGACGGACCACCGCCGTGGCGGACAGGTCCTGCGCGAGGTCCCGCGGCCAGTGGACGGCGACGCCGGCCGCGGCGAGCCGGGTGGCGGCGACTCCGAGCAGGTCGCTGACTTCCTCCTCGCTCAGGGCCAGCACGTCGGGCACGTCCTGGTCGGAGAGCCGGTCCAGCGGCGGCCAGACGCGGGCGGCGCGGCGGACGGCGAGGGCCGCGTCCACGCGGGCGCGCGGGCCGAAGGCGGCGTCGGCCTCGCCCGCCCACAGGGCCGCCGCGTCGGCCACGAGGGTGGGGTCGGCGAGGCTGTGCACCTGGACGACGGCCGCGCCGGCGCCGCGCGCGCCGCCGTCGGGGGCGCCGTCGAACAGGTCGTAGGCCGTGAGGTCGAGGCGGAGCGAGATGCGCACGCCGGCGTCCATGCCGGCGGCGACCTCGGCGGCCCAGTCGTGGGCGCCGGGCAGATGCGTGGCGTCGCGGGCGGCGAAGGGACGGCCGGTGGTGTGGGGGGCGGCCGGGGTGCGCGGCAGCGTGTCGGCGACCGCGTCGAGGAAGGCGCGCACCAGCGCTTCCGGCTCGGGCAGGCGGATCGGGCCCGGGCCGGGCAGCGGGACCGCGTGGCCTTCGGGGGGCAGGGCCGCGGCCACCGCGCGCAGGTGGGCGATGTCCTCCGGGTCGAGGGGGCCCGCGCGCCAGGCGTCGTGTCCCGTGGCGGTGAGTCCGGGCAGCAGCCGGCCGCGCGCGGTCAGCCGCAGGGCGTGCAGGGCGGCGGCGCCCCAGCAGGCGGTGGCGGGGTGGGCCGCCGGGTCGTGCCGGGCGCGCACCAGCAGGGGCAGGGCCGTCACCAGCGGGAGGGACAGCGCCGGGGTGGTGTGCCGCCGGATGCCCGTGCCGTGGCGGCGTACGACGGTCAGGGCCGTGGCGTCGGCGGGCAGTGGCTCGCCGTCGGGGTCCCAGAAGGCGACGCGTCCGTCGCGCGGGAGGGGCGCGGGCAGGAAGACGGCCGGGAGCCGGAGCGGGGCCGTCGCGTCGTCCGCCCGCCCGTCCGTCACCGCCGTGCCGCCCATACGTCCTGCCACCTCCCGCACGCCTGTCGGATCAGTCGTCTCCGACTCTACGGGCGGGGTCTGACAATCGGCCCCGGCAGCGGGCTCAGGGCACGGTCCGGGACACGACGTACACCCAGGGGTACGCCGGGTTGGACAGGTCGACGACGACGTCGTGCGTGGGGGCGGGGTTCTTCTGCCGGTGGACGAAGCCGTACCAGCCGTCGCCCTGCGGGAACTTCCAGCCGGTGACCTTGCGGTCGCGGGCGCCGATGGTGATGTCGCCCTTCTTCAGGTCCGCGCGGGTCATGCCGAGGCCGGTCAGATAGGCGTCCAGACCGGCCGTGTTGGTCTCGAACTGGGCGTACAGGCGGCTGGTCTTCCAGTTGTTGGTCTCGTAGTACGCCACGTGCCAGGCCGGGTGCGGGATCGGCACCTGGTAGATGCGGCGCTGGAGCTTGGAGGGCCAGCCCTCGGTCAGGCCGGTCGCCGAGTACTTGGCCTCCTTGTCCTTGCCGCTGTCGCGGCTCTGGTTGGCGGAGATGACCAGGTAGCCGGCCGGGATGCCGATGAGCAGCACGATGATCAGCAGGGTGAGCGCCCTGCGGCGGATCATGTGGCGGCGGTCCTCGACCGGGCGGTCCGGCCCGCCGGGCCAGGGGCCCTGGTGGGGCAGGGAGGCGGTCACAGGGTCTCCTGGCTGCTGCGCAGCGACTGCGTGTACCGCTCGTAGCGCTCGGAGCGCTCCACGCGGCGGCGCTTGGCGCGGCGGAAGCGGCGGGCGACGAGCCGGGCGAGGTCGGCGGCGCCGACCATGCCGGCCTCGGGACCGAGCTGGGCGCGGACGATGCGGGCCTCGGGGCGGTAGCCGCGGCCGGTGAGGTGGCGCTTGAAGGCGTCCCGGGCCGGGCCGATCAGCAGGTCGTCGGCGGCCGAGACGCCGCCGCCGATGACGAAGCAGGAGGGGTCGAGGGCGGCGGCGAGGTTGGCGATGCCGACGCCGAGCCACTGGCCGATGTCCTGGAGCAGCTCGATGCACATGGCGTCGCCGTCGCGGGCCAGCTCGGTGATCATCGGGCCGGTGATGTCGCCGATGCTGCCCTTGACGTGCTCGATGATCCCGTAGGCGACCGGGGAGTCGGCGGCGGCCAGCTCGCGGGCCTCGCGGACCAGGGCGTTGCCGGAGCTGTACTGCTCCCAGCAGCCGCGGTTGCCGCAGGGGCAGCGGTGGCCGCCGGGCACCACCTGCATGTGGCCGAACTCGCCGGCCACGCCGTACTTGCCGCGCTTGACCTGGCCGTCCTCCAGGATGGCGCCGCCGATGCCCGTGCCGAGGGTGATCATGACCAGGTGGTCCTCGCCGCGGCCGGCGCCGAAGCGCCACTCGGCCCAGGCGGCGGTGTTGGCGTCGTTGTCGACCAGCACCGGGACCGACAGGCGGCTGGCGAGGCGGTCGCGCAGCGGTTCGTTGCGCCAGGACAGGTGGGGGGCGAACAGCACGCGGTTGCGGTCGGCGTCGACCCAGCCGGCCGCGCCGATGCCGACGGCGTGCACGTCGTGCCGGTCGGAGAGGTCCAGGACCAGCTCGGCGATGGTGTCCTCGACGACCTTGGGGCTCTTGGACTTGTCCGGGGTCTCCGTGCGGAGCTTCTCCAGGATGTTGCCGTCGGCGTCGACGACGCCCGCCATCACCTTCGTACCGCCGATGTCGATGCCGACCGTGGGCACCCGGGGGGCCGTCAGGTGCGAGCGGCGCTCCCGGGTGCCGACGGTGCGGAGCACGGTGGCACGGCGGGAGCCGATGGGGGCGGTGAGGTCGCGGTAGGTGCTCATCGCCGCCGATTCTGCCTCACGGTGGGGGTGGGTGCGGAGCGGGGCAGGGGCGGGGTGGCGCGGGTCATGGCCGGGTGCGGGCGGGTGGGGGCTGCCCGCGCGGTTCCCCCGCGCCCCGCAGGACTTCAGTTCCGTACGAGGAGCTGGAACTCGAACGAGTAGCGCGTCGGGCGGTAGGTGTGTGTGCCGTATTCCACTGCCCGGCCGGTGTCGTCGAACGTCACCCGCTGCATGGTCAGCAGCGGGGCCCCCGTCTCCTCCGCCAGTCGCTCCGCCTCCTCCGTGGTCGCCGCCCGGGCGCCGATGGACTGGCGGGCGCTGTGCAGGGTGATGCCGGCCGCGCGCATCAGGCGGTACAGGCCCGTGGACTCCAGCTGGCCCGTGTCGAGGTCGATCAGGCCGGGGGGCAGGAAGTTGCAGAGGTGGGCCATCGGCTCGCCGTGGGCGAGGCGGAGGCGCTCCACGCGGTGGACGTCGCTGTCCTCGGCGACTCCGAGAGCGGCGGCGACCTCGGCGGAGGCGGGCACGACCGTGTTGACGAGGACCTTCGTGGCGGGGCGCTGGCCCGCCGCCTCCAGGTCGTCGTAGAGGCTGCTGAGCTCCAGCGGGCGCTTGACCTGGCTGTGCACGACCTGGGTGCCGACGCCGCGGCGGCGCACGAGGAGGCCCTTGTCGACGAGGGACTGGATGGCCTGGCGGACGGTCGGCCGGGACAGACCGAGCCGGGCGGCCAGCTCGATCTCGTTGCCCAGCAGGCTGCCGGGCGTCAGCGTGCCGTGCTCGATCGCGGCCTCCAGCTGCTGGGACAGCTGGAAGTACAACGGCACGGGAGAACTGCGGTCCACGCTGAGCTCGAGCTGCACGGTCGGGTCCACTTCTGGTTTCGGCACGCGCTGAGCGTAGCTCCGCGCGTTGTTGACGGGAAGTTGTGTAGTCAGATTGTCCGGACATACAGATTGACAGCGGCGGGCCGCGCACGCACTTTGTTTCCATGCGCATCGGCGTCATCGGTACGGGCCGCATCGGCACGATCCACGCGAACACCCTCAGCAGGCACCGTGACGTGGGGTCCTTGATCCTCACGGACGCGGACCCCGCGCGGGCGGCGGACCTGGCGCACCGCCTGGGGGAGACGGCGGCGCCGGGTGTGGAGGAGATCTTCCGCTGGGGCGTCGACGCCGTGGTGATCACGACGGCCACGTCGGCCCACGCCGAACTGATCGGCCGGGCAGCACGCTCGGGCCTGCCGGTGTTCTGCGAGAAGCCCATCGCCCTGGACCTGCCGGGGACGCTGAGCGCGATCGCCGAGGTCGAGGCGGCCGGGACGGTGCTGCAGATGGGCTTCCAGCGCCGCTTCGACACGGGGTACGCGGGTGCGCGCGAGGCCGTGCGCGCGGGCCGGCTGGGGCGGCTGCACACCGTGCGGGCGCTGACCAGCGACCAGGCGCCGCCGCCGGCCGCCTGGCTGCCGGTGTCCGGCGGGCTGTACCGGGACACCCTGATCCACGACTTCGACGTGCTGCGCTGGGTGACGGGCCGGGAGGTGGCGGACGTGTACGCCACCGGGTCGGACGCCGGGCCGGCGATGTTCCGCGAGGCCGGGGACGTCGACACCGGCGCGGCGCTGCTCACGCTCGACGACGGCACGCTCGCCACGGTCACCGGTGCCCGGCTGAACGGGGCGGGCTACGACGTGCGCATGGAGCTGGCCGGGGAGCGCGACCAGATCGTGGTGGGCCTGGACGACCGTACGCCGATCGCGTCCACCGAGCCGACCGGGCCGCCGGCCGCGGACAAGCCCTGGGCGGGTTTCCTGGAGCGTTTCGGCCCGGCCTACGAGGCGGAGCTGAACGCGTTCGTGGAGGTCGTCCGGGGCGAGCGGGCCAACCCCTGCGACGGGCGGGAGGCCCTGCAGGCGCTGCGGGTCGCCGAGGCGTGCGAGGTGTCGCGCCGGGAGCGCAGGCCGGTGCGGCTCGCGGAGATCCCCGGCGGGGCCGCCGCCGCGTTCGCCTGACCGGCCCCGGCCCGTCAGCCGTCCGCCTGCTCCCGGGCCGTCTCGGTCTCCTCCGCTCCGCCGGCCGCCTCGTCGAGGAGGCCGGCGTCGTAGGCGAGCAGTGCGATCTGCACGCGGTTGTTCAGGGCGAGCTTGGCCAGGATGCGGGAGACGTGCGTCTTGACGGTGGCCACGCTCATGAACAGGCCGGTGGCGATCTCGGCGTTGGACAGGCCCCGGCCGACCGCGACGGCGACCTCGCGCTCACGGTCGTTGAGGCGGTCCATGCGCGCGCGTGCGCGCGTGCGGCGGGTGTCGGCGGCGCCGCCGACGGCGTGCCGCACCAGCTGGCGGGTGACCGTGGGCGACAGCACCGGGTCGCCGGCCGCGACGCGCCGCACCGCCGCGAGGATCTCGGCGGGCGGGGTGTCCTTGAGGACGAACCCGGCGGCGCCCGCGCGCAGGGCCCGCAGCACCTGTTCGTCGGCGTGGAACGTGGTGAGGACGACCACCTGCGGTGCTTCCTCGCGGGACCGCAGCAGCTCGGTGGCGGTGAGTCCGTCCACCGTCGGCATCCGGATGTCCATGAGCACGACGTCGGGGCGGGTGCGGTCGACGAGCGACTCCACCTCGCCGCCGTCGGCGGCCTCGCCGACGATCTCGATGTCGTCGGCCCCGCCCAGCATCAAGGACAGCCCGGCCCGCACCAGGGGATCGTCGTCGACGAGGAGGAGTCTGATCGCAGTCATGGCCCATACGTAATCACGGCTGCCGCGGGAGCAGGACGGGAACGGTGATCACCCCTCAGCCCCACGGCAGCCAGGCCCGCACCTCGAACCCGCCCCGCGGCGTGGGCCCGTGCTCCAGGCGGCCGCCCGCGAGGGTCGCCCGCTCCGTCAGGCCGATCAGGCCCTGACCGGAGCCGGGTACCGGGGGCACCTCCCCTTCGGGGGCCGGGTTGTGCACGCGGACGGTCAGTCCGTCGCCCGGCGCGCCGGTGACCGAGACCGTGACCTCGGTGCCCGGGGCGTGCTTGCGGGCGTTGGTCAGGCCCTCCTGGGCGATCCGGTAGGCGGTGCGGCCGACGGAGGACGGAACGGCGGCCGGGTCGTCGACACGCACGTCCAGGGCCACCTTCATGCCCGCCTCCCGGGACTCGGCGACGAGCGTGTCCAGCGCCCCGAGCGTCGGCTGCGGCCGGCCGCCGTCGTCCGGCTCGGCCGCCCGCAGGACGCCGATGATCTCCCGCAGGTCCTGCAGCGCCTCGTGCGCGCTCTCCCGGATCACGCCGGCCGCCCGTGCCGTCTCCGCCGGGGGCGCGTCCGGCCGGAACTCCAGGGCGCCGGCGTGCACGCTGAGCAGGGTCAGCCGGTGCGCGAGCACGTCGTGCATCTCCCGCGCGATGGCCTCCCGGGCGAGCCGCTGCGCCTGCTCGGCCCGCAGCCGCGCCTCCGTCTCGGCCCGCCGGGCGCGGTCCCGGAGGCTGACCATGAGCTGCCGTTTGGCCCGCACGAACATGCCCCAGCCGATGATCGCCAGGGTGAGCAGCATGACGAACGGCACGACCACCAGGTAGGAGAGGTCCGGGTCGGGGCGCA
This sequence comes from Streptomyces sp. NPDC085931, assembly GCF_044540565.1. NCBI lineage: Bacteria > Bacillati > Actinomycetota > Actinomycetes > Kitasatosporales > Streptomycetaceae > Streptomyces > Streptomyces sp. NPDC085931. The sequence continues at coordinate 323,887 of NZ_JBITSK010000001.1, forward strand.
GCCAGAAGTAGAGGGGGACCAGTGCCGTGTTGACGCCGCCCACCCAGGCCGCGTACCGGAAGGGGCGGTGCACGGCCAGGGTGAACAGCGCGATGATGCCGGCGCCGCCCGCGGTGTCCGAGACGAAGGTGACGGGCACCATCGCCACGGCCAGCCCCAGCGGCCAGCGGCGCCGCAGCCACACCGCCGCGCAGGCCAGCGCGCCCACCACCTGGTCGAGGACGGCGAGTCCGGGCGGGATGTCCGGGTTCCGGCGGAGCGCGTCGAGTGCCGTGAGGCCCACGATCACGGCGAGCAGGAAGCAGGAGAAGTCCACGATCCAGTCGCGGGCGGTGCGCCGCGGCCGCCGCCGGGTCCCGGCGGCGTCGGGGTCGAGCTCGTGCAGCAGGGCGGAGGGGAAGTACCACCGGGGTCCGGTGAGGAGCGCCGGTGTCCCCTCGGTCGGCACCGGGGAGGTCCGCCCCGCGTTCTCACCATTCACGGTCGACAAATCTACGCAGCCCGGGGCCGGTCCACGGCCGCGCGGACGGGATCGTCGACCAAAGTCGTCCCACCGCAGACTTTCGGCGCGGCCGGCCGGCCGGAACGGGGACTTCCGTCGGGGGACCCCCGCCCCGTGGCCGATGTGCGTGGGGGGTCCGCGGGGCGAGGGTCGGGAGGCATGAAGCAGGTACTGGAGATTCTCGGCTTCCTCGCCCTGGTGCAGGGCGTGGCGGGCCTGGTGCACGAGTTCACCGACTGGGACTGGGGCCTCGTGCAGCGCCTGGGGTTCCTCGACGGCCACGAGATCTACGCGAGCATCGCCCTACTGGTGCTGGGCATCGCCCTGTTCGCGGCGGCCGGGAGCCGGAAGTCCGTGTGAGGTCCGCCGGACGCGACGGACCTCCGGCCGGCGTGCCCCGCGGGGCGGTCCGGTTCAGCAGCCGTGGTCGACCAGGTCGAACGACGCGTAGTGGTCGGCCGTGTAGTAGTCCTCCTGGCTCCGCTCACCGGTGACGATGCGCCGGGCGCCGCGGGTGGAGGAGCCGGGGGTGATGACGGTGTACTCGTGGTAGTAGCCGGTCGACCGGTCGGGCAGGATGCCCTCCCGGTTCTGGAAGACGGTGCCGTCCTGGTCGAACGGGTACGGGCCGCCCTGCTCGATCAGGTCGAGCGTGTCGTGGGCCTGGGACGGCAGGGCGCTGTAGCAGATGTCGCCGACGGCGGTGGGGGCCGCGCCGGCGGTGGGGGCGGTGACGGCACCGCCGACGAGGAGGGCGGACAGGAGGGCGGCTGCTGCGCCGAGCCGCGAGGCGCGTGGGGGGAAGATCATGCGCCCATGATGATGCGCGTAGACAGTGGCATGTCAATGACAAGACGGTGGATTTCAACGGCACGTCGGACGAGTTCGCGGAATGTTCACCTGCCGTCCGGCCCTCCTGCACGGCGCTGCGCGTCCTCGGGCAGTCCGAACTCGCCGTACTGCGGGCGGCCCGCCACGTCGTACGTCTGCACCGACACGCCCGCGCCGGTGACGCTGCCGCCGGCGTGCTCGAAGGCGGCCGGCACGGCGCCCTCCGGGAACAGGCGGAAGCCCGAGCCGAGCACGACCGGGAAGGTCAGCAGGTGGAGGGTGTCGACGAGGCCGAGCCCCAGCAGGGAGCCGACCAGGGCCCCGCTGCCGTGCACCTGGATCTCGCCGTCGGTGCGCTCCTTCAGGGCGCCGACCTCCTCGGCGAGATCACCGGCGAGCACGGTGGTGCCGGCCCACCCGGGGTCGGTCAGGGTGGCCGAAGGGACGTACTTCGGCAGGGAGTTGAGCTTGGAGGCGACCGGGTCGGCGGGGTCGGTCACCTTCGGCCAGTAGGTGGCGAAGATGTCGTAGGTGCGGCGGCCCAGCAGGAAGGCGGCCGGGCGGGCGAAGACCTCGTTGATGAACCGGCCGAAGTCCTCGTCGGCGTACGGGAAGCTCCAGCCGCCGTGGGTGAAACCGCCGCGGGTGTCCTCCTGCGGGCCGCCGGGGGCCTGGTAGACGCCGTCGAGGGTGATGAAGAGGGTGGAGACGAGCTTGCCCATGGCGGGTGCCTTCCTTCCGGATTCCGTGCGGGCCGAGGCCCTGGTGTTCATCGGTGCAGACCCCGCCGGTCCCCGCAACTCATCGCTGGGCCGTCCGGCCCGCCGCGCCCCGTGAGTTCGACGTCCGTTCGCCGCCAGCGCCGACGGGGCCGGACCGCTGGGATGGAGGCATGACTTCTCGAGGAACTCTTGACGGCAAGGTGGCTCTCGTGACCGGCGGGAGCCGTGGCATCGGCGCGGCGGCGGCCCTGCGGCTCGCCCTGGAGGGCGCGGACGTGGCGGTCGGGTACGTGCGCGGCAAGGAGGCGGCCGAGGAGGTCGTCCGGGCCGTGGAGGCGCGGGGGCGCCGGGCTGTGGCGCTGCGCGCGGACGCGGCGGACCCGGGCGAGGCGGCCGGTGTGGTGAACGCGGCGGCGCAGGCGCTGGGCGGCCTCGACGTCCTGGTGAACAACGCGGGCGTGGGGGTGCTCGGGCCGTTGGAGACCCTGTCCCTTGCGGAGGTGGACCGGGTCCTCGCGGTGAACGTGCGCGCCGTGTTCCTGGCCTCCCAGGCGGCCGCCGCGATCATGCCCGAGGGCGGGCGGATCATCACGATCGGCAGCTGCCTGGCCCAGCGGGTGCCGGGGCCGGGCGGGACGCTCTACGCGATGAGCAAGGCCGCGCTGACCGGCCTGACGAAGGCGCTGGCCCGGGAGCTGGGCGGGCGGGGCATCACGGCGAACGTCGTCCATCCCGGCCCGATCGACACGGACATGAACCCCGCGGACGGCCCCTACGCGGGCGGGCAGGCGGCACTGACGGCCCTGGGCCGCTTCGGCACGGCCGGGGAGGTGGCGTCGACGGTCGCGTATCTGGCGGGGGCGACGTTCGTGACGGGAGCGGAGTTCGCCGTGGACGGCGGCCACGCGGCCTGAAACGCCGGGTGGGGGAAGGGGGCAGCGGGCAGCGGGCAGCGGGCAGCGGAGGCGATCAGCGGCAGGGGCGGCTGCAGCGAATCCGACATGCGCGGCGCACCGGGCCGGAGCGGCGTGCGGGGACCGGCCCGGCCGGTGCTGTCCCGCGTACGGCACCTCGGGGGATGCAGCACGCCGGTGCGCCCGAGCGTATGTCGGCCTCGGGGGCGCGGTGAGGCACGCCGGTGCGCGCCCGCGCGTATGGCACCTCGGGCCGTGCCGGGGCGCCTCCGCACGCGGAACCTCAGCACGCTCCCAGGACGCCCCGGCCGGACCGGCCGACGGCGGCGGCGAGTGCACCGGCGTCACCGCGCGTCCCGCTCGGCGTACCCGGCGACGACGCGGGCACGCCACCGCTCGCCCGCGCGGGCGGCGCACCGGGCCCCGGCCCTCCGAGGCGCGGCGGTGCTGACCCGCAAGGGCGGTGCCCCGTGGTCAATGCAGCGCACGGGCCCCGGGCTCCCCCGCGCGCGGCACATCAGCCCGGTCCCGGCACGCGGTCATGCCGGCGCTCACCACGGCGGGCGGCACTCCGGGCCGGCACGGCAGGCACTCCGGGCCGGTGTGGCAAGCGCAGTCCTGCCCGGTCTGTGCCTCGCGCGGAGCGCGCCGGAGGTGTGGGGGTCCTCAGGCGCCCAGTTCCTGGTGGCGGGTCGTCAGGCGGGTCGTGCCCTCCTGGGTGAGGGAGCCGAAGAGGCGCAGGCGGGAGATGCCGCCGTCCGGGTAGATGTCCACGCGCGCGTGCGTGCCCACGGCCGGCTCCGGCAGGACGAAGCGGTGGTTGGTGTCGGGCTGGAGGCGCGTGCGGGGCAGGATCTCCCGCCAGTCGCCGTCCTCGCCGTCCCGCACCGACACCGACGCCCAGCCGGCGCTGTTGCCCTTGAGGTACGCGGTGTCGATCTCCAGCGCGCGGATCTGCGCCTGGGCGGCGAGCCGGTAGCGGATCCAGTCGTGGCCGGTGTCGCGGCGGCGGCGCGTCTCCCAGCCGTCGTCCATCTTGCGGGAGCGGCCCGGCTGGATGGTGTTGGTGGCGGGCGAGTAGAAGAGGTCGGAGGCGTCCTCGACCCGGCCGCCGTTCTCCAGGGCGACCACGTCGAAGGTGCCGAGCGCCGCCAGCCACGCCGGATCGGGGACGACCTCGCCGTGCACGCGCAGGCGGGCGATGCCGCCGTCGGGGTGCTGGTTGACCCGCAGGTGGGTGAAGCACTGCTCGACGGCGACCGCGAAGCCGTTCGCCGCGTGGCCGCCGACCGCCGTGCGCGGCACCAGCGTCGTCCACTTCACGTCGTCCGCGAGGAGCTCCCGCGGTGACGGGGAGCCGGGCAGGCAGGTGCCCTCGACGGACACGGCCTGCGGGTAGTTGCCGCGGAAGTGGGCGGTGTCGACGACGATCCCCCGGATCACGCCCGGGGCGCCGAGGCGGACCAGCGCCCAGTCGTGGTCCTCGGCGGCCGGCCAGGGGTGGTCGGCCGAGGCGCCCCGGCGGCGCCGCGTCTCCCAGCCGTCCATGACCTTGCCCTTGTGACCGAAGTGCTCCGGGTCGAACTCGGCCCGCCCGGGCACCAGCAGGTTCTCGCGCTCGGCGAAGAACTCGTCGTTGGCGGCGACGACCCCGGCCCCGAGGTTCCGGTCGGCGAGGTTGGCGTAATGGGTGAAGGGGAGGTCGGCGGTGCGGTAGTCCGCGTAGGGGTCGCCGCCTCCGTAGGGGTTCGCGTCGCCGGTGAAGCGGGGGATCGCCGTCACGATGATCAGGTGTTCCTTTCGGGTGTCCGGATGGGGTGTCAGTGGGTCCGGGTGAGCAGTCGCCCCTTCGGTTCGGTGAACTCGCCGTCCGCGACGATGCGCCGACCGCGCAGCCAGGTCGACTTGACGACGCCGTACAGGGTCTTGCCGGCGTAGGCCGTGACGCGGTTGCGGTGCTGGAGGGCGGCCGGGTCGACGGTGAAGGTCTCGTCGGGGGCGAGGACGGCGAAGTCGGCGTCGCGTCCCGGGGCGATGGCGCCCTTGCGGTCGTCGAGCCCGACGAGTGCGGCGGTCCGCGCCGACATCCAGCGGACGACGTCCTCCAGGCCGTGCCCGCGCCGGCGGGCCTCGGTCCACACCGCCGCGAGACTCAGCTGGAGCCCGGAGATGCCGCCCCAGGCCGTCGCGAAGTCGCCGGTCTTGAGGTCGGCGGTGGACGGGGAGTGGTCGGTGACGACGCAGTCGATGGTGCCGTCGGCCAGCGCCTGCCAGAGCAGGTCCTGGTTGGCGGCCTCGCGGATGGGCGGGCAGCACTTGAACTCGCTGGCGCCGTCGGGGACTTCCTCGGCGGTCAGGGTCAGGTAGTGGGGACAGGTCTCCACGGTGATGCGCACGCCCTCCGCCCGTGCCTCGGCGATCATCGGCAGGGCGTCACCGGACGACAGGTGCAGCACGTGCACGCGGGCGTCGAGGGCCTTGGCCTCGCGGATGAGCTGGGCGATGGCGCTGTCCTCGGCGTCCCGGGGGCGGGAGGCGAGGAAGTCGGCGTAGCGGGGGCCGGGTCGCTGCGGGGCGGAGGCGAGCAGGTGGGGGTCCTCGGCGTGCACGATCAGGAGGCCGTCGAGGGCGGCGATCTCGGCCATGGTCCGGGCGAGCGACGCGCGGTCCAGGTGCGGGAACTCCTCCACGCCGGACGGGGACAGGAACGCCTTGAAGCCGAACACGCCTGCCTCGTGCAGCGGGCGCAGGTCCTTGAGGTTGCCGGGCAGGGCGCCGCCCCAGAAGCCGACGTCGATGTGCGCCTTGTCGGCGGCGACCCGCTGCTTGGTGCGCAGGTTCGCGACGGTCGTGGTGGGCGGCAGGGAGTTGAGGGGCATGTCGACGAGGGTCGTGATGCCGCCGGCCGCGGCGGCCCGGGTGGCGGTCCAGAAGCCCTCCCACTCGGTGCGGCCGGGGTCGTTGACGTGCACGTGGGTGTCGACCAGGCCGGGCAGCAGGACGTGGTCGCCCAGGTCCTCCAGGCGGGCGCCGTCCGGTACGGGGGCGTCGTGAGGGAGGACTGCGGTGATCGTGCCGCCGGCGACGGCCACGGATGCCGCAACCGTCCCCCCGGGCGTGAGGACACGCGTCGAGCGGAGCACCAGTTCAGCGTCGGACACCCGAACCCCTTTCTTCAACATTCTGTTGAAAGAGTCTTCCCTCCCGCTCCGGCCCCGTCAAGGGCACACTGCTACCGGACGGCACCGGCGGACACCCCTGGACTTTTCCACAAAGCGGAATTAACATACCGGGAAGCGAAATGTTACGCGAAAGGAACGCGCCGTGCCCACGTCCAGCGCCAGCACCACCGACTCCGCCCGGTCCTCCAACGGCGGGGTCCAGTCCCTGGAGCGCGCCTTCGACCTGCTCGAACGGATGGCGGACGCGGGCGGAGAGGTCGGTCTGAGCGAGCTGTCCGCGACCAGCGGGCTGCCCCTGCCGACCATCCACCGTCTGATGCGCACGCTCGTGGCCTGCGGATACGTACGCCAGCAGCCCAACCGGCGGTACGCGCTCGGCCCTCGTCTGATCCGCCTGGGCGAGTCGGCCTCCCGGCTGCTGGGCACCTGGGCGCGGCCGTACCTGGCGCGGCTGGTCGAGGAGACCGGCGAGACGGCGAACATGGCGCTGCTGGACGGCGACGAGATCGTCTACGTGGCCCAGGTGCCGTCGAAGCACTCGATGCGCATGTTCACAGAGGTCGGCCGGCGCGTGCTGCCGCACTCCACGGGCGTGGGCAAGGCCCTGCTGGCCGGTTTCCCGCCGGAGGAGGTGCGCGCGCTGCTGGCCCGCACGGGCATGCCCGCCGCGACGGAGAAGACGATCACGACGGCCGACGGGTTCCTCGCGGCGCTGGAGGACGTGCGCCGCCAGGGCTACGCCATCGACGACAACGAGCAGGAGATCGGGGTCCGTTGCCTGGCGGTCCCGGTGCCCGACTCCCCCACCGCCGCGGCCATCTCCATCTCCGGCCCGGCGGGCCGGGTCACGGAGGCGGCGACGGAGCGGATCGTGCCGGTGCTCCAGCAGGTCGCCGGCGAACTGTCGCAGGCGCTCGCCAGCCAGAACCCCGCGTGAGCGCCTGGTCCGCCTGGCCGGGCCGCTACACCGACCGGCACGGTGCGCAGGAGGTCGTCTTCGAGTCCGACGGCCGTGCGCTGATCCGCACCACGATCAGGGGCGTCCGCTTCGCGGGCGAGACGATGGACGCCCTGGGCGCTCTGGCCGGTGAGCCGCCCGAGGCGATGTTCCGCTTCTGCGACGGCGACCTCTGCTCCTGTCTGCTGGAGTGGGAACAGCCCCTCCCCGTCGACGTCGCCGGGCAGGGCCCGCGGGCGGGTGTGCTGCGCTGCGCCCTGCGGCTGGGCGACCCCGTCCCGCCCCCGCGCGGCGGGCTGGACGGGCAGAGCCTGACCGTCACCCTGCGCCTGGACGGGCGGACGTACGGCGGCGCGGAGGAGCACGACGACTTCGAGGCGGCCCTGTACGACATCCAGCACCGGCTCCCGCCCGGGGCCCGGCTGCGGGCGTGCGTCGCCTGCGCCTGGTCCGACTACAGCCCGGCGGGCCACGGGCTGATGGCGGGTCTGGCGTGCTTCCGGCGAACCAAAGACCGCTATCGCCGGGTCGACGGCAAGCACGGCCCGCGGGGCATCTTCGCCCTCTGGCCCGCGCTCACGGAGTTCGTCCAGGAGACGCACCGGTGCGGGGAGTTCGAGCCCCGCGGCACGCACGGCGGTTACCGGGGCACCTTTCCCTAGGGCCCCTGGGGCCCGCGATGCGCTAGGCGTCGCGGGGCAGGCGGGACTTTACGGACACGGCCTAGCCCTGCCCGCGCACCGGCCCGCCGAAGAGGTCCACCGCCCGGCGGACCTCCGCCAGGCCTGAGGACAGCGCGCTCACCGAGCCGATCGCGCCCGCGATGAGCAGCAGGGAGCGGCGCAGCCGCGGGACCTCGGGGGCGCCGCCGGCGGCCATGGCCGCGAGGGCGGCCAGTTCCTCCTCGGCGATGCTCCGGTCGGCGAACTCGCCGGGATGGGCGGCGAGGCGACGCCGCAGCCGGGCCACGGCGGAGCGCAGCTCCGTCACCCGCGGATCCTCGTCGCCGCCGGTCGCAGGCCCCTGCCGCTTCTGCTCCACGCTCCGCAACACAGTCCTCCCCCTCGCACCTCGCCGTGCGCGTGCCGTCCCGGCACCGAGCACTCCGCGGCCGGCCCTGCCCGCACACCCGGCCGGTCGGTGCGGGCGACAGTAAACGACGCGGACCACCGGGCGCCAGTCCATTGCGTCATCGACTTGCTCCGCTGTGTGACGAACGGCCGGGATCGTGCGGTATGCAGGATCCATGACGACGAGGAAGACGACGGACGAGACGGGCGTGGTCGCCCTGCTGCTCGCCGCGGGGGGCGGACGGCGGCTGGGCGGGCGCCCCAAGGCCCTGCTGCGCCACCGGGAACGTCCGCTGGTGGAGCACGCGGTGCGGGTCCTGCGCGAGGGCGGGTGCACCCGGGTGCACGTGGTCCTGGGCGCGCAGTCGGACGACGTGCGCGCCCAGGCCGAGCTGACGGGCTGCGTGCTGGTCGACAACCCGGACTGGGAGCAGGGCATGGGGTCCTCCCTGCGGGCCGGGCTGGAATCGCTCGCCGGCACGGACGCCCGGGCGGCCCTGGTGTCGCTCGTCGACCAGCCCGGCATCGGCCCCGCGGCGGTGGCCCGGGTGCTCAGCGCGTACACGGGCGAGGAGTCCCTGGTCTCGGCCGCGTACGACGGGGTGCGCGGCCATCCGGTGCTGTTCGGCGCGGCGCACTGGGCCGGCATCGCCGCGACCGCCACGGGGGACCGGGGGGCACGCGCCTATCTGAGGGACCACGCGCCGGCGCTCACGCTCGTGGAGTGCGGCGACGTGGCCCGGCCGTTCGACATCGACACCGAGGCCGACCTGGTCCACCTGGAGTGAACGGGGTGGCACGGAGCGCCACCTTGCCTCGATTCGGAGAATCTCGACATCAACAGACGATTGAACTTCCACCATGAGGAAACTACTATCCACTGTTCAGAAGCGCCCGCTGGCTCCCCGGGCGCCGAACGCCGTATCCGGGAAGACTGGCACCGGGTGCCGTCGCCGGCTCGTCTTCACAGCTCGCTGAAGGAAGTGACCGTTCATGTCCGCTCCAGCGCCGTCCCCGCTGGCCATCGTCGACGCCGAGCCCCTGCCCCGGCAGGAGGAGGTCCTCACCGAAGCGGCGCTCGCCTTCGTGGCCGAGCTGCACCGGCGGTTCACCCCCCGGCGGGACGAACTCCTCGCCCGCCGCGCCGAGCGCCGCGCCGAGATCGCCCGCACCTGCACCCTCGACTTCCTCCCGGAGACGGCGGCGATCCGCGCCGACGACTCCTGGAAGGTCGCCCCGGCCCCGGACGCCCTGAACGACCGCCGGGTCGAGATCACCGGCCCCACCGACCGCAAGATGACCATCAACGCCCTCAACTCGGGCGCGAAGGTGTGGCTCGCGGACTTCGAGGACGCCTCCGCGCCCACCTGGGAGAACGTCGTCACGGGCCAGCTCAGCCTGATCGACGCCTACACCCGGAACATCGACTTCACCGACCCGAAGTCGGGCAAGTCCTACGCCCTGAAGGCGAACGAGGAGCTCGCCACGGTCGTCATGCGCCCGCGCGGCTGGCATCTGAACGAGCGTCACCTCGTGGACGCCGACGGCACCCCCGTGCCCGGCGCGCTGGTCGACTTCGGCCTGTACTTCTTCCACAACGCCCAGCGCCTGCTCGACCTGGGCAAGGGCCCGTACTTCTACCTGCCCAAGACGGAGTCGCACCTGGAGGCCCGCCTCTGGAACGAGGTGTTCGTCTTCGCGCAGGAGTACTGCGGCATCCCCCACGGCACCGTCCGCGCCACCGTCCTCATCGAGACGATCACGGCCGCGTACGAGATGGAGGAGATCCTCTACGAACTGCGCGACCACGCCTCAGGGCTGAACGCGGGCCGCTGGGACTACCTGTTCTCCATCGTCAAGAACTTCCGTGACGGCGGCGCGAAGTTCGTGCTGCCGGACCGCAACGCGGTGACGATGACCGCCCCGTTCATGCGCGCCTACACCGAACTGCTCGTCCGCACCTGCCACAAGCGGGGCGCGCACGCCATCGGCGGCATGGCGGCCTTCATCCCCTCCCGCCGGGACGCGGAGGTCAACAAGGTCGCCTTCGAGAAGGTCCGCGCCGACAAGGACCGCGAGGCGAACGACGGTTTCGACGGCTCCTGGGTCGCCCACCCCGACCTGGTGCCCATCGCCATGGAGTCCTTCGACAAGGTCCTCGGCGACAAGCCGAACCAGAAGGACCGGCTGCGCGAGGACGTCGACGTCAAGGCGGCCGACCTCATCGCCATCGACTCGCTCGACGCCAAGCCGACCTACGCGGGCCTGGTCAACGCCGTCCAGGTCGGCATCCGTTACATCGAGGCGTGGCTGCGCGGCCTGGGCGCGGTCGCCATCTTCAACCTCATGGAGGACGCGGCCACCGCCGAGATCTCCCGCTCGCAGATCTGGCAGTGGATCAACGCGGGTGTCGTCCTGGACAACGGGGAGCGGGTCACCGCCGAACTGGCCCGCAAGGTCGCCGCCGAGGAACTGGCGGACATCAGGAGCGAGATCGGCGAGGAGGCGTTCGCGGCCGGCACCTGGCAGCAGGCGCACGACCTGCTGCTGAAGGTCGCCCTCGACGAGGACTACGCCGACTTCCTCACGCTGCCGGCGTACGAGCAGCTCAAGGGCTGAGCAGCGCCCGCGGCAGCCGCTACCGCTCCGAGTGGCCCAGGGTCCTGCCCGGGGCCACTCGGTCGCGTACGGCCTTCTTCACGGCCGTCGGCTCGGGGAAACCCTGCTCGCGGCGGTCCCAGACGACCTCGTCGCCGACGCGGACCACGAACACCCCGCCCGTGCCGGGCTTGAGGGCCAGTTCGGTCAGTTCGGCCTCGAAGGTGGTGAGCAGCTCCTGCGCCAGCCAGGCGGCGCGGGGCAGCCACCGGCACTGCGTGCAGTACTCGATCTCGACACGGCCACTCATCCCAGGTGCACCGACCAATCCTGTTGGGCCGCGGGCTTGCCGTGCAGGTCGGGGACCTGCTTGAGCCACGCGGGACGTCCTCGCTGGTTCCGCGCCGCCCGCAGGGCCTCCTCGGCGGCGAGCTCCTCCCGGCTGGGGAAGTCGGTGGGCAGCCACGCAGCGGAGGCCCGCACGCGCGCGTGCAGGTACGCCACGTACGCCGCGCGGGCCGCGTCCGGGGTGGCGAAGGCCGGGTCGTCGGCGAGCCAGGCGTCCGGGACCTCGGCGAGGATGCGGCGCAGCAGGTCCTCGGTGACCCTGGGGGCGAGTTCGGCGTCGGCGGCCCGGACGTCGGGCGCGTAGTGGCCGAGGGCGTGGTGGCGGAAGTCGTAGGCCTTCGCGGGGTCGGTGCCGTCCCAGCGGTGGTGGAAGACGAGGGCGGCGCCGTGGTCGATCAGCCACAGGCGCGGGGGCGCCACGCCCAGCGTCGGCCAGACCATGAGGTTGGAGCTGTGGACCGTGCGGTCGACGTTCACGGTCAGGGCGTCCAGCCAGACGATCCGCCCGGCCTCCAGCGGGCCGACGGAAAAGTCCCGGGCGACCTCGGGGGTGAAGTCCCGGGCGCCCGGCAGGTAGTCCATGCCGAGGTTCACTCCGGCGCTGGCCGCGTGCAGTCCGCGCACCTCCTGGTGCGGCTCGTCGCGCGCGATGGCCGGGTCGAAGTGCACCAGGACCAGCTCCGGGAAGCGCAGTCCGAGCGCCCGGGCCAGTTCGCCCACGATCACCTCGGCGACCAGCGCCTTGCGGCCCTGCGCGGAGCCGGTGAACTTCACGACGTAGGTGCCCAGGTCGTCCGCCTCGACGATCCCGGGGACGGAACCGCCGGAGCGCAGCGGCTCGATGTAGCGGGTGGCGGTGACCTCGGACAGCATTCCCCCACCGTACCGGGCGGCAGGACCGCGGCGGCGATCAGCCGATCGCGGTCCGTTAAGGTCAGCCAATCCTAACTTCGATCATTTTGAGCACGGGAGCCGGCCATGCCGCACATCACCGACACCGCCGGGGACGGGCCGGACGCAGCGTCCGGGCGGGGCTGGGTCGAACTGGCCGACCGCGCCCGGCTGCGGGAGCTGCTGGGCGAGCCGTGGCCGGTGGTGATCGAGAAGGTCCACGACCGGCTCACCGAGCAGGACCTCGGCATCCTCGCCCGCTCCCCCTTCTGCCTGCTGGCCACCTCCGACGCGAGCGGCGGCTGCGACGTCTCGCCCCGCGGGGACGCGGCCGGATTCACGCACGTCGTCGACCCGGGCACCATCGCCCTGCCGGACCGGCCGGGCAACCGGCGCGGCGACAGCCTGCACAACATCCTGGACAACCCGCACGCGGGGCTGCTGTACCTGATACCGGGCGGCAAGGAGGTCCTGCGCGTCAACGGCCGGGCCCGCATCCTCACCGACGCCCCGTTCTTCGACGCCATGAGCCACGGCGGCCAACGCCCCGCCCTCGCCCTGCTGTTGGAGATCGACGAGATCTATCTGCACTGTCCCGCGTCGCTGCGCCGCTCGGGTCTGTGGGATCCCGCCTCCTGGCGGGCCGCCTGAGGACCGGGTACCCCCCTCTCGACCTGCGGTTAGGTTAGGCTAACCTTCGCTCTCGTGAGATCTGGTGAGGAGCCCGCGGGCGGACGACGTCTGCGCGGGCATGAACTGTCGGCCACGGACGTGACCGTGTCGTACGACGGTGTGGACGTCGTGCACGGCGCGGCGATCACGCTGCGGCCCGGTGAGGTCACCGTCCTGGTCGGCCCCAACGGCAGTGGGAAGTCGACGCTGCTGCGCACGGTCGCCCGCTTGCAGCGGGCCCGCCGGGCCGGACTGCGGATCGACGGCGACATCGACGGCCTGGCCCTGTCGGCCCGGGAGTTCGCCCGGCACGTGGCCCTGCTGACCCAGGGACGGCCCACGCCCAGCGGGCTGACCGTGCGCGACCTCGTCGAGTTCGGCCGCTACCCCTACCGGGGCCGGTTCGGCCGCCCCGACGCGGACGCCTCGGCCGCCGTCGAGCGGGCACTGGCACTGACCGGGGTGACGGAGCTGGCCGGGCGCGGCGCCGACCACCTCTCCGGCGGGCAGCTGCAGCGCGTCTGGCTCGCGAGCTGCCTGGCGCAGGAGACCGGCGTGCTGCTGCTGGACGAGCCCACCACCTATCTCGACCTGCGGTACCAGATCGAGCTGCTCGACCTCGTCCGCGACCTGGCCGACGACCACGGGATCGCCGTGGGCGTCGTCCTGCACGACCTCGACCAGGCGGCGGCCCTCGCCGACCGGATCACCCTGCTCGAAGCGGGCCGCATCGTCGCCGACGGCCGGCCCGAGGACGTCCTGACGCCGGAACGGCTCACGGCCGTCTACGGCATCCGGATCGACGTCGACACCGACCCCCTCACCGGCCGGCTGCGGACCCGTCCGATCGGCCGCCACCACACCCGCACCACCCGAAGCGAAAGGCTCGGCACCACCTCATGAGACGTCTCCTGCTCACCGCGGCCACCACCACCGCCGCGGCGCTCACCCTCGCCGCCTGCGGCACCACCGAGCCGGCCGCCGACAGCCCGGAGAAGACCACCGGGGCGATCAGCCTCACCGACTCCACCGGCGCGAAGGTGAAGCTGGACGGCCCGGCGAAGAAGGTCGTGGCCACCGAGTGGAACGAGGTCGAGAGCCTGATCACCCTCGGCGTCGACCCCGTGGGCGTGGCCGACGTCAAGGGCTACAAGACCTGGGACAGCGCCGTCCCGCTGAAGAACGAGCCCAAGGACATCGGCACCCGCGGCGAGCCGAGCATGGACACCATCGCCTCGCTCTCCCCCGACCTGATCGTGGCCAGCTCCGACCTGCCGGACGCGGCCGTGAAGCAGCTGCGGAAGATCGCGCCGGTCCTGGAGATCAAGTCGGCCGATGCCGCCGACCAGATCGGGCAGATGTTCGAGAACCTCGACCTGATCGCGAAGGCCACCGGCACCACCGACAGGGCCGAGGCCGCCCGCGAGAGCTTCGACGCCAAGGTCGCCGCGGGCCGCAAGACCCTCGCCGATGCCGAGCTCGGCGGCAGCTCCGTCGCCTTCGCGGACGGCTACGTGACGTCCAACCAGGTCTCCATCCGTCCGTACACCAGCGGCTCGCTCATCGGCTCCGTCAACGAAAAGCTCGGCCTGAAGAACGCCTGGAAGGTCAAGGGCGACCCGGCCTACGGCCTGGGCACCACCGACGTCGAGGGCCTGACCGCCCTGCCGAAGGACACCGCGTTCGCCTACATCGGCAACGACGGCGACAAGGCCAGCAACCCGTTCGCCGGGCAGCTGAAGAAGAACGCCGTGTGGAGCTCCCTGCCGTTCGTCAAGGCCGGCGACGTGCACCGGCTGCCCGACGGCATCTGGATGTTCGGCGGTCCCGGCTCGATGGAGGCGTACATCGACGCCCTCGTCGCAGCGCTGACGAAGTAACGCCCGCCATGGCCGTCACCGAAGCGCCCCCCGCCGTCCGTCCCACGGCGGCCGCGTCCCGGACGGGCGCGGCCGCGGTGACGGCCGGGCTCGTCCTCCTCGTCGCCGCCCTCGCGGTCGCCGACATCACCCAGGGCACCGCCGCCGTCGGACCGGCGCAGGTGCTCAAGGCCCTGACCGGGCAGGCCGATCCGGGCGACGCCTCGGTGGTGATCGCCTCCCGGCTGCCGCGCATGGCCGCCGGGATCCTGGTCGGCGTCGTCCTCGGCATCGCGGGCGCCGTCCTGCAGGCCGTCAGCCGCAACGTGCTCGCCTCGCCCGACACCCTCGCGGTCAACGCCGGTTCGTACCTGGCGCTCGGACTGGTCGGCGCCACCGGCGTCTCCCTGCCCCTGCTGGCCTCCTCGGGCGTGGCCTTCGCGGGCGGGCTGGTGGCCGCGGCCGTGGTGCTCGCCCTGTCCGGCCTCGGCACCGGCACCGTACGGCTGGTCCTGGCCGGCACCGCGCTCGCGCTGGGCCTGAACTCCCTGACGGAAGGGCTGCTGCTGCTGTTCCCGCAGCAGACGGAGGGCCTCTACCAGTGGAACCAGGGCAGCATCGGCCAGAACGGTTTCGACGGTGTCCTGCAGATGCTGCCCGTCGCCCTGGTGGGGCTCGCCGGGCTGCTGCTGGTCGCCCGCCGGGTCGACGCGCTCGCCCTCGGCGACGACGCCGCGCGCGGTCTCGGCGTGCCGGTGCACGCCACCCGCGTCACGGTGGTGGTGCTGGCGGCGCTGCTGTCCGCGGCGGCCGTCACGCTCGCCGGTCCGCTCGGCTACGTCGGGCTCTGCGCGCCCGCCCTGGTCCGTCCGCTGGCCCGCCGGTTCCGGGGCTTCACCCGCGCGCGGGCGGCGCTGCCCGCGGCCGGGCTGGCCGGGGCGGCGCTGGTGCTCGGCTCGGACGTGCTGCTGCGGTCCCTGATCCCGGCGGACACGGCGGTGGGTGTGCCCACCGGCATCGTCACCAGCCTGGTCGGGGCCGTGTTCCTGGTGGCGACGGCCCTGCGGCTGCGGGACACCGCCGGGGTGGAGCCACCGGACCGGCTGCGCATCCCCGGCCGGACGGCGTTCCTGGTCACGGTGGGGACCCTGGCCGCCGCGGTGGTGGCCGTCGCCCTCGCCGGTGTCCTGCTGGGCGACACCAAGCTCCTGCTCGGCGACGTCGCCAACTGGGCGCAGGGCCGGGCCGGCCGGACCGTCTCCTTCGTCCTGGACACCCGGGTGCCGCGGGTGCTCGCCGCCCTCTGCGCGGGTGCCGCGCTCGCCCTGGCCGGCACGCTGGTGCAGGCCGTGACCCGCAACCCGCTGGCGGAGCCCGGGGTGCTGGGCGTCTCCGGCGGCGCCGCGCTCGGTGCCGTGCTGCTGGTGACCACCGTGCCCGCCGCCGGTTCCTGGGGTGTCGCGGGGGCCGCCTTCGCGGGTGCGGCCCTGGCCTCCGCCCTCGTCTTCGGGCTCGCCGCCCGGGGCGGCTACCAGCAGAGCCGGCTGGTCCTCGTCGGCATCGGCGTGGCGGCCGGGTCGACGGCCCTGATCAGCCTGCTCATCGTGCTGACCGACCCGTTCAACGCCACCAAGGCGCTGACCTGGCTGTCCGGTTCGACGTACGGGCGCACCACGGCGGACGTGGTGCCCGTGGCGCTCGTGCTGGCCCTGGGGGTGGCCGTCGCGGTCGCCCGGCGCACCGAGCTGGACCTCGTCTCGCTGGACGGGGACACCCCGCGTCTGCTCGGGCTCGCACTGCCCCGGGCCCGGCTCGGCTTCCTGGTGGTGGGCGTGCTGCTGGCGGCGACCGCCGTGGCCTCGGCCGGCACCATCGGCTTCGTGGGCCTCGTCGCGCCGCACGCGGCCCGGGCCCTGGTGGGCCGGCGGCACGTCCGGGTGGTGCCGGTGGCCGTGCTGCTCGGCGCCGCGCTCGTCGGCACGGCCGACCTGCTGGGCCGGACCGTGATCGCCCCGGCCCAGCTGGGCGCCGGTCTGATGACGGCCGTGATCGGCACGCCGTACTTCCTGTGGCTGCTGGTCCGGAGCCGGCGGGCGGCCTGAGGCCGTGTCAGGCGCGGTCGCCGTCCCGTCGCGCCCGCGGGCTGAAGACGTACAGGCCGAGGATGTCCGGCAGCGGGGCGACGCCCGGGCCGCCGGCCCGCACCCAGGCCACGACGTCCTCGGTGGCGGCCGGGTCGTTGACCAGGCCGAGCCAGACCGGGCGGGCGCCGGCGGCCCGGCCCGCGGCGGACGGCTGCACGACGACGACGTTGGCCTGGTCGCAGACGTCGAGGCAGTCGGAGATCCGCACCGGCGCCGCCGCGCGCAGGCGCGCGGTCTGGGCCGCGTGGTCGACGCCTCTCACCTTGGGGCTGCCGCAGCAGCAGTCCCGGCAGACGACGACCCGGCAGGGCGGGGCATCGCCGCGGGGGTCGTCCAGGGGTTCGCCGGCCGGCGTCGCGGGCATGCCGCACCTGCCCTCTCTCCGGGGAGATCCGCCCCGGTGGTCCGTGGAGGAGGCGACCGCGTGAGTCTCCTGGCTCTCGGGTCGCCGCCGGTCCCGGCCTTCCCACCCGCTTGCGGGCAGTGGCCTGTCGGGACCGGCTCGCCGATCACAGTGGCGGGACCGCGCCGGATTCACACCGGCTTCCTCGTCCGCCGTCGCCCTTGTCGCCGGTCATCATTCCACGGGGCCGCGCCGGGGTCAGGACCGCCTGAGCGGGTTCGGCAGCGGCAGGTAGCGGGCGTCGGCGCCGTCCGCGCCCGTCCAGCGCAGCAGCAGGTTCGTCTTGGCGGGCAGGGTCGGGGAGGCGAGCAAGGCCGGGATCTCCGGCAGGTCGTGCCGGGCGAGTGCGCGGCGGACGGCGGGCCAGGGGTCGAAGCCGGGCCGGCGTTCGGCGAGGGCACCGGCGATCTCGGTGAGGTGGTTGACGAGCAGGCAGTACACCAGCCGTTCCCAGCCGGCCGCGCGCTCCACGTCCGGCAGCAGCTTGACGCCCTCGGCGTCCCGGTACAGCACCTGCACGGGCATGCCGGCCGTGTCCACGGCGACCAGCGTGTTCTGCAGATGGGCCTCGACGACGACGCCGTGGCCTGCGAAGGCCGCCAGGACCGGGGGCACGGCGTGCGCCAGATAGGCCTCCCACCAGGGCTCCGGGTCGGTGACCCGGTCGAGCGGGTTGCCGTCGAAGCCCTCGACGAGGGCGGCCGCGAGCAGCGGGGTCGCCCCGGGCACGAGGCGGCCGGTGAAGCCGTCGCGGACCAGGACGGCGAGGGCCTCGAAAGAGAAGCCGGCGGTGCGGTACCCGCGGTCGCCGAGCCAGCCGGGCGGGCCGTCGTACGCCGCGAAGGCCGCGCTCGTGGCGGAGTCGGTCCGGCGCAGGGCGAGCAGGTCGTGGCGCCAGAGCCGGCGGATGTCGTTGGTGATGCGCACGTCCAGGCTGAACTTCAAAAACAGGTCCCGCTCGGGGGCGTAGACGGTGCGGATCGCGGCCGTCGGCCAGGTGTCGAAGGCCGTGGTGCCGAGCCGGAGGAGTCTGCCGTCCGCGAAGGCGGGGGCCAGCTCCCGGGCGGCCAGGTCGAGCTGCCAGGGGTGGGCCGGGAGCAGCCGGTAGCCGGGCGGTGCCGTGCCGAGGGCGTCGAGCGCCGTAGTGTCGCCGTCCTCCACGACGGTGTCCTCGCGCAGGCCGAGCAGGACCAGCGGGAAGCGGGCGTACGCCTCGGGCGCGTACGGCAGCCAGGCCGCGGCGGGGCCGCCGCCGCGGGCCTTGGGGGCGGGGTGGTGCGTGTGGCCGGTGAGCAGGCACTGCTCGGACCGCCGGTAGAGGTCCTCGGGCGGGGTGGCCCCGGCGCGGGCGGCGAGCAGCGCGGCGATCACGTCCCGGCTGTCGGTCATCTCGGCGGGCAGGCCGGGATTGTCCACGCCGGTGCGCCGGCGCAGTTCCGCGGCGACCAGGCCGACCAGCTCGGCGTGGCCGAGGCGCCGCCAGGTGCCCGCCGCCTCGATCTCGGGCTCGGCGGGCCGCCGGGTGCCGCGCACGCGCAGCAGGCGGTCCGCTCCGGGCAGGTGGTGGACGCGGTGTCCGTCCTCCTCGCGCACCGGCCGGGCGACCTCGCGCAGCAGGCAGTTGAGCAGGGGCACGGCGGCGTACGCGTCGGCGAGAGAGCCGATGGCCGGGTCGTCACCGTGGGCCGAGTCGTCGTCGGCGGGCGGGGGCATGAGGTCCACGCGTTCCACTCGTCCCTACGGTCCTTCCAGCGTTCCGGGCGGAGATGATCAGTATGTCGGTCGTCGCCATTCCGCTGTGACGCCCTATTCGTACCCGAGGAGTCCGCCCGTGCACCGTCCCCCCAGCGCCGAGACCGAGGTCGCCGACGAGCTGTCCGTCGTCCGGCCCGGACTCCTGCCGCGCTACGAGGCCGAACTGCCCGGCGCCCGGGCGGCCGTGCTGTCCCGCCTGTGGCGTGGCCTGACCCATGATCCACTGCCCTGGGTGACCGGCGTGGAGCGGGGCCGGGACGGGCTGGCCCTGTCCCTCGCCGACGGCCGCCGGCTGCACGGTCCGCTGCCCGATCCGTACGCGACCGGGGCGTATGTCACGGCCGTGCGGCTCGACGGGACGGAGTACGCCGATCCGGCACGGCTGATGACCGGCCTGGGCGTGCCGCACTCGGCCTCCTTCGCGGCCGAACTCGGGCACAGCGTCGCCTCGCTGGCGCTGTCCAGGGCGGGGCAGGAGGAGGACCGCCGGGCGTGGCCGCGGCGGGACTGGGAGTGGGAGCAGCGGATCGTCGACGGGCACCCGTTCCACCCGACCTGCCGCTCCCGGCCCGGTTTCTCGGTCGCCGAACAGCTGGCCTACGGGCCGGAGCACCGGCCGGTGGTGGAGCTGGGGCTGGTGCCGGTGCCGGAGGAGGAGTGCCTGGTCACCGGTGGGTGGCCGGAGGACCTGCGGGACGGGGGGCGCGTGCTGCTGCCGGTGCACCCCTGGCAGGCGGCGCACGTGCTGAAGCGGTCGTGCGAGGTGAGCCGTCCGGCGCATCCGCTGATGTCCCTGCGGACGCTCGCCCTGCCCGGCGGGCCGCATGTGAAGACCTCGCTGAGCGCCCGGCTGACGTCCTCGGTGCGGGACATCTCGCTGCCTTCGGTCGCCGCCTCCGCGCTGCTGTCGGACTTCGCCGCGCTCCCGGCCGCGCGCACGGACGGGCTGCTGCACGTCACCCGCACCCTGGGCGCGGCGGCGGCCGGCTCGCCCGACTTCGCGGCCGTGCTGCGTCAGTCGCCGCAGGTGTACGCGGGCGGCGGTGAGCGGGTGCTGCCGGTGGCCGCGCTCGCCACCACCGAACTGCCCCGGTCCGCCGCCTGGCTGGCCGGGTTCGCCCGTCTCGCCCTCACGGTCGGGCTGCGGCTGCTGGAACTGGGCGTGGCCCTCGAGGCGCACGGCCAGAACCTCCTGGTCGTCCTCTCGGCGGCGGGCGAGCCGCTGCGGCTGGTCTACCGCGATCTGGCCGACATCCGCGTGAGTCCGGCCCGTCTCGCCCGGCACGGCATCGCGGTGCCCGAGCTGCCCGCCCGCATGGTCACGGACGACGAACGCACCCTGCGCCGCAAGCTGTTCGGTTCCCTGGTGGCGGGCGCGCTGGCCGGGACGGCCGGGTCGTACGAGGCGCTCGCGGCGGCACTGGAGGCGGCCCTGGGGGACCTGCCGGACACCGCGGACGTCGCGGCCCTGCGGGCTGAGCCCCTGCCCACGAAGGCGCTGACGCTGATGCGGCTCTCGCCGCGCACGCCCGGGGACCAGTGGGCGGAGCTGCCCAATCCGCTGCGCTGAGGGCCGTTTTGGAGGACGGCCCGAGTGATCAATAGGATCCGCCGATGATCACACGTACACGGCTGGCGGCGGGCGCCTGTGCCCTGCTCGCCGCCCTGACCGCCGGGATCGCCCTCCCGGCCGGGGCGGCCGCCGGTGAACCCACGGGCCGGGACGCCCCCAAGGTCGACCTCGTCCTCGATGTGAGCGGCTCGATGCGGGCCCGGGACATCGACGGACAGTCGCGGATGGCCGCCGCGAAGCAGGCGTTCAGCGACGTGCTGGACGCGACGCCCGAGGAGGTCGAGCTCGGTATCCGCACCCTCGGCGCGAACTACCCCGGCGACGACCGCCGAACCGGCTGCAAGGACACCGCGCAGCTCTACCCGGTCGGGCCGCTCGACCGCACCGAGGCGAAGGCGGCCGTCGCCACCCTCGCCCCGACCGGCTGGACGCCGATCGGACCGGCCCTGCTGAAGGCGGCCGGTGACCTGGACGGCGGTGACGGCTCCAAGCGCATCGTGCTGATCAGCGACGGAGAGGACACCTGCGCCCCGCTCGACCCGTGCGAGGTCGCCCGCGAGATCGCCGCCAAGGGCATCGGCCTGACCATCGACACGCTCGGCCTGGTGCCGACGGCGAAGCTGAGCCGGCAGCTGAGCTGCATCGCCGAGGCCACCGGCGGCACCTACACCTCGGTGCGGCACCAGGACGAACTCACCGACCGGGTGAACGAGTTGGTGGACCGGGCGGCCGACCCGGTGGTGACGCCGGTGCCGGCCGAGGGCGCGGACCGGTGCGCCGGGGCTCCGGCCCTGAAGCCGGGCCTGTACACCGACCGGGAGGGGTTCGGGCAGCAGCGCTGGTACCGGGTGGACCTCCCGCCGGGCAAGGAGCTGCGCGCGTCGGTGAGCGTGGCGGCCGACCGGGCCGTGAACCCCGGCTACGGCGTGCTGCTGCGGGCCGTCACGCTCAAGGGCCGGGAGATCGTGCGCGGCGAGGCGGCGGGCACCGGCCGTACGGATGTGATCTCGACGGGTCTGCGCTATCCGAAGGCCGGGGGCGACGAGGAAGGCGCTCCCGCCGAGGCGGTCTGCCTGGCGGTCTCGCACTCCTTCTCGGCGGCCTCCGGCGTGAAGACCACGCCCGGTCTGCCGCTGGAGCTGACCGTCGACGTGGTGGACGGTCCCGGCGAGGCGTCCGACGTGGCCGCCTTCGGTCTGGGCCGCGGCTGGTGGCTGCTGGGTGTGCTGATCCTGACCGGTTTCCTGGCCGGTCTCGTCTGGGGCTGGCTGTCGCGCTGGCGGGTCGCCGTCTGGAGGACCAACTGATGCGAGTGGTACGCGCGTTCGGCGCCGCGTTGCTGACCCTGGGCCTGGCGGCCGCCCCGGCCGCCGCCGACGCCTCGCCGGGTCCGGCGCGGGACGGCTCGGCGGGCCCCACGCGGGCGGGCACCTCGTTCCGCACCGCGACGGGGATCGAGCCCGGGCAGGAGGCCACGGCCGGCGGCTCCACCGGCGACTACCTGTACTGGTCGTTCCCCGCGGACACCGGGCAGCGCCCCACGGTCCGGGCCACGGTGCGGCTGCCGGACACCCATGCCTCCCAGACCTGGCAGGTCGACGTCTACGACGGGCTGCGCCGCCGCCAGGCCTGCCGGTACGGCGCCCAGACCCGCACCGCGGCGGCGGACGCGGCCTCGGTGGAACTGGCCTGCGCCCTGCGCACGGTCCGCGCCTGGTCGGAGCCGTGGGCGAACGACCCGCTGCCCGGCACGTACTACGTGCGGCTGACCGTCACCGGGGCCGCCACCTCCGACCTCGGTCTCCCGGTCGAGACCCGGGTCCGGGTCGAGTCCGAGGACGCCGGCGGCGCGGCGGCGGTGGACGGCTCCCTGGCCGAGCCGCTGGTGCCGGGGACCGCGGCGAAGACCGAGGAGGATCGGGAGGACGCGGCGGTGCCGGCCGGGCTCGCACCCGAGGACGGCTGGACGTCCGGCTGGTGGTCGGACCGGTGGGTGTGGACCGCCCTGGGCGGCGCGCTGGCCGCGCTGGCGGGGGTCGCCGGATACGCCCTGACCCGTGGCTCGGGCCGCCCGGCCCGCGTCCCGCCGGGTGCCTGACCCGGTCCGACGCCCCTGGAGAAGGCCCGCCCGGTGCGGGCCTTCTCTCATCCCTCGCGCAGTGCCTTCGCCAGGGCGCCCTCGCCGGTCACCTCGACCCGGCCCTCCCGCACGGCCCGCACCAGGTCCAGCTCGCCCCGGCCGAGCGCCGTGCACGTGGCCGTGTCCAGGGTCAGCAGGGCGTCGGGCTCCCCGGGGGCGGGCCCGTCGCCGTACACCGGGCCCTCCTCGGCACCGGCGTGCACATGGAACCGCCCCTCCTCCAAGCGGACTTCGACGAGTCCCTCGCCGCCCAGCAGGCGCAGCAGGGGGAGCGCGAACCAGTGCGCCCGGACGGCGTCGGTGGGCCTGCGCTCGCCGAGTTCGCCCTGCCCCCACTCCCCCAGCGCCTGCAGCACCGGCAGCAACTCACGGCCCCTGGGGGTGAGTTCGTAGACGTTCGCCGCGCCGGGCGGCGGGAGCCGGCGCCGGGTCGCCAGGCCGTCGCGCTCCATGTCCCTCAGCCGCGAGGCGAGTACGTCCGTGCTGACGCCGGGCAGGTCCGCGTGCAGGTCGGTGTAGCGGCGGGGACCGGCGAGCAGCTCCCGGACGATCAGCAGGGTCCAGCGGTCGCCGACGACGTCGAGCGCGCGGGCGGCGGGGCAGTACTGGTCGTAGCTTCGGCGAGGTGGCATGCGACGCAGTCTAGACAAGTTGTTGGACTTTCCAAGCGCCTACTTGGTAAAACCAAGCGACACAGTCGGCAGAGGGGAAGCGGCGCATGGAGTTCCGGCAGTCGAGCAAGCTCAGCGAGGTCTGCTACGAGATCCGCGGCCCGGTGATCGAGCACGCCAACGCGCTGGAGGAGGCCGGCCACAGCGTGCTGCGCCTGAACACCGGCAACCCCGCGCTCTTCGGGTTCGAGGCACCCGAGGAGATCCTCCAGGACATGATCCGGATGCTGCCGCGGGCGCACGGCTACACCGACTCGCGCGGCATCCTCTCCGCCCGCCGGGCCGTGGCCCAGCGCTACCAGACGCTGGGCCTGGAGGTCGGCGTCGACGACGTCTTCCTCGGCAACGGCGTCTCCGAGCTGGTCTCCATGGCCGTACAGGCGTTGATCGAGGACGGCGACGAGGTCCTGATCCCCGCCCCCGACTTCCCCCTCTGGACGGCGGTCACCACCCTCGCCGGCGGCAGGGCCGTCCACTACCTGTGCGACGAACAGGCCGACTGGTACCCGGACCTGGACGACCTGGCCGCGAAGATCACCGACCGCACCAAGGCGGTCGTGATCATCAATCCGAACAACCCCACCGGCGCGGTCTACCCCAAGGAGATCGTCGAGGGCATCCTCGACCTCGCCCGCCGCCACGGCCTGATGGTCTTCGCCGACGAGATCTACGACCAGATCCTCTACGACGACGCCGTGCACCACTCGGCCGCCGCGCTCGCCCCGGACCTGGTCGTCCTCACCTTCTGCGGCCTGTCCAAGACCTACCGCGTGGCGGGTTTCCGCTCCGGCTGGCTGGTGGTCACGGGTCCCAAGCAGCACGCCAAGGACTACCTGGAGGGGCTGACCATGCTGGCCTCCATGCGGCTGTGCGCCAACGCCCCCGCCCAGTACGCCATCCAGGCCGCGCTCGGCGGCCGGCAGTCCATCGGCGAGCTGACCGCGCCGGGCGGGCGGCTGCGGGAGCAGCGGGACGTGGCCTGGCGCAGGCTCAACGAGATCCCGGGCGTGAGCTGCGTGAAGCCGAAGGGCGCGCTGTACGCCTTCCCCCGGCTGGATCCCGAGGTGTACCCGATCCACGACGACGAGAAGTTCGTCCTGGACCTGCTGCTGCGCGAGAAGATCCAGGTGGTGCAGGGCACCGGCTTCAACTGGCCCGCGCCCGACCACTTCCGCATCCTGACCCTGCCGTACGCCGACGACCTGGAGGCGGCGATCGGCCGGATCGGGCGCTTCCTCGCCGGCTACCGCCAGTAGGCGCGGTTGTCAGTGGCGGGTCGTAGCCTTCGAGCAGGTGGGCCCGTGCCCGGGACCGGCCGGAGAGGAGCACGCCGTGACGCGACCGCCGACCGCCGCGCAGCGGCGTGTGATCGACGCCGCCGACCCCGTGACCGGACGGCTGCGGGGGACGGAGGCGCAGCTCGCCGCGCTGGTGAAGCGGGGTCTGGCCTTCCGCCACCCCCGTCCGCCGCACGAGCACTACCTGACGCCGGAGGGGCACCGGATACGGCAGGGCATCACCGGGGCGCCCGAGCCCGCCGGGTCAGGGCCCGCCGGTTCCGCTGCGGACCCCGCGCCGGCGGGGGTGTTCGCCGCACGCACCGGCGGCGAGCCGGATCCTCCGCGGTCCGGGCCCGCCCGGCGGCGCGAGGTGCACAGCGCCTGGCAGGGGCTGCTGGAGCTGCGCCGGATGACCAACCCGGACGGGGCGGTGGACCGGCCGTGCGGCTGGGAGCGCGCGCACCTGGTGCGGGCCGCCGCGCTCGCGCTGGAGGCGGCGGGCCACCGTCCGGCCGGGCCGGACGAGGAGGGCTACCGGGTGCGCGAGACCCCGCAGCCGGAGGCCGTCGCCGTGTACGGGCCGGACGGCGAGGCGCTGCGGGCCTGCGCGGCCACGCTGGAAGAGGCAGGCTGGCAGGTGAGCGAGCACCGCGAGCCGCGCACCGCGAACCGGTATCTGCTGGCTTCACCGCGCCGGGCATGATGTACATGCCAAGATCGACGGATCGTCGCGCCGTGCACGGGACGCCCGGCGAGGAGGTCCGGTGCCGGAAGGGGAAGCCGTGAGCGAGCCGTTTTCCGTCCCTGTGACCGTCCGTGGATACGAGACGGACGTGCAGGGACACCTCAACCAGGCGGTCTATCTGAACTACGCGGAGCACGCCCGCTGGTCCCTGCTCCAGGCGGCCGGCATCAGCCAGTCCGCCCTCGTCTCCAGCGGCGTCGGCCCGGTCGCCCTGGAGACGACCATCCGCTACCGGCGGGAGCTGCTCGCGGGCGACGAGGCCGAGGTGACCTGCGCCTTCGTCTGGGGTGAGGGCAAGACGTTCCGGATCGAGCAGGCCGTGGTGAAGACCGACGGCACGGTGGCCGCCGAGATCTCGGCGGTCGGCGGGATCCTCGACCTGGAGAAGCGCAGGCTGGTCGCGGACCCCGCCGAGGTCTTCCGGAGACTGGCGTCACACCCGGGCGTGTTCGGGCTCTAGGTCACCGGCCCCGGCGCGTGCGCCCGACAGGGGGGTCATGGCGTGGCCGGTGTCTTGGGGGTGCTGGTGAGCTCCTCGCCCGGCTCCATCGGGTGGGTCACGTCGTGGGCGTCCCGGCCGCCGCGGCCCAGGTGGTTGAAGACCAGGTTCAGCAGCACCGCCGCCACACAGCCGGTGGAGATGCCGGAGTCCAGGACGATCCGGGCCGTCTCGGGGAAGGCGTGGTAGAACTCCGGCGCGGTGATGGGGACGATGCCGACGGCCAGGGAGACGGCGACGATCAGGACGTTGTTGTCCTTGTCCAGGCCGGCCCGGACCAGGGTCTGGATGCCGCTGGCGGCGACCGAGCCGAACAGGACCACGCCCGCCCCGCCGAGCACCGGGCGCGGTACGACGGCGATCAGTGAGGCGGCCATCGGGCACAGGCCCATCAGCACCAGGAAACCGCCGCCCGCGGCGACGACGTAGCGGCTGCGGATCCTCGTCATCGCGACCAGTCCGATGTTCTGGGCGAAGGCGCTGCACATGAAGCCGTTGAACAGGGGGCTGATCGCCGAGCCGAGGGTGTCGGCGCGCAGTCCGGCGGCGATGGTCTTCTCGTCGGCCGGGCGGTCGACGATCTCGCCGAGGGCCAGCATGTCGGCGGTCGACTCGGTCATCGACACCACCATCACCACGCACATCGAGAGGATCGCGGCGAGCTGGAACTGCGGGGCGCCGAAGTGGAACGGCGTCGGGAAGCCGATGACGTCCGCGTCCGCGACCGGGCCGAAGTCCGTGACGCCGAACGGGATCGCGATCAGGGTGCCGGCGACCAGGCCCAGCAGCACGGCGATCTGCTTGACGAAGCCCCGGGTGAACCGGCGCAGCAGCAGCACGATCAGCAGGGTCACGCCCGCCAGGCCCAGGTTGGTCGCCGAGCCGTAGCCGTCCGCTGCCGGGTCCGGCCCCTGGGCCCAGCCGAAGGCGACGGGCAGCAGCGATATGCCGATCAGGGTGATGACCGTGCCCGTGACCACGGGCGGGAAGAAGCGGATCGCCTTGCAGAAGACGGGGGCCGCCAGGAAGCCGAGGAGTCCGGCGACGATGACCGCGCCGAAGATGACCGGCAGGGCGTCGGACCTGTCCTCGGTGGAGGCCACGATGGCGGTCATCGGGGCGACACCGGCGAAGGTGACGCCGTTGACGAACGGCAGCCGGGCGCCGATCTTCCAGATGCCGAGGGTCTGCAGGAAGGTGGCGAGGCCCGCGGTGAACAGGCAGGCGCCGGTGAGGAAGGTCAGGTCGGTGGCGGTCAGGCCGATGGCCGCGCCGACGATCAGGGGCGGGGCGACGACTCCGGCGTACATGGCGGCCACGTGCTGCAGGCCGGTCGTCGCCATCTTGATCGCGGGGAGTTTCTCGTCAACGGGGTGGTCGGCCACGGCGGCGTCCCTCCGGTCGGTTACACGGCCGCGCCGAAGGGCTGCCGTGGGTGTCAGGGAGGTGGTGCGGGTGGTCATGGGTGCCTCCCTGCTCGAGCGAAGCCGAGAGCTTGGGGGAGGGACCGGCGGACGGTGGTGACCGTCTCCGGAGGCGCTCGCGTGGGCGCACGCCTCCGGAGACAGCCGCCGCGGGCCCCGCTCGGGTCCGCGGCCGCCGGCCGGGAGCCGTCCCTCCCGGCCGGAGTATCCGGGTGGGGGTCAGGCCTCGGCGGTGATCCGTGCCAGGCGCCGCGCCTCGTCGCGCGTGGCGCGGGCGATCGCGTCCTCGTCGGCGGTGAGCAGGCGCCCGTCCTCGACGATCTGCCGGCCGTTCACGAAGGAGGCGGTGACCGGGGCCGCCGCGCCGAGGACCAGGGCGGTGACCGGGTCGGCGATGGAGGCGTGGGCGAGGGTGTCCATCCGCCACAGGACCAGGTCGGCGAGTTTGCCGGGCTCCAGGGAGCCGATCTGCGCGGCCCGGCCGAGGACCTGGGCGCCGCCGTACGTGCCGAGGCGAAGCGCCTGGCGGGCGTCGAGCGCGGCCTCCTTGTGACCGCCGAGGCGGTTGATGAGGAGGGCGTTGCGCAGCTCGGTGTGGAGTTCGCCGGACTCGTTGGAGGCGGTGCCGTCGACCCCGAGGCCGACCGGGACGCCGGCGGCGAGCATGTCGGGGACGCGGGCGATGCCGGCCGCGAGGCGGGCGTTGGAGGAGGGGCAGTGCGCGACGCCGGTCCTGGTGCGGGCGAAGGCGGCGATGTCGGAGTCGTTCATGTGGACGCAGTGCGCCATCCACACGTCCTCGCCGAGCCAGCCGGTGGACTCGAAGTAGTCGGTCGGGCCCATGCCGAACAGTTCGTGGCAGAACTTCTCCTCCTCGACGGTCTCCGAGCCGTGGGTGTGCAGGCGCACGCCGAGGCGGCGGGCCAGCTGCGCGCCGTCCCGGAGCAGTTCGGTGGAGACGGAGAAGGGCGAGCAGGGGGCGACGGCGACCTGCGTCATGGCGTCGAAGGAGGAGTCGTGGTGCCGGCGGACGGTCTCCTCGGTGGCCGCGAGCGCGCCCTCGAGGGTCTCCACGGCGAAGTCCGGGGGCAGGCCGCCGTCCTTCTCGCTGCGGTCCATGGACCCGCGGGCGAGGGTGAAGCGGACGCCCATGTCGCGGGCGGCGCCGATGATCGCGCCGGACAGGTCGCCGGAGCCGTGCGGGAAGACGTAGTGGTGGTCCATGGCGGTGGTGACGCCGCCGCGGGCCATCATCGCCAGCGAGCCCTGGGCCGCCGCGCGGACCATCGGCTCGTCGATGCGGGCCCAGGTGGGGTAGAGCGCGACGAGCCAGTCGAAGAGGTTGTGATCGGTGGCCAGGCCCCGGGTGATCCACTGGTAGAAGTGGTGGTGCGTGTTGACCAGGCCGGGGGTCACGAGGTGGCCGGAGGCGTCGATGCGGCGGGCCACGTCCCGCAGGCCCTCGGGGGCGGGGCCCGCGCCGAGGGACTCGATGCGGTTGCCGGCGATGACGACGTGTCCACAGGCGTACTCGGTGTCGTGCGCGTCGACGGTCGCGATCGCACAGTTGTCGATGACGATGCGCCGGTCAGCTGCCATGGTTCGTCCTTTGCGCTGATGTGGGCAGGGCACGGCAGGACCCCGGGAGTTTGAGTGCCGTGGCCGGGGGTCGGGTTGCCCCCGGCCACGGGTGCCGAAAAAGGGGGAACGTCAGAGGTTGGTGAGGTCCGCCGGGATGCGCGCCTCGCTCCCCTCCCGGAGGATCGTCGCCTCGATCAGGCCGTAGGGGCGGTCGGCGGCGTAGTAGACCTCGTTGTCGTTCTTCAGCCCGAACGGCTCCAGGTCGACCAGGAAGTGGTGCTTGTTCGGCAGGGAGAAGCGGACCTCGTCGATCTCGCTGCGGTGGTTGATGATCCGCGCGCCCATCTGGTACAGCGTCTGCTGCAGCGAGAGCGAGTAGGTCTCGGCGAAGGCCTGGAGCATGTGCTTCTTCACCTGCTCGTAGGACTTCTCCCAGTGCGGCATGCGCGCGTCGTCGTCGGTCCAGTTGAAGCGCCAGCGGCCGGAGACCTCGGTGGCCAGGATGCGGTCGTAGGCCTCCTTCAGGGTCGTGTACTTGTCCTTGACGTAGCCCCAGAACTCGGAGTTGGTCGAGTTCATCACGACCAGGTCCTTCAGGCCCGAGATCACCTCCCACTTCTCACCGTCGTAGGTGATCTGCGTGAGGCGGGTCTCCTGGCCCTTGCGGACGAATGAGTGCTTGACCTCGTCGGCGCCGATGAACTGCGAGGTGGCGTCGGAGGCCTCGATCCGCTCCCAGGCGTACTCCTCGATGCGGATCCTGGCCCGGTGGATCGGCTCCTGGCTGGTGACGAAGTGCCGGGCGAGGTGGATGCCGAACTGCTCGGCGGACTCGATGCCGTGTTCCTTGGCGAAGGCGAACACCGTGTTCTTGGTGGTGTCGGTCGGCAGGACGTTGGCGTTCGAGCCGGAGTAGTGGACCTCGTCCATGTCGCCGCTCAGCGCCACGGACACGTTCAGGTCCTTGATGTGGTGGGTGGCGCCGTCCCGCGTGATCCTCACGACTCGGTTCTCGGCCTTGCCGTACTGGTTCTGTCCCAGCAGGACGGGGCGGCCGGGGCGGGAATTGACGGTCATCTAGCTAGCTCCCTCGGTATACGGAGTAGCCGAACGGGTTGAGCAGCAGCGGTACGTGGTAGTGCTCGCCCGGGACGACGGCGAAGGTGATCGCCACCTCCGGGAAGAACACATCGGCGCCGCTGTCCCGATTCGCGGGGGCGTCCTGCTGCGCATCGGCTTGCTTCTTCTCGAAGTACGGTTCGACGGCGAAGTCGAGCCGCACATGGGTGGTTCCCTCCGGCAGGGCCGGGAGGTCCTTGCACCGGCCGTCCGCGTCGGTCGCCGAGCCGCCGAGCGCCCGCCAGCCGGCCGCACGCCCGGAGCGGGCGGACAACCGGACGGCGACGCCCTCGGCCGGGCGGCCGGCGCTGGTGTCCAGGATGTGCGTGGACACGGACGCGGTGGCGGAGGTGCTCATGGTGCGGTCAGTCCTCTTCGACGAGTCGGGCCAGGCGAATGCGGTTGATCTTCCCCAGTTCGGTGCGGACGATCTCCCGCTCGCGCTCCGGCGTGTTGCCGATCCGCTCCCGGACCGCGTCGCGCATCTGCTCGCCGGTGCGGCCGGTGGCGCAGATCAGGAAGACATGGCCGAACTTCTCCTGGTAGGCGAGGTTCAGTTCCAGCATCTCCGCCTTGAGCGCGTCGGAGGCGCCGGCCATGCCGCGCTGTTCGCGGGCGGAGGTGGGGTCGCCGGGCCTGGGGCGGCCGATGGGCGGGTGTCCGGCCATCGCCTCGTCGAGGTCCGGGTCCGTCAGGTCCGCCGTGGCGGCGTCGCTCGCGGTGTACAGGTCCTCGGGGGTGGCGTAGGGGCGGTTGGCGAGCAGGCGTGTCGCCCACGCCGTGGAGGCGCACGCCTCGTGGAGCGCGGTGCGGGCCGCGTGCTCCTCCAGGGTGTTGAACCGGGCCAGGCCCGGCGGCGTGGAACGGGAAGTCACGGGAGCCTCCGTGGCCGGATGCGGCCGTCGTGCTGAACGGGCGTGCCGATAGCTAACGCCCTCCCGCGACAACCCGTCAACAGTTTGTTGAAAATTCGCGGCGGGGAAACGGCGGCGAAACCGCGCGGCGACCACCGGGCGCGGTCCGGCCGGGAAGGGACCGGTCAGGACCCCTTCTCGCGGTTGAGGTAGTTGTAGACGGTGAAGCGGCTGACGCCGAGGGCGCTCGCCACCGTCTCCACGCCGTGCCGCACGGAGAAGGCGCCGCGCGCCTCCAGTATGCGCACGACCTCCTGCTTGGCCTTGCGGTCCAGGTCGGCCAGCGGCATGCCCTTGCGGCGCTCCATGGCGGCCAGGATGTGATCGAGGGAGTCGGCGAGCTGCGGCAGCCGTACGGCGACGGCGTCGCGGCCCTCCCAGGACAGCACGACGTCGTCGGGGCCGGCCTCGTCGGGGGGCACCATCTCGCCGCCCATGGCGTCGACCAGGGGCTTGACCGCCGCGATGAACGGCTCGTCCCCCGTGCCGGTCATGCCTGGTCCTCCGCGACCACGTTGACCTGGAGCGAGATCCGGGTGGCACCGGCCTCCAGGGTCCTGCGGAGCAGGGCGTCGACGGCGGTGAGCACCGCGTCGGCGCCGCCCTGCGCGGTGTTGCCGAACGGGCCGACGTCCACGGCGTCCAGTCCGGCCCCCTCCACGACCTCGCGGGCGACCAGCGCGTGCGCGGGCGCCTCGTCCAGGTCGAAGGGCTCGGTCGTGAACTCCACCCTCAAGCGCATAGCGCCCCCTCACCGTGATGACCTGCACCGCCGCCGGCCCGCCCGTGACGGGCCGGACGCGGCGGGGAGCGGCGGACACGCCGGGTCCGCCACGAGGCGACCCTAGCCGACGCACGGACGGACGGGGCGGGCCGCGACTGCCGGGCGATCCAGGCGCAGCCGGGGGACGGACGCTCCCCCGCCCGGGGACGGACCCTCCCCCACCCCCTTGACAAGCGGGGAGACCCGACGGCAGTCTTCCGTTAAGCAGAAAGCAACTTCCACAATACGAAATACAGCGGAAGGGAGCGCGGCCCGATGGGATTCGCAGACCAGCGCTTCAACGTCAACCTGTCGATCCTCTTCACGGAACTCCCGCTCCTGGAGCGCCCCGCGGCCGCCGCCGCGGCCGGCTTCACCGCGGTCGAGCTGTGGTGGCCCTGGACCGACACACCCACGCCGGAGCAGTCCCGGCTCGACGCCCTGAAGCGGGCGATCGAGGACGCGGGCGTGCAGCTCACCGGGCTGAACTTCTACGCGGGGCAGCTGCCGGGCCCGGACCGCGGCGCGCTGTCGCTGCCCGGCGCGGAGTCGGAGCGGTTCCGCGCCAACCTCGACGTGGCCGCCGGCTTCGCCGCCTCGCTCGGCTGCCGGGCCCTCAACGCCCTGTACGGCAACCGCGTCGAGGGCGTGGACCCGGCCGAGCAGGACGCGCTCGCGCTGGAGAACCTGGTCCTCGCGGCCCGGGCCGCCGACCGGATCGGCGCGGTGCTGCTGATCGAGGCACTGAACAAGCCCGAGTCGCCGCTGTACCCGCTGGTGTCCGCGCCCGCCGCCGTCGAGGTCGTCGACCGGGTCAACGCGGCCACCGGACTGGGCAACGCGCGCTTCCTCATGGACCTCTACCACCTGTCCATGAACGGCGAGGACCTGCCGGCGGTGATCGAGCGGTTCGCCGCGAAGACCGGCCACGTCCAGATCGCCGACAACCCGGGCCGCGGCGCGCCCGGCACGGGCTCGCTCCCGCTCGAAGACCTCCTCGACCGGCTGAAGAAGGCGGGCTACGACGGCTGGGTCGGCCTCGAGTACAAGCCGGGCGACCGCCCGAGCGCCGAGGCCTTCGACTGGCTGCCCCGCTGACCCTCTCCACCGAAAGGCACCCCATCATGAGCAGCACTCTCCCCAAGGTCGCCTGGATCGGCCTCGGCATCATGGGCTCCCCCATGTCCGAGAACCTGATCAAGGCGGGTTACCAGGTCACCGGCTACACGCTGGAGCGGGACAAGCTGGACCGGCTGGCCGCGGCGGGCGGAACGGCCGCCTCCTCCATCGCCGAGGCCGTGCGGGACGCGGACGTCGTCATCACGATGGTGCCCGCCTCGCCGCAGGTCGAGGCCGTCGCCTACGGCCCCGACGGGATCCTGGACAACGCCCGGTCCGGGGCGCTGCTGATCGACATGTCCTCGATCACCCCGCAGACCTCGATCGACCTCGCCAAGGCCGCGGCTGAGAAGGGCATCCGCGTCCTGGACGCGCCGGTCTCCGGCGGTGAGGCCGGTGCGATCGAGGCCGTGCTGTCCATCATGGTCGGCGGTGAGCAGGCCGACTTCGACGAGGCGAAGCCCGTCTTCGAGGCGCTGGGCAGGACCATCGTGCTGTGCGGCCCGCACGGCTCCGGCCAGACGGTGAAGGCGGCCAACCAGCTGATCGTCGCCGTGAACATCCAGGCGTGCGCGGAGGCCGTGGTCTTCCTGGAGAAGTCCGGCGTGGACCTTGCGGCGGCGCTGGAGGTCCTGGGCGGCGGCCTGGCCGGCTCGACCGTGCTGGCCCGCAAGAAGGACAACTTCCTCACCCGCGACTTCACCCCGGGCTTCCGGATCGACCTGCACCACAAGGACATGGGCATCGTCACGGACGCCGCCCGCACCGTCGGCGCGGCCCTGCCCGTCGGCGCGGTGGTCGCCCAGCTGGTGGCGTCCCTGCGCGCGCAGGGCGACGGCGGCCTGGACCACTCGGCGCTGCTGCGGTCCGTGGAGCGGCTCTCCGGCGCACAGCTCTGACCCTCGCCCTCCCAGGGCCCCCTGCTCCGGGCGGTGCCGCCGCTGACACCTGTCCTGTCGCGCCCAAAGGGGCGGCACCGCCCGGTCCACCCATGCCCACCGCTTCAACAAACTGTTGACGCTCCGCTCGCCCCGACCCTAGGCTCCACAAAGCGGAAACATTTTTCCGCTGCCCTCTCGTACGGAAGGTCACGATGTCGCAGCGCGTGCTCACCACCGAGTCCGGCGCCCCCGTCGCCGACAACCAGAACTCCGCCACCGCCGGCGTCGGCGGCCCGCTCCTGCTCCAGGACCAGCACCTGCTGGAGAAGCTCGCGCGCTTCAACCGCGAGCGCATCCCGGAGCGCGTGGTGCACGCCCGCGGCTCGGGCGCCTACGGCCACTTCGAAGTCACCGACGACGTCACGGAGTTCACCCACGCCGACTTCCTCGGCGAGGTGGGCCGGCGCACCGAGGTGTTCCTGCGCTTCTCGACCGTGGCCGACAGCCTCGGCGGCGCGGACGCCGTGCGCGACCCGCGCGGTTTCGCCGTCAAGTTCTACACACGCGAGGGCAATTACGAACTCGTCGGGAACAACACCCCGGTCTTCTTCATCAAGGACCCGATCAAGTTCCCCGACTTCATCCACTCGCAGAAGCGCGATCCGTTCACGGGCCGTCAGGAGCCGGACAACGTCTGGGACTTCTGGGCCCACTCCCCCGAGGCCACGCACCAGGTGACCTGGCTGATGGGCGACCGCGGCATCCCGGCCTCGTACCGGCACATGAACGGCTACGGCTCGCACACCTACCAATGGACCAACGCCCGCGGCGAGGCCTTCTTCGTCAAGTACCACTTCAAGACCAACCAGGGCATCCGCTGCCTGAGCAGCGAGCAGGCGGCCGAGCTCGCGGGCAAGGACCCCAACTCCCACCAGACGGACCTGCTGCAGGCCATCGAGCGGGGCGTGCACCCGTCCTGGACGCTGTACGCGCAGA
This sequence comes from Streptomyces sp. NPDC085931, assembly GCF_044540565.1. Taxonomy (NCBI): domain Bacteria; kingdom Bacillati; phylum Actinomycetota; class Actinomycetes; order Kitasatosporales; family Streptomycetaceae; genus Streptomyces; species Streptomyces sp. NPDC085931. The sequence goes on from NZ_JBITSK010000001.1 coordinate 358,441, forward strand.
TCATGCCGGCGGCCGAGGCGGCGGAGTACCGCTTCAACCCCTTCGACCTGACCAAGGTCTGGCCGCACGCGGACCACCCGCTGCGCCGCGTGGGCCGGCTGGTGCTGGACCGCAACCCGGACAACGTCTTCGCCGAGGTCGAGCAGGCCGCGTTCTCCCCGAACAACTTCGTGCCGGGCATCGGACCCTCGCCCGACAAGATGCTCCAGGGCCGGCTGTTCGCCTACGCGGACGCCCACCGCTACCGGCTGGGCGTCAACCACACGCAGCTGGCCGTCAACGCGCCCCGGGCCACCACCGCCGAGAACTACGGCCGGGACGGCCTCATGGCCACCAACCCGCAGGGCCGGTACGCCAAGAACTACGAGCCGAACTCCTACGACGGCCCGGCCGAGACCGGCCGGCCGCTGTCGGCCCCGCTCGCGGTGCACGGCCACACCGGCACCCACGCGGCGCCCCTGCACACCAAGGACGACGACTTCTTCCAGGCGGGCGAGCTGTACCGGCTGATGTCCGCCGAGGAGAAGTCCCGCCTGGTCGCGAACATCGCCGGGGGCCTGTCCCGGGTCTCCCGCGACGACGTGATCGAGAAGAACCTCGCGCACTTCCACGCCGCCGACCCCGACTACGGCCGGCGCGTGGAGGAGGCGGTCCGCGCGCTGCGCGAGGACTGAGACTCCCTGCCCGCGTCCGACCGCCGCCGGCGGCCCGGATGAGGGGTGGCCGTCCCGGACACGGACACGGGCAGGGCGCGGACCGCGGCGGGCGCGAGCCAGTGCGGTGGTGAAGGGATCAGGACCGGCTTCTCGACCTGAGGGAAGCCCGCTCCGGATCCCGTCGCACCCGCCGCGGTCCCAGCACACGCTCCCCCTCCCCTCGACCCCGTCCGGCGGCGCGAACGTCCTGTCGCGCCCAGCCTCGCGCCGCCGGACGGCCGGCCCGCCCCGGGGTGCGGAACCGCCCCGTCGGCGGCAGCCTGAAGGCATGGCACATCCGACCGAGCAGCCGCACGTCGTGGTCCACGCTCCCGCCCTGGACGGCTCGCGCCGGGTCACGCTGGGCGACGAGCCCCTGGGCGTCGCCACCCACGTCGACGACGTGGCGGAGATCCTGCGCCTGGCGGACCTGTACGTCACGGACGTCGAGGACAACGACCTCGTCGAGTGGCAGGGCGGCGGACCGGACGACTGGCCCGGGCTCTCGGAGCACCACGGCGCCTGAGCGCGTACGGCACCGGTCGTACACCCCGTACGGCACCCTCAAATGAACCTCTGAACCCGGCCCCGGGGGCTTCAACCGCCCCCGGGGCCGGGCACATTCTCGGCACACGGGCCCGCCGGCACGGGGGCGGCGGGCCCGGTACGGGGGTGAGCCATGAGCGACGGTACGGCGGTGCCGCCGGCGCCGCGCGGGATCGCACCGCGGGGGGACGGCCCGCGGGCCGCCGTCACCGTCGCCGTGGTGGACCTGCACCTGCGGGGCCTGACCGAGGCCGACCCGCCCGGGGACGCCGGGCCGGGGCGCCGGGGACGCCGTGGAGGGCCGCGGCCGCTCCCGCCACCCGCCGAGGCGGTGCACACGCGTGTGCGGAAACCCGCCGGGCTCAAGACCCTGATGGAGGACCCCGGCATCCGGCTGGCCGTCGCGCTGACGCGCGTCCCGCTCGCGGACGCCGGCCTGCCGCGCCACCCGCTGCTCGGCCCGAGGTGGGCGGCAAGGCGCTCTGGAGCACTCGCCCCGCGGCACGGGCGGCGGGGGCGGGGGCTCCTCCTGCTGCGGCGGCGGGGCCGGGGAGTGAGCGGCGCGTCCGCGCATGCGTGAGGGGCGGCCCGTCCTGCCGGACGGGCCGCCCCTGGTGTCGCCGGTGTCAGGCCTTCAGCGTCTTGATGGAGGTCGGGGCGTGCCCCGGCTCGGTGGCGAGCTCCTCGAACTCCACGACGTCGCCGATGTCGTTGGTCGTCGACATGGAGATGTTGGTGACCCGCTCCAGGATCGCCTCGACGACCACCGGGACCCGGTACTCGGCCGCGAGCTTCTTGGCCTGCTCGAACGCGGCGCCCAGCTCGGCCGGGTCGGTCACCCGGATCGCCTTGCAGCCCAGGCCCTCGGCGACCTTGACGTGGTCGACGCCGTAGACGCCGATCTCCGGTGAGTTGAGGTTCTCGAACTCCAGGTTGACCTGGAAGTCGATCTCGAAGGCCCGCTGCGCCTGCCGGATCAGCCCCAGGTAGGAGTTGTTCACGAGGACGTGGACGTACGGGATGCGGTGCTGGGCGCCGACGGCCAGTTCCTCGATCATGAACTGGAAGTCGTAGTCGCCGGAGAGCGCGACGACGGACGCCTCCGGGTCGGCCTTGGCGACGCCGAGCGCGGCCGGGACGGTCCAGCCGAGCGGGCCGGCCTGGCCGCAGTTGATCCAGTGGCGCGGCCGGTAGACGTGGAGCATCTGGGCGCCGGCGATCTGGGAGAGGCCGATGGTGGAGACGTACCGGGTCTCGGGGCCGAAGGCCTTGTTCATCTCCTCGTAGACGCGCTGCGGCTTGATCGGGATGTCGTCGAAGTGCGTACGGCGCTGGAGCGTGGCCTTGCGCTCCTGCGCGGAGGCGGCCCAGGCGGAGCGGTCGGGCAGCCGGCCGGCCGCCTTCGTCTCGCGGGCGACTTCCACGAACAGTTCCAGGGCCGCCTTGGCGTCGGAGGCGATGCCGTAGTCGGGGGCGAAGATCTTGCCGATCTGGGTCGGCTCGACGTCGACGTGGACGAACGTCCGTCCGGCGGTGTAGACGTCCAGTCTGCCGGTGTGGCGGTTGGCCCAGCGGTTGCCGATGCCGAGGACGAAGTCGGACTCCAGGAAGGTCGCGTTGCCGTAGCGGTGCGAGGTCTGCAGGCCGACCATGCCGGCGTTCAGTTCGTGGTCGTCGGGCAGGATGCCCCAGCCCATCAGCGTGGGCACGACGGGCGTGCCGGTCAGCTCGGCGAACTCCACGAGCAGTTCGCAGGCGTCGGCGTTGATGACGCCGCCGCCGGCGACGATCAGCGGCCGCTCGGCGGCGTTCAGCATGCCGAGGGCCTTCTCGACCTGGGCGCGGGACGCGGCGGGCTTGTAGACCGGCAGCGGCTGGTACGTCTCCGGGTCGAACTCGATCTCCGTCAGCTGCACGTCGACCGGCAGGTCGATGAGGACCGGGCCGGGCCGTCCCGAGCGCATCAGGTGGAACGCCTGCTGGAAGACGCCCGGGACCTGCGCGGCCTCCAGGACGGTCACGGCCATCTTGGTGACCGGCTTGGCGATCGAGGCGATGTCGACGGCCTGGAAGTCCTCCTTGTGGATCACGGCGGTCGGGGCCTGGCCCGTGATGCACAGGATCGGGATGGAGTCGCCGATCGCGGAGTACAGGCCCGTGATCATGTCGGTGCCGGCCGGCCCTGAGGTGCCGATGCAGACGCCGATGTTGCCCGGGTGGGTGCGGGTGTAGCCCTCGGCCATGTGGGAGGCGCCCTCGACATGCCGAGCGAGGGTGTGGGCGATGCCTCCGGAGGCCTTGAGCGCCGCGTAGAAGGGGTTGATCGCCGCGCCCGGGACACCGAACGCGTCGGTGACGCCCTCACGCCTGAGGATCTCGACTGCCGCGCGGGCAGCGGTCATACGAGCCATGGAACTACTCCTGGTTCGGCTGTCGGATACGCACTCCCGTCGCGCCCCGCCGTGAGCACCTTCCGTATTGCGGAATTTAGTTTCTACTATCTGGAAGCAATGTAGGGGGGTGCGGGGTAGCCGTCAAGAGACGTCCGGGGTGATGGGCGGAGCAACGGACAGGCGGGGGCCCGCGGGTGGACCATGGGGGCATGTCCGAGAGCGTGCCGGTGCGCTGCCCGGCCTGTGGGCGCGCCCATCTGTTCGCCGCGCCGTCGTATCCGTGCGCCTGCGGGGCGCCCGTCGCGCCACCGCTCGATCCGCGGGCGCTGCCGGCCGCCGTCACCCATCGGTCCTGGGACGAGGAGTGGGTGACCGTGCACTGCGCGGCCTGCGACCGTCCCTCCGCGTGGCCGCACCCGGAACTGGGCTGTCCCTGCGGCACGATGCTGCGCTTGTCGGTGGCGGACGTGCGCGACGCCCCGCGCGACATCCCGCCGCGGCCGGTGCGCCCCGCCTTCCGGCCGGTGACCATCCGCACCGCGCGCGACGCGGTGACCGCGGCCGCCCTCTATCTGCGCTGGCTCGGCCACCGGGACGTACGGCGCGCCGACCGGCGCCCGCCGTCCGGGATCGGGCTCGCCGCGCGGGGCGTGCTGGCCCAGGTGGACCCGACCGTGCGCCCGGCCGACGCGCGGGACGTGGAATGCCTGTGGCTGACCGCGATGACGGAGTCCGCGGCCTGCGTCTACTTCTCCCTCGCCGGGTACGGCGACGAGGCCCGCGCCCGCGCCGACGCGCTCGGCGTGCCGCTGTTCGTGCTCGATCTGACGGGCACTCCCCAGGCGGTGAACGAGCCGGCCGAGGCGTTCGCCGCCTGAGACGCCCACGGGCCGGCGCCGGCCCCCGCGGAGCGGGAGCCGGCGCCGTCGTGCGCGGTGTTACGGGTTGACGCAGGTGAGGGAGCCGACCGGCAGGTTGTTGCCGGTCGAGGTGGCGGTGAAGCCGAACGTGACGGTGCCGTCCGGCGGGATGGTGCGGTTGTGGTCGGCGTGCCTGACCGTCACCGTGCCGTCGGTGCCCGTGCTCAGCGTGCCGTTCCAGACCTGGCTGATCCGGGTGCCGGCGCCCGGCTGCCAGCGCACGGCCCAGCCGTCACGCGCGGTGGTGTTGTGGTTCATCACCTCGACGGACCCCTGGAAGCCGCCGCCCCAGGAGTTGGTCACCTTGTAGATCGCCATGCACCCGGTGTGCGGGTCGGTGGGCGTCGGGGTCGGCGTGGGCGTCGGGTCAGGGGAGCCGCCCGAGCCGCGGATGCCGGTCACCTCGCCGTTGCCGCCGTCGAAGACGATGTCCGAGCAGGAGAAGAAGTTCTCCTGGCTGTCCGAGCGCACCCACTGGATGAACATCATCGCGTCGCCCGAGCGGCCCGAGGGCAGCTTCAGGTCCCAGTAGTAGTGGCCGGACTCGCTGCCCACCGAACCGGACTGCGGCGGGTTGGTGACCGTCTGGATCAGCTCCAGGTCACCCCAGCCCAGCGGCTTGGTGGGCGAATAGCCGGGCTTGGAGACGTACACCCGGAAGTCGCCCGGGTGCGCCGCCCAGTTGCTGTGCTTGATGCGGATGGTCGCCCCGGAGGTGAGGTGCGTGCGGGGCCAGTCGGCGCGGGCGGCGTTGTAGCCGGTGAAGTTGTACGGGGAGCGGTCGCCGGCGCTGCACAGCTTGCCGTCCGGGACGTAACCCGGGCCGCGTCCGCCCGCGTTGGAGTCCAGCACGGCGAACCAGTTGTACAGCGAGGACGCGCCGCTCTCGGCGAGCGCGGCCTTGCACGCGGGGTTCGTCGGGTCCAGGGAGCCGGTGCTGGTCTTGGCGTCCAGCCAGCACAGGTAGGTCCGCGAGCCGGGCGTCATCGTCACGCCGTGCGCCTGCGCGCTGTTCTGGCCGATCAGGGCCAGACCGAGCCCGCTGAGCAGGGTGACCAGGACCGCCAGTAACGACAGGGGGCGTCTGGTGCTTCGAGCCATGTTCTCTCCTGTGGGGATGGTGGGTTCGGTTGTCTCCCCGGGGGGTTCGGGGCGGGTCAGGCCGGCGGCGTGCCCCAGGCCAGGGCGCCGTTGAGGTAGGCGGGGATCCTGGGGGCGTCGGTGTAGGAGGCGGCGGTGGTGCGGCTGTGGTCGTCGGTCTCGTCGAACGCGGACCAGTCGGACTTGGCCAGGCGCAGCTGGACGTCGCCGGTGTCCTTGCCGGCGGCGAGGGTGCCGCTCTTGAAGCCGACCTCCAGATAGGCGTCCGCGCCCGCGACCGGGGTGCTCAGCGGCACCACCCGCAGTGAGAGGCTGGAGCAGCCGACGGCCGCGTAGTCGCAGAAGGCGTTCACGGTGGACGAGCCGCCGTCCCGGGTGAAGTAGTAGCGGGCGGTGACCTTGGTGAGGTCCGCGGCGGCGCTGCCGGTGTTGGCGATCCGCAGGCCGGGGCGGATGCCGTTGTCGGCGGCCGAGGCGTCGTTGTTCTTGTAGGTGACCTTGAGGCCGCCGGCCGGGTCGGGTCCGCCGCCGCCCGCCTCGGTGGTGACGCTCAGCGCGGCGGAGGCCGCGGAGACGTTCCCGGCGGCGTCGCGGGCCCGGACGGTGTAGCTGTACGCGGTGGCCGCGCTCAGCCCGGTGTCGGTGAACGTGGTGCCGGTGACCGTCGAGGCGTTGGCCTTGGTGCCGTTGCGGTACACGTCGTAACCGGTGACGCCCACGTCGTCGGTGGCCGCCGTCCACGCCAGGGAGACGCTGCTCGCGGTCTTCGCGGTGGACCTCAGACCGGCCGGCGCGGTGGGCGCGGTGGTGTCGGCCGGGTCGGGCTCGCCGCCGCCGTCCGTGGGCACGGCCGGGTACGCGTTGCGCACCAGCATCGTGAACTGGTTGTGGAACCAGTGGCCGGCGAGCGGCGCGTCCGGCATGGCGCCGGTCGGGTTGCCGCCCGCGTTGGGCGCCGTGTAGTCCGGGTTGCACATCGGGTCCGGGCGCTTGCCCTCGTCGTTCGGGATGTCCTTGCTGGCCCCGTCCGACTCCCCCGGCGGCTTGATCCACAGGAAGGCGTCGAGGTGCGAGTCCGGGTACCCGGCGGGCGAGGCCTGCGGGGGCTGCCCGAGACCGGCTCCGTTGACGTTGCACCACAGGCCGCGGTGGGTGCGCCGGTCCACCTTGGACTGGCTGACGTAGGTGTCGAGGACCGTGCTGGTGGACTCGGCGGTCGGCCGGGCAGCGCCTCCCCAGCCGTTGCGGGAGGTGTCGACGACCATGCCCGTGGAGGCGGGCCAGCCCTGTGCCACCAGCGCGGCGTGCACGGCCTTGGTGAAGTCCGACTCGTCGAAGTTCGGGTTCCACTCGTAGTACTTGCCGGACCGGATCTGGTTGCCGCCGACCGTCTTGTTCGGGTCGGTCAGGAACGGCTCGGCGAGCGGCGTGTAGTTGGCGACGTTGGTGATCAGGCCGTCGACGCTGCGAAGACCCGCCGTGGTGCCCTTGACGACGTCCGTGTACAGCTGGGTGGTCTGGGCGAGGTTGTTGTCCCAGCCGAGCCACCCGGAGTGGGCGAAGTCCAGGTACGTGTACACGTTCGGGACGGCGTGCAGCTTGTTCAGGGCGTAGCGGATCGCCTCGACCTGGATGCCGCTGCTCTTGGCCTGGGCGCACTCGGGGTCGTTGAGGTTGGTGACCAGGTTCGGCAGGCCGTCCGGTTCGATGACCGTGGTGATGCGGATGTCCTGGTACTTGGGATCGGCGAAGACCTCGGCGATCTCGTCGATGTACTCGCTCTTGTAACGCGCCAACCCGGCCGCGGTGAGCGGCAGTTCGCCGTTGGAGGCGAGGGCGGAGCAGTCGCGGCCCGGCAGGTCGTACACGACGAAGGTGGCGACGAGCGGCTGGCCGGGCTTCTTCTGGGCGAGTGCCAGGTCCAGGTGGTCGGCGAGGCTCTTGCGGCCCGCGTTGGCCTCACCGCCGTGGATGGCGGCGATCCGGTCCAGCCAGACGGCCGTCGGATAGCTCTTGACCTTCTCCATCCTGGCCTTGAGCGTCGCGTCGGTGGTCTGGGCGATGGATCCGTCAACCAGGCGCGCGTAGTCCGGGTTGACGTAGAACGAGGCGCCGGCGAACGGGTTGTCGACATGCGCCTCCGCCGCGGACGCCTCCGGGGCCGACACCTGGGCCGCCGCCCCCAGCAGCAGGGTGGCCAGGGCGGTGGCGAGTGCCGCGGCGCGCCTGCGGCGCGGCCGGCGCGGGCGGGTGTCCGCGTCGCGTCTGTTCCGGTCTGTCATGTGCTCTCCTCGGTGCGGGGGTGCGGGTGAGGGGTGTGGGGACAGCCGCGGGATCAACCGGTGGGGAGAACCGTGGGCCGGTCAGGCGGGGGTGCAGCGCGGGGCGGGGGTGCCCGCGCTGCCGTTCGCCGTGTAGCCGAACGAGGTGGTGGCGCCGGCGGCGAGCGTGCCGGTGCCGCGGACCGTGATCCGGCCGTTCGTGACCGTGTGGGTGCCGTTCCACAGGCTGGTGACGGTCGCGCCTCCCAGGTCCCAGTCGACCGTCCAGCCCGTGACCGGGCCCGTGCCGGTGTTCTTGACGGTGACCTCCGCCTGGTGGCCGCCCGGCCAGGAGTTGACCAGCTTGTGGGTGGCGGTGCAGGCCGCGGCCGGGTGCGGGTCGGGATCGGGCTCCGGGTCCGGATCGGGGTCCGTGCCGTAGGTCAGGCCGTGGCCGTAGGGGAAGAGCGGGCTCTTGCCGTCGCCGTCGTTGATCGGCTGCTGGGAGGCGCTGCGCATCCAGGTCATGGGCAGCTTGCCGGTGGGCGCGTGGTCGCCGAAGAGCACGTCCGCGACGCCGCCGCCCTCGGTGCCGGGCAGCCAGGCCGCGAGCAGGGCCTTCCAGTCGGGCAGGTGGGCCGCGATGTCGAGCGGGCGGCCGGAGACCAGCACGACCACGACGGGCACGCCGCTGGCCTTCAGCCGGGCCAGGGTCTGCAGGTCCTCCTGGTCGAGGCCCATGCCGTCCGGCCGGTCGCCGCGCATCTCGGCGTAGGGGGTCTCGCCGACGACGGCCACGGCTGCCGTGTAGCCGCCGTCGATGCCGTTGCCGTAGCGGTCGTAGGTGACCCGGGAGGGGTCGGCGACGGCGGCGCGGATGCCCTGCAGGACGGTGGTGCCCTCGGTGACGGGACCGCTGCGGCCCTGCCAGCCGACGGTCCAGCCGCCGCTCTGGTTGCCGATGTCGTCGGCCGACTTCCCGGCGACGAACAGCCGGCCGGTCTTCGGCAGCGGCAGCGGCAGGACGTCGCCGTCGTTCTTCAGCAGCACCTGCGAGGCGCGCACCGCCTGCCGGGCGAGGGCGCGGTGGGCGGCCGAGCCGACCGTGGCGGTGTACGCGCGGTCGGTCAACGGCCGTTCGAACAGCCCGAGCTGGAACTTCTTCGTCAGCACGCGCCGGTTGGCGTCGTCGATCCGGGCCTGGGAGATCCGGCCCGCGGTGACCTCGCCGCGCAGCAGGCTCAGGAACTTTTTGTAGTCGTGCGGGACCATCACCATGTCGACGCCCGCGTTGACGGCGGTGGCGATCTCGGCGCCGGTGAACCCGCTCTGCCCGTCGAGCTGGTCGATGGCCGCCCAGTCGGAGACGACGAAGCCGGTGAAGCCCAGCTCGCCCTTGAGGACGTCGGTGACCAGGTACTTGTGGGCGTGCGAGCGCACCCCGTTCCAGCTGCTGTAGGAGAGCATCACCGAGCCCACGCCGCGCTTGACGGCCTCCCTGAAGGGCGGCAGGTGGATCGCGCGCAGTTCGGCCTCGGTGAGCTGGGTGTTGCCCTGGTCGACGCCGCCGGTGGTGCCGCCGTCGCCGAGGTAGTGCTTGGCGGTGGCGAGCACCGAGGCCGGGTCGCCGCCCAGGGCGGTGCCCTGCAGTCCGGTGATGAACGACGTCATGGCGGTGGGCAGTTCGGGCGTCTCGCCGAACGACTCGTAGGTACGCCCCCAGCGGTCGTTGCGGGCCACACACAGGCACGGCGCGAACGACCAGTCGATGCCGGTGCCGGCGACCTCCTCGGCGACCGCGCGGCCCACGCGCTGCACCAGGGCGGGGTCGCGGGTGGCGCCGAGGCCGATGTTGTGCGGGAAGAGGGTGGCGCCGCGCACCGCGTTGTGGCCGTGCACGGCGTCGATGCCGTAGATCATCGGGATGCCGAGCGGGGTGGTCAGGGCGGTGCGCTGGAGGGCGTCGTAGGTGTCGGCCCAGGTCTGCGCGTTGTTGGGGCTGACGGTGGAGTCGCCGCCGGAGAGCACCGAGCCGATGCGGTAGGTGGCCAGATCGGAGCGCGGGACCAGGGCGTCCTTCTCGATCTGCGTCATCTGGCCGAGCTTGTCGTCCAGCGTCATCCGGCCCAGCAGATCCTCGACCCGCTGCGGCACGGGCAGGGCCGGATCCTGGTACGGCAGCACGGCGGCGGCCCGCACGGTGTCCCGCTCGGGCGGGGCTGCGGCGAGTCCCGTCACCACGAGCGCGGCGGCACACAGCGCGGCGACGAACGCCGGGCGGCGGACGGACCGCCGGGCGGGAGGGGGGACGGCGGTTGCGGGCGGGGGTGGGGTCATGGCGGAGCCTTTCCGGATGCGGGCCGGAGGGGCGGGGCGAGGCGTGGCCCGGCGGCGCCGCCGGCGTGGTGCGGCCGGGGGGACGGGACGCGGTGCCGGACACGGGGAGGTACGGCGGACAGGAGGTGCCGGTGGGCCGGTGGAGCGGACCCCCGGCAGGGTGAGGCGAGCGGGACTCCGGGCGGCCCGGTCGTGCGGCCGCCCGGGACGGGGCGGGACGGTTCACCGGACGGGGCTCGCCGGTGGCCCGGTGGCGCTGCCCCGGGCGAGGGCCCGCGACGGGGTGGAACGCTCCGGGGTCCGCCCGTTCGGCGCAGGGCGGAGCCCGGAGCGGGTCGGTGCGCCGCGGGTCAGGCGACGGAGCAGGCGGTGCCGTTCAGGGTGAAGCCGGACGGCTCGGCGAAGGAGCCGCTGTAGGTGCCCTGGAAGCCGAAGGACTGGGTGCCGCCGGCCGCGATCCGCGCGTTGTGCGCGACGGGGCTCGCCGTGACGGCGCCGCCGGTCCCGGAGAGGGTCGCGTTCCAGGTGCTCGACACCCGCTGCCCGGACGGCAGTGTGAAGCCGAGCTTCCAGCCGTCGACCGCGGCCGAGCCGGTGTTCTTCACGGTCACGTCGGCGGTGAAGCCGCCCTGCCAGACGTTGGCGTCGTAGGCCACCTGGCAGGCGGTCGCGGGCTGGCCGGGGCCGCCCGGGCCCTGGCCGCCGGTGTCGACGGTGGACGAGAAGGAGTTCACGGCGAGCCCGGCACCGTTCTGCCACGGCTCGAAACCGGCCTGGACGCTGGTCAGGTACCAGTTGCTCTGCGCCAGGCCCCGGGCCACGGTCTGGTCGACGAAGTCCATGACGTCGAAGCTCCAGCTGGAGATCGCCGAGGGTGCGACGAAGGAGATCACGTCGTTGGACCCGTTGCTGCCGGTCCACACCTCCCAGCTGCGCCCGCCGACGGAGGCGGTGCCGACCTGGGAGCCGATCGGCTGGATCGGCCCGACCCGGTTGAACCAGATCATGATCTCGGTGCGGTTGACGCCGTCGGTGCGGGGCGTCGGGTCCAGCCAGATGTCGTACGAGGCGTTGTACACGGCGCCCGAGACGTAGCCGTACGAGATGCTGCTGGGCGCGCTGGAGATGGTGCTGATCTGCGCCGGCAGGTTGGTGCCCGGCGAACAGTTCGTGTAGTGGCAGCCGTTGAAGACCGACGGGTAGGACTTCGGCGCCCCGTTGGTGGGTACCGAGCCGTCGGCCTGGGTGACCCGGAAGCCGGTGTCGGTCGCGGTGACGCACTGCGGAGCACTGGTGCCCCAGCGGTTGTTCTGGACGACGTAGCGGCCCTGGATCACGGTCGAGCCGAACTGCTCGCAGACGACCGTGTCCGCCCGGGCGGGCGCGGTGGCGGCGAGGAGCGCCGCGACGGTGGCGAGCGTGGTGAGCAGCGCGCCGAACAGGGCGCGGACGGTGCGGAGGCGGTGCGGTGACGATCGCATGCGGGGGCCTCTCTCCGTGGGAACCGGATGACGGAGGTGCTGCGGCTTCGGAGTTCGGGAGCGCTCCCACCTCCCCACTGATGGGAGCGCTCCCACCTCACCGGTTTCGGTCGCGACTGTAGGAGCCACTCCATGTCCCTGACAACCCGTTAGACGGGAATCCATCGAATGAATTTCGAAGCCGCAGGTCAGTGCGGTGCGTCGGCCGTACCGATCAACGGGTGCGCCACATGCGGGAGTTGGGAGCGCTCCCGGACGGCTTCACGCCGACTCCCGCACCACCAGCTGCGTCCGCAGGATCACATGGCGCCACGCCACCTCCGGCTGGTCCATCTCCTCCAGCAGCAGCCGCACCATGGTCCGGCCGATCTGCTCCAGCGGCTGGCGGACGGTGGTCAGCGGCGGGTCGGTGTGCCGGGCGAGCTCGAAGTCGTCGAAGCCGACGACCGCCACGTCGTCGGGGACCCGGCGCCCCGCCGCGCGCAGCACGGCCAGGGCGCCGGAGGCCATGGTGTCGGAGGCGGCGAGGACCGCGTCCACGTCCGGGTGGCGCTCCAGGAGTTCGGCCATCGCCCGGCGCCCGCTCGCCTCGGTGAAGTCGCCCTCGACGGTCCAGGAGCCGGGCGCGGGCAACCCCGCCTGCTCCAGGGCCTGCTGGTAGCCGCGCAGCCGGCACCGGGCGACGTACATGTCCAGCGGCCCGGTGATGGCCGCGATCTTCCGCCGGCCGCCCGCCAGCAGGTGGGTCACCGCCTCGCGGGCACCGCCGACGTTGTCCGCGTCGACGTAGGTGATCTGCTCGTCACCGGAGCGGCGGCCCAGCAGCACGGTGGGCAGGCCCGCGTCGGCGAGCATGTCGGGCAGCCGGTCCTCGGCGCGCACCGACATCAGCAGCACGCCGTCGACCCGGCCGCCGCGCGCGTACTCGACGAACCGCTGCCGCTCGGCGTCCGTGCGGACCAGCGTGAGCAGCAGCTGCACCGAGGTCTCGGCGAGCGCGTCGCCGACGGCGGTGACCGTCTCCGAGAAGAACGGCTCGCCGAACAGCCGCCAGTCGCGCTCCGTCATCACCAGCGCCACGGCGTCGGCCCGCCGCCCCGCCAGCGACCGCGCCGCCAGGTTGGGCACGTAGCCGAGTTCGGCGATGGCCCGCTGCACCGCGAGGCGGGTGGACTCGCGCACGCCCGCCTCGTTGTTGATGACGCGGGAGACCGTGCCCCGCCCGACGCCGGCGAGCGCGGCCACCTGCTCCAGCGTGGGCGTCGTACCGGGCCGCCGCTTGACCATGTGTCACCCCCAAGGGCGCCGATCTTACGGGCCGGGGCTCCCGTCCGGCCGAACGCCCCCGTGGTCGTTCAGACGGTGTAGCGCTCGCGCAGTTCCACCTTGCGCACCTTTCCGGACACCGTCATCGGGAAGGAGTCCAGGACCTGCAGCCGGCTGGGGACCTTGTAGTGCGCGAGCCGCCCCGCGCAGAAGGCGCGCAGTTCCTCCAGGGTCGGCGGGTCGTCCGGGTCGCGGGCGATGACGCAGGCCAGCACCTCCTCGCCCCAGTGCTCGTGCGGCACGCCCACGACCTGGACGTCCCGGATCTTGGGGTGGGCGTAGAGGAACTCCTCGATCTCGCGCGGGTAGATGTTCTCCCCGCCCCGGATGATCATGTCCTTGATGCGCCCGACGATCTCGACGTAGCCGTCCTCGCGCATGACGGCGAGGTCGCCGGTGTGCATCCAGCGGCCGGCGTCGATCGCCTCGGCGGTCTTCTCCGGCTCGTCCCAGTAGCCGAGCATCACGCTGTAGCCGCGCGTGCACAACTCGCCCGCCACGCCCCGGGGTTGCGTCACGCCGGTCGCCGGGTCGACGACCTTGACCTCCAGGTGCGGCAGGACGCGGCCGACCGTGCCGGTGCGGTGCTCCAGGTCGTCGTCCCGCCGGGTCTGCAGGGAGACCGGGGAGGTCTCGGTCATGCCGTAGCAGATGGCGACCTCCGCCATGTGCATCTCGGCCACGACCCGCTTCATCACCTCCACCGGGCAGGGCGAGCCCGCCATGATGCCGGTGCGCAGGCAGGACAGGTCGTAGGAGGCGAAGCCGGGCAGGTTCAGCTCCGCGATGAACATGGTCGGGACGCCGTAGAGGGAGGTGCAGCGCTCCTGCTGGACCGCCTCCAGGGTCGCCGCGGGGTCGAAGGACGGGGCCGGGATGACGATGCAGGCGCCGTGCGAGGTGGCGGCGAGGTTGCCCATGACCATGCCGAAGCAGTGGTAGAAGGGCACCGGGACGCAGATCCGGTCCTGCTCGGAGTAGGCGATCAACTCCCCCACGAAGTAGCCGTTGTTGAGGATGTTGTGGTGGGAGAGCGTGGCGCCCTTGGGGAAGCCGGTGGTGCCGGAGGTGTACTGGATGTTGATGGGGTCGTCGCAGGACAGCTCCGGGTAGGCCGGATCGGGGGTCGCCCGGGCGAGCAGCGCCTGCCAGCCCGGATCGCCGAAGTACACGACCTCGCGCAGCCGGGGGCAGCGGCCCCGCACCTGTTCGACCATGGCCCGGTAGTCGCTCGTCTTGTGGCTCTGCGAGGCGAACAGCACGGACACCCCGGCCTGCTGCAGGACGTACTCGACCTCGTGGGTGCGGTAGGCCGGGTTGATGTTCACCATGATCGCGCCGATGCGGACGGTGGCGTACTGGACCAGCACCCACTCGGGGCAGTTGACCGCCCAGATGCCCACCCGGTCGCCCTTGGCGACACCGGAGGCCAGCAGGGCCGACGCGAGACGGTCGACGTCCGCGCCGAAGCGCGCGTAGGTCCAGCGCCGCCCGGAGGGCACGTCCACCAGGGCCTCGCGGTCCGGCCACGCGGCCACGGCCCGGTCCAGGTTCGCCCCGATCGTGTCGCCGAGCAGCGGTGTCGTGCCGGTGCCGTGGCTGTAGGAGTTCACCGGAAGTCCTCCTCGCGGTACTCGGCGTCCGAGCCGGCCGCCGTCGCCTCGCGCAGGGCGATCCGGCGGATCTTGCCGGAGACGGTCTTGGGCAGATCGGCGAACTCCAGGCGGCGGATGCGCTTGTAGGGGGCGAGGGCCTCGCGGGAGTGCTCGAAGAGGACCTTCGCCGTGTCGGGCCCGGGCTCCCAGCCCTCCGCCAGGACGACGTACGCCTTCGGCACCGACAGCCGCACCTCGTCCGGGGCGGGCACCACAGCCGCCTCGGCCACCGCCTCGTGCTCCAGCAGCGCGCTCTCCAGCTCGAAGGGGCTGATCTTGTAGTCGGACGACTTGAAGACGTCGTCGCTGCGGCCGATGTAGGTCAGGTACCCGTCCGCGTCCCGGGCGGCGATGTCGCCCGTGCGGTAGTACCCGCCGGCCATGGCCTCCGCCGTGCGGTCCGCGTCGCCGTGGTAGCCGGTCATCAGGCCGACCGGACGGTGCGACAGGTCGAGGGCGATCTCCCCCTCGGTGGCGCCGGGCGCGCCCGAGACGGGGTCGAGCAGCTCGACGCGGTAGCCGGGGCTGGGCCGGCCCATCGAGCCGGTCTTGAGCGGCTGGCCGGGGCTGTTGGCGACCTGGACGGCCGTCTCGGTCTGGCCGAAGCCGTCCCGGATGGTGACGCCCCAGACGCGGCGGACCTGCTCGATGACCTCCGGGTTGAGCGGTTCCCCGGCGGCGACGACCTCGCGGGGCGGGGTGCGCAGCTGCGTCAGGTCGGCCTGGATGAGCATGCGCCACACGGTCGGCGGGGCGCAGAAGGTGGTGACGCCCGCCCGGTCCATCTCGGCCATGAGCCGGGCGGCGTCGAAGCGCGTGTAGTTGTGCAGGAAGACGGTCGCCTCGGCGTTCCAGGGGGCGAAGAGGTTGGACCAGGCGTGCTTGGCCCAGCCCGGGGAGGAGATGTTCAGGTGCACGTCGCCCGGCTTCAGGCCGATCCAGTACATGGTCGCCAGGTGGCCGATCGGGTACGAGGTGTGGGTGTGCTCGACCAGCTTGGGCCGGGCGGTGGTGCCCGAGGTGAAGTAGAGCATCAGCGGGTCGTCGGACCGGGTCGGGCCGTCGGGCGTGAAGTCGGCGGAGGCGCCGTGGGCGTCGTCCAGCGGCAGCCAGCCGTCCGGTACGGATCCGGCGGCCCCGGCGGCGATGCGCGTGTAGTCGCCGGGGACCTCGGCGAACTTGCCGGCGTCCTCGGGACGGGCGATGACGTGCCGGACCCGGCCGCGCGCCACCCGGTCGCGCAGGTCCGCCGGGCCGAGCAGCGGGGTGGCCGGGATGACCACCGCGCGCAGCTTCATCGCCGCGAGGGCGGTGATCCACAGTTCGGCCTGGTTGCCGAGCATGACCAGGATCCGGTCCTCGGCGCGCACGCCCCGGGCCCGCAGCCAGGTGGCGAACCGGGCGGAGCGCACGGACATCTCCCCGAAGGACAGCCGGGTCTCGCGGCCGTCCTCCTCGACGATGTGCAGGGCCGTGCGGGCGTTGCCGTCGGCGATCTCGTCGAACCAGTCGAGGGCCCAGTTGAAGTACTCGGGACGGGGCCAGCGGAAACCCCCGTAGGCGGTGGCGTAGTCCTCGCGGTGCTCCAGCAGGAAGTCCCGCGCGCTGCGGAACGCCTCCGTCGCCGATGTCATGCGTCCTCCTCGGTGCCGGACCATTGCCGGGCGGCTCTGAGCCATCGTGTAATCCGTGATGCGGGTCTCACTACCCCCGAACGGGGGGTGCGCCCGCACAGGCGCCGTAGTGAAGGGGCGAACAGGTGACGGCAGACGCGTCCGACGCGGTCGAGGTACGGGACGCCCTGCTGCGGCTGCGCCGCGCCACCGGTCTTCCGGTGGCCTTCGGCGGTCTGCTGGAGGCCGGGCGGCAGATGCGCATCAGCGAACTGAGCGGCACGGCGACGCACGCGCTGCGGTCGCTGGTGGTGACGTCCGGGACCGGCCTGGGCGGCAAGGCGGTGGCGCTGTCGCGGCCGTGCGTGGTGACGGACTACTCCGTCTCGCGGCAGATCAGCCACGAGTACGACGCCCCGGTGGCGGTGGAGGGGCTGCGCTCGGTGCTGGCCGTGCCGGTGGTGGTGCGGCACCGGGTGCGCGGGGTGCTGTACGGGGCGCTGCGCACGGCTCAGCCGCTGGGCGGGCGGATGCTGGACGCGGCCGTGGAGGCGGCGCGGGACGTGGAGCGGGCGCTGGTCGTGCGGGACGAGGCGCGCACGCTCGCCGCCGGCGGCGGTCCGGGCGCGGGCTGGGAGCAGGTGCGGGAGGCGCACGCGGCGCTGCGGGCGCTGGCCCCGCGGATCGCGGACCCCGGGCTGCGGGCCGAGCTGCTCGGCGCGTGCGCGCTGCTGGCGGCCGGCCCCGGCGGGGCCGGTCCCGGTGCGTCCGCCGCCGCGCCGCGGGTCCGGCTCGCGCCCCGGGAGGTGGACGTGCTGGCGTGTGTGGCCGACGGGGCCACCAACGCGGTCGCCGCGGAGCGGCTGGGGGTGACGGCCGAAACCGTCAAGGGGTATCTCCGGTCGGCCATGCGCAAGCTGCGGGCCCGGACCCGGGGCGAGGCCGTGGTCGCCGCCCGCCGGGCCGGGTGGTTGCCGTAGGTTTGTACACGTTTGTGACGGCCGGTCCGTTCGACCCGCCGACGCGGTTCCGAGGGGGCGCCCGGGGCCGTGTTCCACCGCATTCGGGAGCGGGGTGAATTTCGTCCGTCGAGCCGGGTTGTTATTTCCCTCACCACAGCGTCCGTCCGAAATTCAAAGAGCTGTTGCCTAATATTGGCCAGGACACGACACAGGGAGGACAGAGGTGACCGTTCGACGGGACTTCCAGGAGCCTCCCAGGAACCGCCCCGACCTGGTCATCGGCCGGGAGGAGCTGTTCGCCTCGGCCCGTGACCAGCTCGGCCGGGGCGGCAGTGTGCTGCTGCACGGACCGGCCGGAATAGGAAAGTCGACGATCCTGCGGGCGCTGGCCGCGGATTACGGCGGCCCGGACCGCACGGTCCTGCGCTGCTCGGCCACGGAGTCCGAATCCCATCTGCCCTTCCTGGCCCTGGCCGATCTGTTCGGTCTGGTCCTCGACGAGGTCTCCGGCCACCTGCCCGCCGCGCAGCGCACGGCCCTGGAGTCGGCGCTCACCGGCCGCGGCGAGTCCACCCTGCAGCGCGACGGGCTGGCGCTGCGCCTCGCCGTGCTGTCGGCG
Source organism: Streptomyces sp. NPDC085931 (assembly GCF_044540565.1). Taxonomy (NCBI): domain Bacteria; kingdom Bacillati; phylum Actinomycetota; class Actinomycetes; order Kitasatosporales; family Streptomycetaceae; genus Streptomyces; species Streptomyces sp. NPDC085931. Next base: position 376,350 of record NZ_JBITSK010000001.1, read on the forward strand.
CTGCGCGCCCTGGCCCTCAAGGGCCCGGTGCTGGTCGTCGCCGACGATCTGCAGTGGCTGGACGCGGCCAGCGCGGAACTGCTCGGCTTCGCCGCCCGCCGGCTCGGCGACACGCCCGTGCAGATGCTGTCCGCGGTGCGGACCGAGGGCGAGGAGTACGACCGCCATCTACGCGCGTCCCCGCCCGACACCCTCGCCGTGCGGCTGGGCCCGCTCACCCGGACGCAGGTCTCCGCGCTGCTGGACCACCGCGGCTACACCCCGCTGTCCCGCTCCACGATCCGCGACATCCACCGCACCAGCGGCGGCAATCCCCTCTTCGCGCTGGAACTGGGCCGCGCCCTCGCCGAGAGCCCGGCCCGGCCCCGGCCGGGCGAGCCGCTGCCGGTGCCCACCTCGCTGCGGGCGCTGGTGCTGAGCCGGCTGGAGATGCTGTCGGACGAGGCGCGCCGCACCCTCCTGGTGGCCAGCGCGGGCGCCCGGCCCACCCTGGCCCTGCTGCACGCGGCCGGGCGGGAGCACGCCGAGGCCGAGACCGCCCAGGCGGCGGCCCTGGGGCTGCTGGCCACGGACCCGGAGGCCCCGGCCCTGCGGTTCGCGCACCCGCTGATCTCGGCCGCGCTGTACGCGGAGGCCCCCGCGCAGGAGCGCAGGGCCGTGCACGCGGCGCTGTCCACGGCGGCCTCCGACCCGATCGAGCGCGCCCGGCACCTGGCCCTGGCCACCACCGGCACCGACCCGGAGGTGGCGGCCCGGCTGGCCGAGGCCGGTGCGCTGGCCCGGGACCGCGGGGCCCCGTCGGTGGCCGCCTCGCTCGGGCTGCTGGCGGCCCGCCACACCCCGGCGGACAGCGTCCCGGGGCCGGACGAGCGGCGGCTGCAGGCCGCGGAGGACGCGATCACGGCCGGGGAGGCCGATCTCGCGAGGGACATCGCCCGCGACGTGCTGACACGCGCCACCGTGCCGGCGGAGCGGGTGCGGGCCTGGATGGTGGTCATCGAGGCGGCCGGGCAGGCGCTCGGCGAGGTCGACGCCGTCTTCCCGCAGGTGCTGGCCGACGCCGGCGACGACCCGCGGCTGCTCGCCCTGGTCCGCTACCAGCTCGCCTGGCGCGCCCTGGTCGTGGAGGGCGACTTCGCCGAGGCCCGGCAGGAGGCCGCGCACGCGGCCGAGCTGGCCGCCCGCGGCGAGGACCGGCGCACGGAGCTGATGGCGCTGTCCTTCCAGGCCTCCACCGAGACCCTGATGGGCCACCCGGACGCGCCCGCGACGGTCAAACGGGCCCTGAAGGAGCCGCAGGACCCGTACGTGGCCTGCCACCACAACGGCGCCGGCTCGGCCCGCTTCCGCTGGCTGATCATGAGCGACCAGCTGCCCGAGGCGCGCGCCACCATCACGGCGCTGCTGCGCGAGGTGCGGCGGCGCGGCATGGTCGAGAGCGAGGTGCACTTCCTGCGCTTCCTCGCCGACACCGAGCTGCGCTCCGGGCACTGCGGCCGGGCCCTGGACCTCGCCCGCGAGAGTCTGCGCCTGGCGCGGGACTCGGGGATCGGCGAGGGCGCCTCCGCGATGCTGACCTCGCTCGCGGAGGCCTCCGCCGGGGACGTCGACCGGGCGCTCGCGCTCGCCCGCGAGGCGGCCGACCACGCCGAGGTCGACGGCGACCAGATGTACCTCTCCCGCGCTCTGGCGGCCCTGGGCTACGCCCAGTTGGTGGCCGGGGACCCCGCGGGCACGGTCCGTTCGCTGCGCCGGGTGCGGGAACTGGAGCTGGGCCTGGGCATCAACGACCCGGCGCGCGGCCGCTGGCACGGCGACCTCGCCGAGGCCCTGGTCCGCATCGGCGAACCGGGCGAGGCGCAGGACGTCATCGACACGGCCCGGGTGCACGCGCTGCGGCTGGGCCGGGAGAGCGTGCTGGCGGTGCTGGACCGGGCCGAGGCGCTGGTCCGGGCGGCGCGCGGCGAGCACGAGGCGGCCGTGGTCCGGCTGACGTCGGTGCAGGACCGGCTGGGGCGGCTCGGCTACGGCCTGGAGGAGGCGCGCGCCGCGTTCGTGCTGGCCCGGCTGCGCGACCGGGCCGCCGGCCACCCGCGCCCGGGCAGCGCCGCCCAGCCCGGACCGGCGTCGTACGACGAGGCCGCCCGGCTGTTCCGGCGCTGCCGGGCGATGCCCTGGCTGCGGCAGGTCGACGCGGCCGTCAGCGCCGGGCCCGCGGCGGTGGAACCGGCCTCCGTCACCCCGTCCGTGGCACTCGACGCGCTGGAGGGGCTCGCCTCGATGGAGCGTCAGGTCGCCTCGCTCGTGATGGAGGGGGCGACCAACCGGGAGATCGCCGGCCGTCTGTTCATCAGCGTCAAGACCGTCGAGGCGACCCTCACCCGGGTCTACCGCAAGCTGGGCATCCGCTCGCGGGTGGACATCGTCCGGCTGGCCGCGGGCCGCCGCAGCACCTGACCCGACCTGGGTTTACGGCGCCGCACCGAGGGTTTTCCCTGCCCAACTCCCTTAGGGGGTTCCCTCATTGGGGGCCCTCGGCGCCGAGCCCTAGCTTGGGGGCGTGCCGCTCGCCGGGCACACGGAGATCCGAACAACGGCGTCAGGGTCTCCGTGCTCCACCCCACCCGCGCGACCCCCCACCGGCAACTCCCCTCAAGGAGACCCATGTTCGGGCTCAACGCTGCCAGGAAGGCCGCCGCCGCCGTCGCGGCGACCGCTGCCGCCGCCACCACCGCGCTGCTCGCCGCCCCCACGGCCGTGGCCGCGCCCCAGCCGATCGTCGGCGGCACCACGACCACGACGACCGCCTACCCGTTCGTCATGCAGATCACGGACGCCTCGCAGAACCAGTTCTGCGGCGGCACGCTGGTCTCGCCCACGAAGGTGGTCACCGCCGCGCACTGCATGGTCGGCGAGACCACCAGCAGCGTCCGGGTGGTCGGCGGCCGGACCTACCGCAACGGCACCAACGGCACGGTCAGCAGAGTCAGCAGGATATGGATCCACCCGAGCTACACCGACGCCACCAACGGCGACGACGTGGCCGTGCTGACGCTGTCGACGTCGATGCCGTACACCCCGGCCAAGTACGTCTCCTCCGCCCAGACCTCGGTGTACGCGGCCGGCACCACCGCGCGCATCCTCGGCTGGGGCACCACCTCCTCCGGCGGCAGCTCCTCCAACCAGCTGCGCACCGCGACCGTACCGACCGTGTCCGACTCCGCGTGCGGCGGCTCCTACGGCTCCGACTTCGTGCAGAGCGACATGGTGTGCGCCGGGTACACCTCCGGCGGCGTGGACACCTGCCAGGGCGACAGCGGCGGCCCCCTGCTCATCGGGGGCGTCCTGGCAGGCATCACTTCCTGGGGCGAGGGCTGCGCCCAGGCCGGCTACCCGGGTGTCTACACCCGGCTGACCACCTTCTCGAATCTGGTCACGACGCAGGTCAACTCGTGACCGGCTGACTCCCGGGCAACCCCCGGGTGAAAGACCAGGGGGCGGGGGGGGGGGGGCCCCCCCGCCCCCCCCCCCCCCCCCCCCCCCGGGGGCCCCCCGCGGGGGGGGGGCCGGGGTGGGGGGGCCGGGCCCGGGGGGGGGGGGCCAGCCTCACC